>DATIBS010000119.1:0-13371 GCA_035457305.1 Gemmatimonadales bacterium
GGTGATCGGCGTTCCCGTGTTCCTGGCGCAGCTGCGCCGTCTCTCGTGATCCGCTTCGAGGACGTCGTCGCGCGCTACCCGCGCGCCGCGCGCGAGGCGCTCGCCGGCGTATCGCTCGAGGCGGCGCGCGGCCGGCTCACCGCCGTGGTGGGGCCGAACGGAAGCGGGAAGACGACTCTGCTTCGCGTCCTGCTCGGCCTCCTCCGACCCTCGAGGGGCGACGTCACCCTCGACGGCCGCGCGCTCGCCTCCTGGGGCCGCGCCGCGCTGGCCCGGGCGGTCGGAGTCGTGCCCCAGCGGGAGGAGGAGGCATTCCCGCTCCGGGTGGAGGAGGCGGTGATGCTGGGTCGGTATCCCCACCTCGGTCCTCTCGCTCCTCCGGGCGCCGCCGATCGCGCGGCCGTCGAGCGGGCGATGACCCGAGCCGACGTCCACGGACTCCGGGACCGCCCGACCGATCGCCTGAGCGCCGGGGAGGCCCAGCGGGTACGGGTGGCGCGCGCCCTCGCCCAGGAGCCCTCGCTCCTGGTGCTCGACGAACCGACCGCGTCCCTCGACGTGCGCCACGAGATGGAGCTCTTCGAGCTGGTGCGGGGGCTGGTCGACCAGGGACTCGGCGCCCTGGTCATCACGCACCACCTCAACCTCGCGGCCCGGTATGCCGACCGGATGCTCATGCTCGATGGGGGACGGACCGCGGGGCAGGGGACGCCGGCGTCCGTGCTCACCGAGACCGCGGTGTCGCGCGTGTTCCGCTGGCCGGTCGCGCGGACGACCTGGCACGACGGCTCGCCCCAGGTCGTTCCGCTCCGGCCGTCGGAGCCGGGGCGGCCGGACGGCTAGGCGGCCGGACGGCAGGAGCTGCGGCCCGATCCACTCCCTCGACTCTCGACCCATGCACCCTCGCGCCCTCATCCTCCTCGCCCTTCTCCTCGTCCCCCCCACGCTGGCGGCGCAGGAGCCGGTCGAGCTCGAGGAGATCGTCGTCACGGCCACGCGCTCGCCGGAGCCGGCGGACCGCGTGTCCTCCCCCACCACCGTGCTCGACGGGGAAGCGCTGCGCCGACGCGGCATCCGGCTGGTCGCCGACGCCCTCCGTGAGGTGCCCTCCGCCTTCGTCGTGCCCACGGGCTCGTGGGGCGGGGTGACGTCGCTCTTCCTGCGCGGCGGCGAGAGCGACTACGTGAAGGTGCTGGTGGACGGGGTGCCGCTCAACGCGCCGGGCGGCTACGTGGACCTGGCCGCGCTCACGATGGACAACGTGGAGCGCGTGGAGGTCGTCCGCGGCCCGGCCAGCGTGCTCTACGGGTCGGACGCGGTCTCGGGTGTGATCCAGCTCTTCACCCGGCCGGGCCAGGGGCCGGCGCGGGGTGGCGCGGCGCTCACCGGCGGGAGTTTCGGTTCCTGGGCGGGCGAACTGTGGGGGAGCGCCGGCGGGGCCCGGCTGGGCGCGAGCGCGGCGGCTGCGCGCAGCCGGACGGACGGGATCCACGATTTCAACAGCGACTTCGAGAACACCGTGCTGAGCGCGCGGATGCACGCGGCGCCGGGCACGGCCACCGACCTCGCCGTGAGCGCCCGCTTCGGCGACCACACCTCGCACTTCCCGACCGACTTCACCGGAGCGCCGGTGGACCGGAACCAGCGCACCTTCGAGCGCGGACTCACCCTCGGACTCGAGGCCGCGCACCGGATATCGCCGGCCGTGGAGGCGCGCCTGGCGCTCAGCCTGCTCGACGCCGACGGCGGGTCGGCCGACGATCCCGACAGCGCCGCCGATACGGCGGGCTACGCCTTTGCCTCGCACCGCGCGCGCGAGGTCGCCCGGCGGGGCGCTGACGGCCGGCTGCTGTTCCACCCGCGACCCGGGGTGTCGCTCACGGCCGGGGTCGCCGTGGAGCGGGAGTCGGAGGCCCAGTCGGGCTGGTCCACCTCGAACTTCGGCGGCGGCGCCTTCACCGAGCCCGACACGCCATTCGACCGGAGCCGCACGACCCACGGCGGGTACGTGCAGGCCCTGGTGCAGCCGGTCGACCGGGTCTCGGTCACTGGCGGGACGCGGGTGGACGACAGCGATGCGTTCGGTTCGTTCGCGACCTGGCGGGTCGGGGCCGTGGTGCGGGCCGCCCGGGCCACCCGGCTCCGGGCCAGTGCGGGGACCGCGTTCAAGGCCCCCTCGCTGGCGGAGACGTGGGCTGATTCCCCCTTCGAGGTCGGGAACCCGGCGCTCGAGCCGGAGCGCACGAGCAGTTGGGAGGTCGGCCTCGCCCAGGAGTTGCTCGCCGGCGCCCTCACGGTGGAGGCGACATGGTTCGACCAGCAGTTCCACGACCTGATCCAGTACCAGTCGGCCGAGCCCGGGGAGCCGACCTACTTCAACCTCGGGGCCGCCACGGCGCGCGGGCTCGAGGCCGCGGGCAGGGTCCGGCTCGGCAGCCGGATACGCCTCGGGATCGGCTGGACCCGGCTGCACACCGAGGTGACCGAATCGGGCACCGGCGCCACGAGCGCGTTCGCCCCCGGGGAGGCGCTGCTCCGCCGGCCGGCGAACTCGGGCTCGGTCAGCGTGGACTGGCTGGCGTCGCCGGCGATCCGCCTCGGTGCGCGGGTGTCGATCGCCGGCCCGCGGGAGGATCTGGACTATGCCGAGTTCCCCGCCCGCCGCACGACTCTGGAGGGGTACGCGCTGACGGATCTCTCGGCCGAGGCCCGGCTCCCGGTCGCTGCGGGTCTCCTCGCCACGCTCCGGGTCGAGAACGCGTTCGATGCGGACTACGAGACGATCGTGGGCTATCCCGGTCGCGGCCGGGCCGTCTTCCTGGGGCTCCGCACCGGACTCTAGGTCGCTCCGGGGGGTGATGCGCTTACCTTTCTCCCGATGCCTTCCACGATCCTCCGTCGCGCAGCACCGCTTCTCGCGGCGGGGCTGGTGGCCTGTGCCGAGGTGGCCGATCCGCTTCCACCGCCGGAGGCGCTCCTGCTCGTGCCGGATTCGGCCACGGCTGAACTCGCCGTCCGGCCGATCCTCGCGCCCGAGGATGTCGCCGTCCTCCCGCTCGGGCCCGGGGCCACCCCGACCGGTGTCGCCACCCGCGGCGGTCTGGCCGCCCTGCCACTCGGCTCGGGCGACCAGGTGGTGGTCATCGACCTGGCCCTCGGTACCGTGCTCCGGGAGGTCGACTTCCCGGTCGGGGCGTACCCCTCGGCGGCGGCATTCGCCTCCGATACCGTGCTCTTCGTCGCCCTGGCGGGGATCGATCGGGTGGGAAGGGTCTCGCTCGTTACCGGAGACACCTCGTCGATGGCGGTGGGCGTGGACCCGCGGGGGCTCGCATTCACCCGTGGCCGCCTCTTCGTGCTCAATGCCAACACGGAACCCTGCGCGGGGACGGCCGACCGCTGCGCCCGCGGGCCGAGCTGGATCACCGCGATCGATCCAGCCGAGTTCGCCGGGGCGGGCACTCCCGACTCCATCGGACTGCCCGGCGCGGTGAATGCGACGACCGCCACGGTCGGGATCGACGGCCAGCTCTACGTGGTGGCGGCGGGCGACCCCGCCTCGCCGGAGGGTCGCCTTCATGTCGTGGACCCGGTCGAGGGGACGGAGCTGGCGAACTTCGGGGGACTCGGTAGCCGACCGGGGTCGGCCGCCGCTCTCGACGACCGGATCCTCATCGCCTCCCGGAGCGAGGGGCTGCTCGAGTTCGACACCCGGGCGCGGGAATTCCTCCGCGGGGCGGGGGAGGGCGTCCCACTCGCCGGCGCCGTCGGGGTTGCCGTGGACGAGGACGGGCGGGTCTGGGTTCCACGCGAGGCGGATTGCCCGGGGACACCCGGTGTCCTCAGCGTCCTCCGGCGTGACCTCACCCTGCTCCGCGAACTGCCGTCGGGGCCCTGCCCGAGCGGCGTGGCGCTGGCGCTGGTTCCGCGCGAGCCCTGAGGGCGCACCGCGCCCCATGCCGGCCGTCACCACTTCCGCGATCCTCCTCTCCACCCTCCGGTACGGCGAGACCTCGAAGATCGTCCGGCTCGCCACCCGCGAGCATGGCGTCGTGAGCGCCATCGCGAAGGGTGCGCTCCGCCCGAGGAGCCGGTTCGGCGCCGCGCTCCAGCCGCTGTCGAGCGGCACCGCCCACCTGGTGATGCACGAACATCGCGACCTGCACCTGCTCACCGGCTTCGACCTGGCGCGGCTTCGCGTGGGCCTCGCGGGCGACGTCGCGCGCTTCGCGGCCGCCAGCGCGCTCGCCGAGGTGATGCAGCGCTTCGGGCACCCCGAGCCGCATCCGGAGAGCGCCGACCTGCTCGAGGGCGGGCTCACACTGCTCGAGGACGCGCCGCTGGAGGCACTCGAGCCCCTGGCCCTGCGGCTGCTCTGGCGACTTGTCGCGGTCCTGGGCTTCGCGCCGACACTCGAGCACTGCGCGCGTGACGGGGCACCGGTGGCGCCGGTCGGCCCCCTGCCATTCAGCGCCCAGGACGGCGGCGCGCTCTGCGCCGCCTGCGCCGCGGGCCACGCCGCCACCCGGCTTCCGGAGGAGGCCCGGCAAGGACTCGCCGACCTCCTCGACCCGCAGGCCCCGCTGCCGGAGTTCGACCGGCCGCACGCCGCGGCGCACCGCCGGCTCCTCGCGCGCTACGTCCAGTACCACCTGGCGGAAGGCGCGGAACTCCCGGCCCTCCGCTTCTGGGAACGCGCCCCGTGGGAGGCGCCGTGATCGTCGGCACGGCCGGCCACGTGGACCACGGCAAGTCCGCGCTGGTGGAGGCCCTCACCGGACGGCGAATGGACCGCCTGGCCGAGGAGCGGCGCCGGGGACTCACGATCGAGCTCAACTTCGCCCCGCTCGAGCTCGGGGGCGCGCACGCCGGGGTGGTGGACGTGCCAGGGCACGAGGACCTCGTGCGCACCATGGCCGCCGGCGCCGCCGGCATGGACGTGGTGCTGCTCGTGGTCGCCGCCGACGAAGGGATCCGCCCCCAGACGCGCGAGCACCGCGCCGTGCTCGAGGCACTCCGGGTACCGCGCGGCATCCCCGTGGTCACGCGAGCCGACCTGGCCGGGCGGGAGCGGGCCGCCCGCGTGGCGGATGACCTCGCGGCATGGCTGGAGAGCTCGGTGGTGGCGTTCGAACCGCCGGTGGTGGTGAGCGCCCGCACCGGCGAAGGCATCGATGCACTCCGGACCCGGCTGGCGCGGCTCGCCGCGGAGCCGCACGGTACCACCGACCCCCGCGCCGACCTGTTCCGGCTGAACGTGGACCGGGTGTTCTCCTCTCCGGGTGCGGGCACCGTGGTCACCGGGAGCGTGGTGAGCGGCACCCTGCGGGTCGGAGACCGCGTGGCGCTCCTCCCCGGGCCCACCGCCGCCCGGATCCGCGCCGTCGAGTCCTTCGGACGTGCCGTGGAGGAGGCGGTGGCGGGCGATCGGGTCGGGCTCGCGCTGGCGCTGCAGGCGGGTGAGGCGGAGCGTGGCCGGGTGGTGGTCGCGGCCGGCGCCCCGTGGCGGGAAACCCTGGCGCTCGATGTGTCGCTGGAGCTCGAGCCTGGGGCGGTCGAGCCGCCGCACGGGGCGCGGGTGCGCCTCCTCGCCGGGACGACGGAACGGCTCGCCCGGCTGCGTCGGCGGGCCGACCGCCCGGGCAAGGCCCGTCTGGCGCTGGAGTCCCCGATGGTGGCCCGGGGCGGCGACCGCTTCGTGCTCCGGAGCTACAGCCCGGTGCGCACTCTCGGTGGGGGCGTGGTGCTCGATCCCTCGCCGCCGTCCCGGGCGCCCTGGACCCCGGGCCTCGACTCCGGCAATCCGGCGGACCGGCTCGGCGCTCTGGTGGCACGGCGGCCGGACGGGATCGTCCCCGACGAGGTCCCCGTGCTGCTCGGTGTCGCCCCGGTGGCGGCGCGCGAGGTGATCGTCGCGGCCGGGCTCGTCGGTCACGAAGGCCGACTCCTCGATCGCGTTGCGGTGGCGGCCGCGCGCGAGGCAGTCCTCGCTGCCTTGGACGGCGCCGAGCCCGTTGCGCTGGCGGCGCTCCGCACCCTCCCGCGCCAGCGGCGCCGGGCGCTCGGGGCGGCACTCGCCCGGCTCGTGGAGGACGGGGCGCTCTCGATCCGGGACGGTCGGGCTCGCCGCGGCGTCTGGCCCGACCAACCTTCGGCGGCAGCCGCGGCGCTCGCCGCCCGGGTGGAGGAATCCGGCTTCGCCGCGCCGGGGCTCGCCGACCTGGGCTCGGACGCCTCCGCGGCGCGGCTTCGCGAGGCCGAGCTCGCCGGGCTCGTCCTTCGCGTGGATCAGGACCGGTGGCTGGGCGCCGCGGCGGCCCGGCGGTTGCAGGTGCTGCTGCAGGAACTTGCCGGCACGGGCGAGATCACCCCGGCCCGACTCCGGGAGAGGACGGGGCTGTCCCGGAAGTACCTGATCCCGCTCCTCGAGTGGTCGGATCGCCAGGGCTGGACCCTTCGCCGGGGCGAGGCGCGGACGGCCGGCCCGCGGCTCGCTTGACAGCCGGCTCCGCTGGCCGGCATCTTTTCGACTAACCGCCAGTCGGACAAGCACTTTCACGCCAGCAGGAGGCCCGCGAGCGACCCAACCCTTCCGTCAGCCAAGGAGTCCCCATGCGCAGGTTGGCGTGGCCGGGTTGGGGGCTCGTCCTGCTGGCACTTGCGGCACCGCTGTCGGCCCAGGAGGCCATGCCGCCGCCGGTGGACCTGGGGGAGAACTTCCCCAACCCTTTCTGGCCCTCGACCACCATCCCCTTCACCCTCAACCCTGAGTTGTGCCGCGGGGGGCGGCGACCCGAAGTCACGCTGCGGATCGTGAACGTCCTGGCGCAGGAGGTGGCGACACCAGTTCTGCGCGGCACGGACAGCCTTCGTGTGGATCGCGTGCGGCTCTTCTGCGGGCGATTCCTGGCTGACTGGGACGGGGAGTTCAGCGATCCGGGCCTGGAACTGAGCCCTGGCGTGTACCTCTATGTCCTGACGGTCAACGACCGGCGCTATGTCGGCCGGATGATCGCCCGGCGCCCCACCTCGACGCCACCGTAGCCGGAGCGGCCTAACGCCGCTCCGGCATGCGTTTTAGACCTGTCCACATCACAAAACACTGCCATCGCGGCAGGTTCCGCGGGAATGGCCCTTGCACCCCGGACCGCGGAGCGGAATCTTGGCGCCACGAGCGGACGTCCGGCACGAAGGCGCCCCGCCGGAAAGGGACCAGCCGATGCTCAGACCCGAACGACTCACGCTTCGCGGTCAGGAGGCCTTCCGCGACGCGGGGGAGGAAGCCCGGCGGCGCGGGAATCCTGTCGTCAACGACGCGCACCTCTTCGCCGCGCTGCTGGGCCAGGAGGACACGGTCACCGTCCCGGTGCTGCAGAAGGCGGGGGTGAACCTCACCGCCCTGCGCGGGCAGGTGGAGCGGGAGATCGAGAAGTTCCCCCGGCAGGAGGGCGGCGCCGAGCCGAGCTTCAGCCGGGAGCTGCATCGGATCTTCGACCGGGCCGAGGCCGAGGCGAAGGCGCTGGGGGACGCCTACGTCTCCACCGAGCACCTGCTGCTCGCGCTCGCCGAGGAGAAGGGCACCACCGCCCGGGGACTGCTCTCGGCCCTGGGGGTGGACTCCGGGACGCTCCGGGAGGCGCTCACGGCGGTGCGGGGGGCGCACCGCGTGACCGACCAGAGCCCGGAGGAGAAGTACCAGGCGCTGGAGCGCTTCACCCGGAACCTCACCGACCAGGCGCGGCGCGGGAAGCTCGATCCGGTGATCGGGCGGGACGAGGAGGTCCGCCGCGTGATCCAGGTGCTGAGCCGCCGGACCAAGAACAACCCGGTGCTGATCGGCGAGCCGGGCGTCGGGAAGACCGCCATCGTCGAGGGGCTGGCGCAGCGCATCGTGAACGGCGACGTGCCGGAGTCGCTCCGCAACAAGGAGATCGTGGCACTCGATATCGGCCTCCTCCTGGCCGGGGCCAAGTACCGGGGCGAGTTCGAGGAGCGGCTGAAGGCGGTGGTGAAGGAGCTCACCGAGGCGGAGGGCCGCTTCATCACGTTCATCGACGAGCTCCACACCATCGTCGGCGCCGGCGCTGCGGAGGGGGCGGTGGACGCGAGCAACATGCTCAAGCCCCCGCTCTCGCGGGGCGAGCTCCACGTGGTGGGCGCCACCACGCTGGACGAGTACCGGAAGCACATCGAGAAGGACGCCGCCCTCGAGCGCCGGTTCCAGCCGGTGTTCGTGGGGGAGCCGAGCGTCGAGGACACGATCGCGATCCTCCGCGGGCTCAAGGAGAAGTACGAGGTGCACCACGGTGTCCGGATCACCGACAACGCACTGGTGGCGGCCGCGACGCTCTCCGACCGCTACATCGGCGACCGCTTCCTGCCCGACAAGGCCATCGACCTGGTGGACGAGGCGGCCAGCCGGCTCCGGATCGAGATCGACAGCCTGCCGCAGGAGATCGACGAGGTGGAGCGCCGGATCGTCCAGCTGGAGATCCAGCTGGCGGCCCTGAGGAAGGAGAAGGACAAGGCGGGTGTGGAGCGGCGGAAGGCGGTGGAGCAGGAGATCGCGGAGCTCCGCGAGCGCTCGGCGGGGATGAAGGCCCAGTGGCAGGCGGAGAAGGCGGCGATCCACGAAATGCAGGCCAAGAAGGCCGAACTCGAGGGGCTCAAGGCGGAGGTGGAAGCCGCCACGCGGCGGGGCGACCTGCAGCGGGCCGCCGAGCTCCGCTATGGACGGATCCCGGAGCTCGAGGCCGAGGTGCAGGCCGGCCAGGCGAAGCTCGCCGAGCTGCAGCAGTCGGCCCGCTACCTCAAGGAGGAGGTGGACGACGAGGACATCGCCCAGGTGGTGGCCAAGTGGACCGGCATCCCGGTGAGCCGGATGCTCGAGTCCGAGCGGGAGCGCCTGGCGCACCTCGAGTCCGAGCTGGCGAAGCGGGTGGTGGGCCAGGGCGATGCGGTCGAGGCGGTGTCGAACGCGGTGCGGCGGAGCCGCGCGGGACTGCAGGACCCCAACCGGCCGACCGGCTCGTTCATCTTCCTCGGCCCCACCGGCGTGGGGAAGACCGAGACCGCGCGCGCCCTGGCGGAGCTCCTCTTCGACGACGAGCGCGCCATGGTGCGGCTCGACATGTCGGAGTACATGGAGAAGCACGCGGTGGCGCGGATGATCGGCGCGCCCCCGGGCTACGTGGGCTACGAGGAGGGCGGACAGCTCACCGAGGCGGTCAGGCGCCGGCCCTATTCGGTCATTCTCTTCGACGAGATCGAGAAGGCCCATCCCGACGTCTTCAACCTCCTGCTGCAGGTCCTCGACGACGGGCGGCTCACCGACAGCCAGGGCCGCACGGTGGACTTCCGCAACGCCGTGATCATCATGACCTCGAACCTCGGCAGCCAGTACATCGTGGAGGCCGGGGCAGGCGCCGAGGGGGAGGCGTGGGAGCGGGTGGCCGACCAGGTGCGCGCCGAGCTCCGGCGCCACTTCCGCCCGGAGTTCCTCAACCGGGTGGACGATGTGATCGTCTTCCGCCCGCTCTCGCGCGACGACCTCGCCCGGATCGTCGAGCTGCAGATGACGAAGCTCCGGCAGATGCTGGCGGGCCGGGGGATCGCGCTCGAGCTCACCCCCGCGGCGCTTGAACTGCTGGCGGCGGAGGGCTACGATCCGCTGTACGGGGCGCGCCCGCTCAAGCGGGTGATCCAGCGGCGGCTGCAGAACCCGATGGCGCTGGAGCTGCTCGAGGGCCGGTTCGCCGAGGGCGACCGGATCCTGGCCGATGCGCGAGGTGGCGAGCTCGTGTTCGAGCGCCGCGCCGCGCCGGCGCCCAGCGAGGCGCCCGTCGAGCCGGTGCCCGCGGGCGCCCGGTAGGGGGGCGGGCGGGGCCCGCTCCCCGGTCCCCGGTCCCCCTTCCCCGGTCCCTGGCCCGGAGGGTCGAATGCGCCGCGGTCTCCCCAGTCCCGCCGACGCGGCCGGCATGGAGGCGGCGCTCCGCCTCGCCCGGGCCGCTGCGGTGCGGGAGGAGGTGCCGGTGGGCGCGGTGGTAGTCCGCGACGGCGTCCTCCTCGCCGAGGCGCACAACGAGACCATCCAGCGGAAGGACCCTACCGCCCATGCCGAGCTGCTGGCAATGCAGCGCGCGATGGCGCACGCGGGGGAGGACCGACTGGTTGGCGCCACGCTCTACGTCACGCTCGAGCCGTGCGCGCAGTGCGCCGGGGCCATCGTCCTCAGCAAGGTGAGCCGGGTGGTGTTCGGCGCCTGGGACAGCCGGGCCGGGATGGCCGGCTCGATCCACGACCTTCTCCGGCATCCGCGGCTCAACCACCACCCCGAGGTGATTGGCGGCATCCTCGAGGCGGAGTGCGGAGAGCTGCTCAAGCGCTTCTTCCATGCGCGGCGCTGGGGCCGGGAGCACGAGCTCGACGACGAGCCGGGATTGGCGTAACAGGGTCGAACGTCGACGATCGACGGTCGAAGGTCGAAGGTCGAAGGTCGAAGGTCGATGCGGACCTTCGACCTTCGACCTTTGACCAGCCGAAGGGCGCCGCTAGATTTCCCGCCCCGCTGGACAGGTGTCCGAGTGGCTGAAGGAGCCGGTCTCGAAAACCGGTATACCGGCAACGGTATCGTGGGTTCGAATCCCACCCTGTCCGTCAAACCGAGCGGGGGCCCCGTCACCGGAGCCCCCGCTCGTTCGTTCCCGCCTTCCGCGCCGCGCCTACGGCACCGGTTTCGCCGCCGGCACGAAGCTCGCCACCAGTCCCGCATGGTCCGACGGCCAGAGCGTCACCGGCTGCCCCAGCGCGTCGGTGGCGCTGAACCGGTCGCCCGCCTCCTCGCCCAGCAGCTCGAACTTCATCGTCGCGCCGAGGGACTGCGACGGAACGAAGCCGCGCAGGAAGATGAAGTCGATGCGCTGATCGAACGACGGTGTGGCGTTGGAAAGGTCGCCGGCGTGACAGCAGGTCTTGCCGTCGGTCGCGCCCCCGCCGAAGAGCACCCAGGCATCCGAGTATCCCGCCTGGGTGACGAGGCCGTAGGTCGGCGTGGTGGTGCCGGCCGGGGCATCGGGATTCGCGGCGGAATTGAAGTCCCCCGTCAGGATCACCGGTAGCGTCTCCCCGGCGAAGATCGTCACCAGCTCCTGTCCCTGCGCCGCGTTGAGCAGGCCGTCGGCCGGCCCCTGCGTCTCGAGGTGCGAATTGACGAACCGGAAGGAGCGGTCGCCCACCTGCGCACTCGCCGCCGTCCATCCGCGGAGGATGGAGAATCCCCCGCCGAGCGGCGCGAGTGTCGAAAAGACCGCCCATGTCTCGTCCCACGTGCTCACGTCGCCGCGGGCGAGGATTGCGTCGCTGTCCTGAAAGCGCGCCAGAGCCGGGCCCGGCGTGTACCCATTGGTCGGGTCGGGAACCAGCGCCGGCAGCTGGAAGTCGGTGAGCGACGACTGCACCACGCTCCGATAGTCGAGACCGCGGGCCGCCAGCGCGTCCAGCAGCAGCTCCAGGAAGTCGAACTGCACCAGCTCGCCGAGCTGCGGGTTGGTGAGCGAGAGGAGGGTGTAGGTCGTCACCTCCTGCAGGCCAACCATCACCGGGCGCGATTTCGCGATTTCGTCCGCCAGCGCCTCGGCCCGGGCGGCGAAATTGGTCTGCAGCACGATGAGCCACGCCGCCGAGGTTGCCGGCGCCACGGCGGCCGCCAGCTCCTCGTTCGTCGGGGTCGGGTCGGTGGCGAAGTAGGTCGCGATCGCCTCCGCGATCGGATCGATGTCCGTCCCGAGATAGAGGTTGCGCGAGAGGACGGTGATGCCCCGATGGCCGCTGGGGGGAGGGCCGGAGCGGAAGTCCGCGTCGGGCCCGACGGTGGACTGGTCGGCACAGCCGGAGAGCGCGAAGGCTCCCGCGAGGGCGAGTGCCAGAGGACGACGGTAGCCCATAGATTGCTCCAGAGGGAGTGACGGGCCCCAATAGGCTCCGCCCCGGTCAAGGGCGCGTCAAGGGCGGGCAAGTGGGTGACGGTACTGAACCTGGAGGGATGTCGTGACACTGCGCGGGATTGCCGACAGCCTTCCGGCGGCCGCCGGGAACGACCCGTTCGGCTGCCTCGCGAGCGGAAACTGCCCCCCGGCCGAGGGGCCGTTCCCGCCGGGCACCTCCGCGATGCTCTTCCTCGCCGTCGGGCTCGTGACCTGGGGCGTGGCAGTGCACCGGCTCCGCCGTCGCCCCCCGGTCTCCCCCCCGCCTACTGCAGGTTCTTCCTGAGCCCTTCGAGGCTCAGGAGCGGCACCCCGCCCTCCGTCGGCACGATCAGCACCAGGTTGTTCGACGTCCGGAGCTGCTCCAGCACCTCCAGGTACTGCTTGGTCAGCGCCTCGGGCGTGAGCGTCACGTTGAGGAGCCGCTGCTGCTCGGCTTGCAGCCGGGCCACCTCGACCCGGTGCTGCTCGGTCTGGATGCGCTGCTCCTGGGCGATCTTGTCGTTGATCGCCTGCACCACCTGCGGCGGCGGCTGGAGGTTTCGCAGGAAGAACGCTGTCACCTGGGCCACCTTGAACGGGGCGGAGCCGTCCGGCGGGCTCGTGGTGAGCGCCGAGTCCACCTCCGCCTCCATCGTCGTGGCGATGCGGTTGCGCTCCGCGATGTCGTTGATCGAGTAGACCACCATCCCGTCCCGGACGCCGTTCCGGATGGCGTTCTTCACCATCGACTCGATCCGCTCCTGCGCTCCGATCTCCCGGAAGATCCTCGGCGCCGTCTGGGGGTCGATCTGCCACCGGAGTGCCACGTCGATCTTCATCCCCATCTGCTCCCGCGAGAGGGCGTCGATCTGCTCGACCTCTTCGGCGCTCTCGGGAAACTGCTCCTCGCGGGTGGAGAAGTACTCGACCGACGACCACGGCTCGACGAACCGGATGCCGGGGAGCAGCGGCCTCGGGTGGACCCTGCCGAAGGCGTGCTTGACCCCGACCTTGCCGGCGTCGATGACCTTCACCATCGATGTGCCGACGATCAGGATCCCGAGGAGTGCGGCGAGCAGGCCGCCGAGCCGGAAGGCCCACGCGGGGCCCCCGCGCCCTTCGCCCTTGGCGAGGCCGGCGGCGGTCGAGAGGAGGAGCAGGGCGACGCCGAAGCAGATCACGACGAGGACGACCTTGGACACGACTGCCTCCGGGGCGGGGAAGTGGGCGGCCGCGAGGACCGGATGCAATATCGACCCGCGGCGCCCGCCGCGCATCGGTGGAAAACCCGCCGGGTGGCGATTAGAATCCCGCCCGTCGGGACAGGTGCTCGAGTGGTTTAAGAGGCACGCCTGGAGAGCGTGTAGACCCCAAAAGGGTCACGTGGGTTCGAATCCCACCCTGTCCG
>DATIBS010000120.1:0-10510 GCA_035457305.1 Gemmatimonadales bacterium
ACGTGGGCATGACCGCCATCCGCAGCCACTTCATGCCCGACAACATCGAGGGCATCCAGGTGGGCGACTCGGTCTTCTTCCACGTGACCAACCTGGAGCAGGACTGGGACGTGCCCCACGGCTTCGCGATGCTCGGGGCGCGGAACGCCGAGCTCCTCATCATGCCGGGCGCTACCCGCACGCTGGTCTGGGTGCCGCAGGCGGTGGGCGTCTACCCGTTCTACTGCACCGACTTCTGCTCGGCGCTCCACCAGGAGATGCAGGGCTACATCCGGGTCTCCGCCCGGGGCAGCAGCGTCCCGCTCACCTGGAACAAGCCGGAGTGACGTGATGCGCTCCCTCTCCCGGGCCCTCGTGGTGCTGGCCGTCCTGCTCATCGGGGTGGCGTACGTCCGGCCGCTCTGGCACATCGCACTGGAGGCGCCGCAGTACCCCGAGGGCCTCGGGATGTACATCTGGGCCGACAAGATCACCGGCGAGAAGCCGCAGGACCTGAACTCGATCAACGGCCTCAACCACTACATCGGGATGAAGGAGATCGTGCCCGAGTCCATTCCCGAGCTCCGCCTGATGCCGTTCCTGCTGGGCGGCCTGGCGGCGCTCGGGGTGCTCACCGCGGCCACCGGGTCGCGCAAGGTGCTCGCCCTCTGGGTGGTGCTCTTCGCCCTCCTCGCGGTGGCCGGGCTGGCGGACTTCTGGAAATGGGGCTACGAGTACGGGCACGAGCTCGACCCCACCGCCGCCATCAAGGTGCCGGGCATGGCCTACCAGCCGCCGGTCATCGGCTCCAAGCAGCTGCTCAACTTCCGGGCGACCTCGTGGCCGGCGCTCGGCGGCCTCGCCCTGATGGCCTCGGTGGCGCTCGGCGCCGTGGCGCTCCTCCTCGACCGGCGCCGGCGCCCGGCGGCGGGGTGACCGGCGGGCGGGTGCCCTCGCGCGCGGTCCTCGGCGCGCTCGCGGCCCTGGCGTGTTCCGCGCCGGGGCCGCGCGACGTCGCCGTGGGCGCCGAGGATTGCGCCCGCTGCCACATGACGGTGATGGACCCGCGGTTCGCCGCCGAGGCGGTGACCCGGACCGGCAAGGTGTTCGTCTTCGATGACCTCGCCTGCCTGGCGGGCTTCCTCGTGGCCGGCGACGTGCCGGAGGGCGAGGTGCACTCGCTCTGGGCCGCCGACTACCTCGGCGCGGGCGGCTGGCTGGACGTCGGGGAGGCGGTGTTCCTGGCGAGCGACGGGCTCCGCTCGCCGATGGCGGGCAACGTGGTCGCGGTGCGGCCCGGGCCCGCCGCCGACAGCCTGCGGGACGCGCTCGGGGGGGAGTTCCTCGACTGGGAGGCGGCGCGGGCCCGGCTCGCCGCCGGCAGCCACGGGCATGGCGCCGCCGCGCCGTCCCCGCGCGCGACGGCGGACCCGCGACCCGGTGACCTGGTGGTCGGCGCCGGGGTCGGGACCATCGCCGAGGCGGTGCGTCGCGCCCCGCCCGGCGGCAGGGTGGTGGTGCCGGCGGGCACCTGGCGCGAGCCGACCATCACCGTGGACCGGCCGCTCGAGATCGTGGGCCAGCCGGGCGCGGTGCTCGACGGTGGGGGCCACCACGGCCTCCTGCTGGTGACGGCGGACGACGTGACGGTGCGCGGGCTCACCCTCCGGAACACCGGGCTCACGTTCGTCGAGGACCGTGCCGCCCTCAAGGTCACCCGGGGGCGCCGTTGCGTGCTCGAGGACCTCGTGGTGGAGGGCGCGATGTTCGCGCTCTACATCTCCGAGAGTCCCGGGTGCACGGTGCGGCGGAACCGGATCGTGGGCACCGGCGCCCGGGAGTCGCAGTCCGGCAACGCGATCCACCTCTGGTACTCGCCCGACGCGGTGGTCGAGGACAATCGCGTCAGCCGGCATCGCGACGGGATCTACCTCGAGTTCTCCGAGCGCGGGGTGGTCCGCCGGAACGCGTCCACCGGGAACCGCCGCTACGGACTGCACTTCATGTTCTCCCACGACGCGAGGTACGAGGGGAACGAGTTCACCGCCAACGGCGCCGGCGTGGCCGTGATGTACAGTCGCGGCGTCACGATGCACGACAACACCTTCGCGCGGAGCCGCGGCCCGGCCTCCTATGGCCTCCTGCTCAAGGACATCACCGACGGGAGCATCACCGGCAACCGCTTCGAGGCGAACACCGTCGGGCTCTGGTCGGAGGGGGCGACGCGGCTGGAGATCCGGGGCAACGCCTTCCGCTCGAATGGCTGGGCGATCCGGCTGATGGCGAACACCGAGGCCTGCCGGTTCGAGGCCAACACCTTCGAGGCGAACACCTTCGACGTGGCCACGAACGGGCGGCAGCACTCCAGCACCTTCGCGGGCAACTGGTGGGACACCTACCGCGGCTACGACCTCGACCGCGACGGCACCGGTGACATCCCGTTCCAGCCGGTGCGGCTCTTCGCCTACCTGGTGGAGCGCTACCCCCCGGCGCTGGTGGTGAACCGGAGCCTCTTCGTCGAGCTGCTCGACGCCGCCGAACGGGTGCTCCCGGTGCTCGCGCCCGAGGCGCTGGCCGACCGGTCGCCGCTCATGCGGAGCCCGGCGTGAGCACCCCCGTGCTCCGGCTCGAGCCCGGCGGCGCGCCGGGGCCCGCCCCCGCCCCCGCCCCCGCCTCCGCCCCCGCCGGGGCGCGGCTCGAGGTGGCGGGGCTCCGCAAGCGCTTCGGCCGGCTCGAGGTGCTCCAGGGCGTGGACCTCACCCTCGCCCCGGGCCGGGTCACCGCCCTCGTCGGCCCCAACGGCGCCGGGAAGAGCACGCTGGTGAAGTCGGTGCTCGGCCTGGTCCGCCCCGACGAGGGGGTGATGCGGCTCGACGGGGTGCCCCTGGGCGAGGACCCGGCACCCCGCGGCGCGATCGGCTACATGCCCCAGCTCCCGCGCTTCCCCGAGAACCTGACCGGCACCGAGGTGCTGGCCCTGCTCCGCGGCCTCCGCGGCCCGGCCGTGGCGACCGACGAGGCCCTGCTCGATCGCTTCCGCCTCCGCGACCATCTCGGCAAGCCGGTGCGGGCGCTCTCCGGCGGGACGCGGCAGAAGCTCAACGCCGCGATCGCGTTCCTCTTCCAGCCCCGGCTCCTCATCCTCGACGAGCCGACCGCGGGGCTCGACCCCGCGGCGAGCGCGGTGCTCAAGGACCGGATCCGGGAGCTGCAGGGCCAGGGCCGCACCATCCTGCTCAGCTCCCACGTGATGTCGGAGCTGGAGGACCTGGCGCAGGACCTGGTGGTGCTGATCGAGGGGCGGGTGCGGCACCACGGGCCGGTGCGGGACCTGGTCCAGCGGACCGGGCTCCACGGCCTGGAGCGGGCGGTGGCGGCCCTGCTCGAGGGGACCCGGCCGTGAAGGCGGCGCGGAAGGTCCTCGCCTGGGAGGTGCGGAACCTGGTGCGGAGCCGGTGGGTGATCGGCTACGGCCTGCTCTTCGGCGTGCTCACCGACGCGCTCTTCCGCTTCGGCGGCGAGGGCGACCGCGTCGTGGTGAGCCTCCTCAACCTGGTGCTCCTGGCGGTGCCCCTGGTGAGCGCCGTCTTCGGCACCCTCTACCTCTACACCGCCCGCGAGTTCGTCGAGCTGCTCCTGGCACAGCCGGTGGGCCGGAAGCCGCTCTTCGCCGGGCTCTATGCCGGGCTCGTGCTGCCGCTCGCCGGCGCCTTCCTGCTCGGCACCGGGATCCCGTTCCTGGCGCACCTGGGCCCGGCGGCCCTGGTCCGCGGCGCGGCCCCGCTCCTCCTCCTCACCGGCGTGCTGCTCACGCTCGTCTTCGGCGCCGTCGCGTTCGTCGTGGCGACCCACTTCGAGGACCGGGCCAAGGGACTGGGCGCAGCACTCCTCGCCTGGCTCGCGGCGGCGATTCTCTATGACGGGCTCGTGCTCCTCGCCACCGTGCTCTTCGCGCGCTGGCCGCTCGAGCGCCCGCTCCTCGCGCTGATGGCGCTCAATCCCGTGGACCTCGGCCGGGTGCTGGTGCTGCTGCAGGTGGACGCGGCGGCGCTGCTGGGCTACACCGGTGCCGTGTTCCGCCGGACGCTCGGCGCCCCGTGGGGCACCGCCGCCGCGGCCACCGCGCTGCTCCTCTGGGTCGCGGCCCCGCTGGCGCTCGGCTGGCGGGGATTCCGGCGCAAGGACGTCTAGCGGCCGCAGGCCTTGATCCGCGGGAGGGCATGGCTGGCGAAGAGCGCCACGGCGGCGAGTTCGAGCAGGCGCCCGCCGGCCACGAGCGGCTCGCGTCCCGCGGCCGCGCCCAGCACCGCCACCGCGAGTCCCGCGTTGAGCAGCACCCAGCTCGCCGCCACCGGCGCGTCGTGCCCGCGGGGCGGCCCCGCCGCGTGCTTCGGCAGGATCCAGTACGCCACCCCAAGAGCCAGCTGCAGCGCCCACCCGACCAGGGCAAGCTCGGCGTGCGCGCCCCGCAGGCCCGCGGGCATCGCGGCCGCCGTGCCCTTCGCGGCGAGGGTCCACGCCCCGGCGGCGAAGGCGATGAGGAGCAGGACGACCGCGGTGCGGATGAAGCGCGCGGCGAGCGGCGGCACCTCAGCGGCCCCGCACCCGCGGCCAGGTGTTGGCGGTGAAGCAGGCGGCCGCGGCGAACTGGAGGAGGCCCGAGGCGGCGAGCGCGGGCCCGGTCGCATGGCCCAGCGCGGCGAGGGGCTCGGCCGCGAGCCGGAGCAGCAGCCCGGCGTTGACGAGGAGCAGCGCCGCCCACATCAGCGCCTCGCGGCCGCGGGGCCGATCCGCGCCCGCGCGGGGAAACATCCAGTGGGCCACGCCGAAGATGAGCTGGGTGAGCCAGCCGACGGTGAGCAGGTGGAAGACGGCCGGCCCCGCGGCCCCGACGGCGGTCGGGAGGCCGAGTGCGTCGTGTCCGGCCACCAGCACCCCGCCCGCGAGCCCCGCCAGCAGCCAGGCCATTCCGGCGCGGAGGAGCCAGCGGGTCACTGCCGGCACGCCGCCTCCAGGGCGGCGGCGAAGCGCCGCACGATCTCGCCGGCCGGCTCGATGGCGTGGATGCCCGCGACGCTCTTCCCCGCCTGCCAGTAGTCCTTCTCCCCGCTCTCGTCGAGCGACGAGCGCTTGAGCTGCCACACCGACCGCAGGGCATAGAAGGTGCGCATCCACTTCTTGGTGCGGGGATGCCGCAGCAGCCACCGCGCCAGCGGCCCGGCCTTCGTCCCCATCCGCCGGATGTACGGGGTGTTGATCACGGCCACCGGCACCCCGGTGATCCGCTCGGTGAGCACGATGTCGTCGGCGTCCGCCTCGAGGATGGCCCGCTTGTACGGCTCGCTCGCGCGGCACTCGGTGGTGGCGATGAAGCGCGTGCCGAGCTGCACCCCGGCGTAGCCGAGGCGGAGGGCGCGCACGAAATCGGCCTCGGTGCCGACGCCGCCGGCGCAGACCACCGGGCGGTCGAGGTCGGCCAGCTCCGCCAGCAGCGATTCCGCGTCCCGCGGTCCGGCGTGCCCCCCGGCCCGGTCGTTGACGGCGATGAAGCCGTCCACGCCCGCGTCCAGCCCCTTGAGCGCCCACTTCCGCTCGGTCACGTCGTGGTAGACCTTGCCCCCCACCGCGTGGGCCGCCTCCACCACCCAGCGCGGGTTCCCGAGCGAGGTCACGAAGAACCGCACCCCCTCCTCCAGGGCCACGTTCACCCACCGCACCATCCGCTCGTGGTACTGCCGCGAGGACGCCTCGATGAGGGCGTTGAGCCCGATCGGCTTCGCCGTCAGCCGGCGGATGAGGCGGAGGCCCTCGCGGTACTCGTGCCCGTGCACGTAGGTGAGCGAGATCGGCTGCACGATGCCGATGCCGCCGGCCTCGGACACGGCCGCCACCAGCTCCGGGTTGCTGCACGGGTACATCGCCCCGCCGATGATCGGGACGGCGATGCCGGCGTCGCGGGTGAGGGGGGTGGCGAGGGTCGAAAGTCGAAGGTCGGAGGTCAAAGGACCGCCTCCCGACCCCGCACCCCTTCGACCTTCGACCTTTGACCTTCGACTGGCCCGAGCAGCCAGTTCACCCGCGCCCGGGCCACCACATCGCCCTCGGGGTCGCGGAGTTCCGCCTCGACCGTGAACGGCGTCCGCTCCGCCACCGTGGCCGGGATCGCCGTCCGGCACTCCGCCACCAGCCGGCCGCGCGCCTTCTTGAGGTAGTCGATCTCGAGCCCGGTCACGATGCCGCGCACGGTGGCGGGGAGGCCCACCAGCATCGCGAGCCCGCTGGTGAACTCGCCGAGGTTCACCAGGGCGATCGCGTGGATGGAGCGGAGGTGGTTCCGGACGGCGGGGCGGTCGGGCAGCTCGAGCCGCGCATGGCCCGGCTCGAGGTGCGTCACCAGCGCGCGGATGGAGCCGGAATAGCGGACCTCCCGGCCGACGAGCCGGGAGAAGAGCCACTTCCCGCCCGGCAGGGGCGAGAGGCGGCGCCAGAGGGCGAGCAGGCGGGGACCTGGACCGGCGGCCATCGGGACTCCGGGCATGGATGGGGTGCCCGGAATCTAACCGCGGCCCTCGCTCAGGCCGTCGCCGGGCGGACCCGCTCCGCGTACTTCGCCCTGAGCTTCGCGAGCTTCGGGGTGATCATCGCCCGGCAGTAGGGCTGGTCGGCATTCCGGCGATAGTACCCCTGGTGCCCCGGCTCCGCCGGCCAGAACCGGTCGAGGGGGCGCACCTCGGTGACGACGGGCGCGCCGAAGGCGTCCTCCGCCTCGAGCGCCGCGATGACCTCGCGCGCGGTGCGCGCCTGTGACTCGTCGTCCGCCAGGATGATCGAGCGGTACTGCGGTCCGACGTCGGGGCCCTGCTGGTCGGGCGTCGTCGGGTCGTGGAAGGCGAAGAAGAGCTCGAGGATCTCCCGGTAGCTGATCACCGCCGGGTCGAAGGTCACCTGGATGACCTCGGCATGCCCGGTGCGGCCGCCGCACACCTCGCGGTAGGTGGGATTCGCCACGGACCCCCCGGCGTATCCCGACACCACCCGTTCCACCCCCGCCAGCCGCTCGAACACCGCCTCGAGGCACCAGAAGCACCCGCCGCCCAGCGTCGCCGTCTCCCGCATTCGACCCCCGTGATGGAAACCGCGCGAGGAACGCCGGGGAGCGCCCGGCGGTTCCCCGGAGGTCAGGGCCGCCCGAGCAGGTAGAACTCCGCCCGGCCGCGGGCGCCCGCCAGGATGAGGGTGACGGTCCAGGTCCCCGGCACCCCCTCGCGGGAGCTCGCGTCGAGCTCCCATTCCAGCAGGGTCGAGTCCACCCGGGTGCCGACCGCGTCGTCGATGGTCAGGATGCCGTACCCGTGGTGGATGAAGGCCCGGTGCAGCACCTCCGCCCGGGTGCCGGTGTTCTCCCAGCTCCAGGTGAACTGGTCGTTCACGTTCTCCAGGTCGCTGGCGATGAAGTAGAGGGAGTCGGTGACGTTGACCAGCTCGGGGTCGTTCACCGGACCGACCTGGCGCACGACCGAGTCGGCGCAGGCCACCGCCGCGCCGAGGAGCGCGAGGGCGGCGGCGCGCGCAAGGAGGCGTCGTGGGATCACGGGGTCCACCTCGGGACGGCGAGGGTGAAGAAGGCACGGGCTTCGGAGGCGTCCTGGTCCACGTCCGCCTGGTGCCGGTAGTTGCTCCCGCGGGAGAACAGGGTGTAGGCCAGCCCCAGGCCGTACTTCCCGGCGAAGTAGTACCGCCCCTCGGCGCTGGCGGAGATGATCTGGTGGTCGCCGCTGAAGCCGCTCAGCACCGGGAGCCAGACGTACGTCCCGGTGAGGGTGAGCGCCGCCCGCCCGCTCCAGGCGGCGCGCGCCGCGAGGTTCCCCCCGAAGGCCACGCCGTAGTCGTAGTCCCGGCCCTCCGCGGTCACGAAGTAGTCCGACTGGATTGCGGCGATGGGCATGAAGGAGCCGAGCGCCTCGGCGTACAGTGCGGGGCCCTTCCGCTCCGGCGCCGACCGGGTCACCAGCCCGCCGCTGAACCCCTGGGCGCCGTACTCGATGATCGGATTGCTGAGGAAGGTGTAGTGCATGAAGCCGGCGAGCTGGTGCCGGCCGGAGTCGTCGAACACCTCACGGGCGCCGAGGTTGCCGCGGGCGCGGAGCTCGGCCAGGGTCTTCCCGTCCCCCGGGTTGGACGAGATCATCCCCGAGAGAGTGAAGGTGGAGAACGGGCTCCGGTCGAGGTCCTCCACCTGGTTCCCGTAGATGAGCCGGAGGGCCAGGAAGGACTGGCTCAGCGCGTCGGCGTCGGTGACGTCGAGGTCGGTCGCGAACCGGCGATAGCCCAGCTCGAGGCTGCCGAAGATGCCGCTCGGCCGCCAGTCGGGTGGGTTGGCGGTCACGTCGTTCATCTGGCCCCGGGTGAGCCGGTTGAACCCGCGCACCGGGTTGAGGGCCGTGGCCCCGATCTCCCGCCAGGTCCGCTCCGAGCCCGTGGCGGTGTTGTCCAGCACCAGCGAGGAGATCCGGTACAGCGTCTCGCCCAGGGCGATGCCGCCGAGGGTCGTGTTGAGCAGGTCGTTGGGCGAGGGCGCCCACACCTCGCCGAACAGCTCCCACATCAGCGAGCCCCCGAGGGCCCACGGCGCCGACTCCCAGAAGTCGTAGCCGTTGGTGCGGGCGGCGTTGAAGTAGAGGTTGCCGTGGTACGGGTGGGAGAACTGGTTGTTGAGGAACTTGTTGTTGTCCCACTGCCAGGGGAACGCGAGGTTGTCCCCCCAGGTCGCGGGGCTCACGTGGGCCCACTCGGCGTCGCGGGCGATCGCGTTGACGCTCCACGGGATGAGCTGCACCGCCAGCAGCTGCCACCCGGCGGTCCAGAACCGCTTGGGCGGGTTGCAGTCGGGGCAGGGAAGCGACTGCTGGGCCGCCGCGGGGGGCGCGAGGGCGAGCACCGCGGCGAGGACGGGCGCGAGGCGGTGGGTTGCGTGGCGCACAGGGCCTCCGGCTGTGGGTGAGGCCAATATCGTGCGCCCCGGCCGGTTGCGCATCGTCCTTTGGGGAAGGACGCCGGGGGCCCGGCAGCGGGGAGTGGCCCGGCGGGCGGCCCCCGGGTAGCTTGAGGATCGACCGCCAGGGGCACCGGGCATGGGCCCGGTTGAGACGCACCCTCGGAACCTGATCCGGTTCACACCGGCGTAGGGAGCGCGGCGACCGGACCCACGACCCTCCGATCGCGCCGCCCCCCGCCGGGGCGGCGTCGTCGTTCAGGGCCCACCGCCCGGGAGACTCCGATGGCCACCACCGTCCAGCCCGCCACCTCGTTCGAGGAGGCGTTCCCCCGCTCCACCAAGGTGTACCTCGAGGGACCGCACGGCATCCGGGTCCCGATGCGCGAGATCGCGCTCTCGGGCGGCGAGCCGCCGCTCCGGGTGTACGACACCAGCGGGCCGCAGGGCGTGGACCCGCTGCTCGGGCTGCCGGAGGTGCGGGGGGCGTGGGTGCGGGCGCGGGGGGTCGAGGAAGTCACGAGTCGCGAGTCGCGAGTCGGGGAGGGGTGGGGGACGCGCGACGCGCGACTCGCGACCCCCGACCTCACCCCGGAGTCACTCCGCCGCCCCGTGTACCGCGGCAGCGGCCCCATCACCCAGCTCCACTACGCCCGCCGCGGCGAGATCACGCCGGAGATGGAATTCGTCGCCCTCCGCGAAGGGCTGGCCCCGGAGTTCGTGCGCAGCGAGGTGGCGCGCGGCCGCGCCATCATCCCGGCGAACGTGAACCACCCCGAGCTCGAGCCGATGATCATCGGCCGCGGCTTCCACGTGAAGATCAACGCCAACATCGGCAACTCGATCGTGCGGTCCTCCATCGAGGACGAGGTCGAGAAGCTCCGCTGGGCGATCCTCTGGGGCGCCGACACGGTGATGGACCTCTCGACCGGGAAGGACATCCACGAGACCCGGCAGTGGATCCTGCGGAACAGCCCGGTGCCGATCGGCACGGTGCCGATCTACCAGGCCTTGGAGAAGGTCGGCGGCGTGGCCGAGGACCTCACCTGGGAGGTGTACCGCGACACGCTGGTCGAGCAGGCGGAGCAGGGGGTGGACTACTTCACCGTCCACGCCGGGGTGCTGCTGGAGTACGTGCCACTCACCGCGAACCGGGTGACGGGCATCGTCTCCCGGGGCGGCTCGATCATGGCGAAGTGGTGCCTGGCCCACCACCGGCAGAGCTTCCTCTACGAGCGCTTTGCGGAGATCTGCGAGATCATGGCGGCCTACGACGTCTCGTTCTCGCTGGGCGACGGGCTCCGGCCCGGCTCCATCGCCGACGCGAACGACGCGGCGCAGTTCGCCGAGCTCCGCACCCAGGGCGAGCTCAACCGGATCGCCTGGAAGCACGACGTGCAGGTGATGAACGAGGGCCCGGGTCACATCCCGATGCACCTGATCCGGGAGAACATGGAGAAGCAGCTCGAGTGGTGCGGCGAGGCGCCGTTCTACACCCTCGGGCCGCTCACCACCGACATCGCCCCGGGCTACGACCAC
>DATIBS010000121.1:0-16172 GCA_035457305.1 Gemmatimonadales bacterium
ACGGTGAAGTGGTTCAATGACGCCAAGGGCTTCGGTTTCATCACGCCCGAGAACGGTGGCAAGGACTGCTTCGTCCACCACACCGCCATCAAGGCGGACGGCTTCCGCACCCTCGCCGAGGGGGACAAGGTCGAGTTCGACCTCGTCCAGGGCGCCAAGGGCCCCGCGGCCGAGAACGTCACCAAGGCGTAATCCGGCTGGTCCCCGAACGACGAACGGCCCGCTCCCCAAGGGAGCGGGCCGTTTCGCTTGCCCTGCCGCGGGCGGCGCTACTTGTGGCGGTAGACCACCCGGCCGCGGGTCAGGTCGTAGGGCGAGAGGACCACGGTCACCCGGTCTCCCTCGAGCACCCGGATCTTGAACTTGCTCATCTTCCCCGCCGCATAGGCGAGGATCTGGTGCCCGTTATCGAGGAGTACCCGGTAGTTCCGGTCGGGGAGGACTTCCGTCACCACCCCCTCCATCTCGATTCCCTCTTCCTTCGCCATCCGCGCTGACTCCCTGGGTGGGTTCGCCTGCCCGGCACGCCGGCCGGGAACTGGACGCAGCACAATCTCGCCCCCTCCCCCCCGCCATGGCAACCGGTCAGGCGGTCTCGAGCGCCGCCAGCCGCTCCTCGACCAGCCCCACGAGCTCCCCCATCGTGCCGGCGTCGAAGGCCAGCCGCGCCCCCGCCGCCCGGTAGATCTCGGGGAGCGGCGCGGTGGCCCCGAGCGCGAGTGCCCGCCGGTAGGCGGCCACGGCCTCGGTCCGGTCCCCGAGGGCATTCCGGAACACCTGCAGGGCACCGAGCTGGGCGATCCCGTACTCGATGTAGTAGAACGGGTAGATGAAGACGTGGAGCTGCCGGTACCATCGTGCCACCCGGTCCGGCTCGAGCCCGGCCCAGTCCACGCCGGTCTCGAACCGGCCGCGGATCGCGAGCCAGGCGGCGTCCCGGGCTGCGGGGTCGTGGCCCTCGCCGCTGGTGTAGATCCACGACTGGAACGCATCCACCGAGGCGATGTGTGTCAGGGTGAGAAGGATGTCCTCGAGGTGCTCCTCCCACGCGCGGGACAGCGCACCGGAGGAGACGAACCCGCCGGGCTCCGCGACGAACGGCAGGGCGAGGAGCTCCATCGACATCGAGGCCAGCTCCGCGGCCTCCGCGCCCGGATGGCGCTGCCACAGCACCGGCAGCGGGTGTGCCGCGAAGGTGTGGAAGCAGTGCCCCGCCTCGTGGAGCAGGGTCATCACGTCCTCGAGGAGCCCGACGGCGTTCATGTGGACGTAGGGCCGCCCGCGCACCGGCAGCGTCTCGCAGTATCCGCCCGGCGCCTTGTTGGGACGGCTCTCGAGATCGAGCAGCCGCTCGGCGCGCATGATCCCGAACTGCGCGCCGAGCGCCGGGTCCACCGCAGTGAACACGCGCTCGGCCCCGGCCTCGAACTCGGCGGCGGACGCGAAGGCCCGTACCGGCTCCCGCCCCGACGGGTCCACCTGGAGGTCCCACGGCCGCAGCCGGTCGACCCCGAGCCGGACGCGGCGCCGCTCGAGCACCCGGCGCGTGGCCGGCACCACCACCGCCTCCACCGCCTCGTGGAAGCGCCGGCAGTCGTCCGGGCCGTAGTCGTACCGGTGCTTGGCCCGGAAGCTGTATCCCTGGAAGTCGGCGAATCCGGCCTCGCGCGCCACCGCCTGACGCAGGTGGTACATCCGGTCGAACAGCCCGGCGAGGGCGGGGCGCTCGCCCCGGTACGGCGCGCCGATGCTCCGGAAGGCCCGTTCCCGCACCGCCCGGTCGGGGCTCCGCAGGTGCGGGAGGAGCCGGGGCAGCGGCAGCCGCTCCCCGTCCCACTCCGCGAGCATCCCGCCGGTGATGCGCTGGTACTCCGCCGCGAGGCCCTCGAGCTCGGCCAGCCGGGGGACGTTCGCCTCCCGGAAGATCTCGACGCTGGTGCGGAAGCGGCGGAGTGTGGTCTCGAGGTCCGGGCGGGACCAGCCGAGCGCCACGAGGCGACGGGCCAGCCCCGCCTCGCGCTCCTCCATCTTCGGCAGGATCTCGGTCGAGAAGCGGAGGTGCGCCACGCGCTTCCGCTCGTCGGCGGTGTCCGCCGTGTACGCGATCATGGCGGCCGCCGCCGCTTCGTGCACCTGCGCGGCCAGACGGGACCAGGCCCCGAGCCACGCCTCGGCGCCGGCTGCGTCGAGCGGCGCGTCGGCCAGCGACTGGAAGCGCGGCGCAAGGTCGTCCCAGGTCGCGTCGGCGAACGCGTCGGCCCGCTCGGGCAGGTCGGCCGGCAGGGTCACGGAATCCGGCGGCGGGGTCACGCGGCGGCGGGGTCGCCCGCCGGCCGGAGCCGGGAGGCCAGCAGGCTCACGAGGAACACGACCAGGGCCGCGAGCCAGAACGGGGCGCCGTGCCCCAGCCGCTGGAACGCGGCCGTCGCCACGAGGGGGGCGATCACCCGCGCCATTCCGGCGAAGGTCTGCGCGGTCCCCATCACCGTGCCCAGTTCGCGGCGGTCGGAGGTCCGCGACATCAGCGAGGTCGTGGCCGGGAAGAGGAGCGCCGTCCCGATCGGCACCAGCGGCATGACCGCCACGAGCACCACCACACTCCCGGCCACGGGGTAGAGCAGCAGCCCGAGGGCGAGGGAGGCGGCGCCGAGGCGCATGGCCCACTGCTCCCCCACCCGGTCCACCACCGGACCGAGGAACACCAGCCGCATCACCAGCGAGAGCCCGCCGATGAAGGCGTAGAAGTACCCGATCGTCTGCGCCGTCACCCCGTGTTCGGCCTCGAGGAAGAGGGCGAAGACCGAGTTGAGCCCGGCGAACGCGAGCATCCCCGCGCCGTAGATCCAGGTCAGGCGCGACACCGGGAGGCCGGGCTGGCGCACCACCTGCCAGGCGCCGTGCCACACCGGGCGGCGCTCCGGCGGCTCCGCACCCGGATGGCGGGACTCCGGGAGCAGCCGCCAGGCGAAGATGACGTTGAGCAGGCAGAGGCCCGCGGCGACGAAACCGGGCGCGGCCTGCCCCCAGCGCGCCGCGAGCGAGCCGACCGCGGGCCCGATCATGATGCCGGCCGAGGTGGCGGCAGAGAGCCACCCCAGGGCCCGCGCGCGGTCGCCCGGGCGCACCGTGTCGGCCACGTACGCCTGGGCGACGCCGGTGGTGCCACCGCTCACGCCCTGGACGATCCGGGAGAGGAACAGCATCCAGATCGAGTGCGCCAGGCCGAAGGTCAGGAAAGCCAGGGCCGAGCCGAGGAGGCCGACGAGCAGCGCCGGACGCCGGCCGTAGTGGTCCGAGAACCGGCCCCAGATCGGCGCGGCCGCCAGCTGGGCGATCGAGTAGGAGGCGATGATCCACCCGATCATCACCGGCGTCGCCCGCATGTCGAGCGCGTAGAACGGGAGGAGCGGCAGCACCATCGCGAACCCCAGCATGTCCACGAAGTTGGCCGCGATCAGCACCGCCAGCCGGCGGAACTCGATGGGGGCGCCCGCCTCGGCCGTCATCCGGCGGTGCTCCGTTCCGCGCCGAGGCGGAAGGCCAGCGCGCTCACGAGCATCAGCGCCACGCCGTAGGCCGCGGCAACGCCGACGTCGGCCTGGCGCAGGCTGCCGAGGATCTCCATCGAGATCGGGCGGGTCCGGTAGGTGTAGAGGAGCACCGACGTGACGAAATCGCCGAGCGCCGTCGCGAACGCCAGCGCGGCCCCCGCGGCGATGGCCGGGCGGAGGAGTGGAAGCGTCACCCGGCGGAGCGTGCGCCAGCGCGAGGCCCCGAGGCTCGCCGCGGCTTCCTCGTGGGCGGGGTCGAGGCCGCGGTATCCGGCGAGGATCGACCGCGCGGTGATCGGCAGGTTCCGGACCAGGTAGGCGAGCGGCAGGATCCAGAGCGTGCCCACCAGCACCACCCGCCCGGCCCACGGGGCGTGGACCCCGAAGGCGGTGGCGAGGGCGATCGCGAACACGGTGCCCGGCACGGCCCACGGCAGGGCCACGAGTCCCTCGATCAGACGGCCGGCGCTCACCCGCCGGCGCACGGCGAGCTGGCCCGCGGCCACCGCCAGGACCACGGACGCCAGCGTGGCGGCGCTCGCCATCCAGAGGCTGTTGAGCAGCGGGCGCAGCCGCTCGGGTTCCCGCACGAGGGCGGTGTAGTTCTCCACGGTGTAGGCCGGCGGGAGCGGCTCGACGGTCCAGGTGCCGGCGGGCACGAAGGACACGAGCAGCAGCGTGAGGGGGGGAAGCAGCATCACGAGCGCGACGAGCCACGCCCCCGCCACCAGCGCGGTCCGGCGCCACCCGGCGGCCACGGCCGCACGGGCAGGGGCGGCGCCCTTGCTCCCGCCCCGCGCCACGTTGCCCCCTTCCAGCCGGCGGAAGGCGGCCAGGGCCAGCAGCGCCGCCAGGGTGAGGGCCAGGGTCTGGACCATCGCGAGCGCCTCGTCTCCGTTCAGCCGGGTGCTCACGATCTGGGTGGTCATCACCCGGAATCCGCCCCCGAAGAGGTACGGCGCGCTGAACGAGCCGAGCGAGGTCATGAAGGTGAGCAGCGCCGCCCCGGCCAGGGCGGGCCGGAGTGCCGGGAAGACGATGCGGCGGAGGATGCGGCCGCGGGAGGCGCCGAGACTCGCCGCGGCGTCGAGCTGGGCACCGTCCAGCCCCGCGAGTCCCGCCAGGGTGAAGAGGTAGAAGTACACGTACATCGAGTAGCCGTGCACCAGCAGGATCGCGCCGGCCCCCTCCAGGCGCCACGGGGCCTCCGCCCCCCCGGTCAGCGCGGTGAGGAGGTGCGCGAGGAACCCCCGCTCGCCGAAGAGGAAGAGGAAGGCGAGGACGCCGACCAGGGGCGGAAGCACCGCCGGCAGCGCCACCAGCCCCGCGAGGAGGCGCCGGCCGGGGAACTCCCGGCGGCCGAAGAGGAAGGCGAGGGGGACGCCGATCGCGGCCGCGAGCCCCACGCTCGCGAACGAGATGACCAGGCTCCCGCGGAGCGCTGTCCATTCCTGCGGCTCCACGCCGAATCGCCGGAGCGGCCCCAGCGTCCAGCCGGCGGCGTCGCGCACGGCGCCGAGGAGCACCAGCACGAGCGGATAGGCCACGAGCCAGGCGAGCAGCAGCGCGAGGGCCCACCCCGCAGTCTCGCGCCGCGTCACGCCGGCCCCGGGGGAAAGAGGTGCAGGCCCTCCCCGGTGGACGCCACCCGGACCCGCGTTCCCGGCTCCCACGCGCCGGGGGGCGCCTGGAGCTCCAGCGTCTCCCCGGTGGGGAGCGAGAGCACGTAGGTCGCCGTGGCCCCGCCGAACCGTCGCGCGTCGACCAGGGCCTCGAGCGCCGGCTCCTCCGGCCCGGCCGGCCGGAAGGCCTCCGGCCGCGCCACGACCCGCACCGGACCCGCCACGGCTCCGCGCGGGGCGGGCACGGTGCCCCCGCCGACCCGGAGCGTGCCCTCCGCCGTCACCTCGCCCGCGAGCGGCGTGCTCCGACCGATGAAGCCCGCGACGAACGGGGTTGCCGGCCGGCGGTAGAGGTCGTCGGCCGTGCCCACCTGCGCCACCCGTCCGGCCTCCAGCACCGCCACCCGGTCGGCCAGGTCGAACGCGTCGTCCTGCTCGTGGGTGACCAGCACCGTCGTGATGGCGGTGCGCCGGATGAGCCCGCGAAGCTCGCGCCGGGTGCGCTCGCGCAGCGAGGGGTCGAGATTTGAGAGCGGCTCGTCGAGGAGGAGGATGCGGGGCTGGATCACGAGCGCGCGCGCGAGGGCGACCCGCTGCTGCTGTCCGCCGCTCAGCTCCCCGATCCGGCGGCGCTCGAAGCCCGCCAGGTCCACCAGGGCGAGTGCCTCCGCCACGGGCCGCGTCCGCATCGCGGCGCGCACGCCGCGACTCTCCAGCCCGAAGGCGACGTTGGCCCCGACGTCGAGGTGCGGGAAGAGCGCGTAGTGCTGGAAGACCACGCCGAACTGCCGCGCCGCCGGCGGCAGCCGGGTGACGTCGGCGCCGTCCACCGCAATCCGGCCCGCGTCGGGAACCTCGAATCCGCCCAGGAGGCGGAGCGTCGTGGTCTTGCCGCTGCCCGAGGGGCCGAGCACCGCGAGCACCTCGCCCCGGGCGAGCGTGAACCCCACACCCTGCACCGCGGCGTGGCCGCCGAAGCGCTTCGCCAGCCCCTCGACGACCAGGAACGGGGCGTCGCTCACGGAGTGCGTCGGCCGCTGCCCCGCACGTGGCGGTCCCACCAGGCCATCCAGTCGCTCCCCTCGCGGGAGAGCCGCTCCCAGTCCATCGGGGCGACCTTCATGTCGCGCTCGGTCTCCGCCACCCAGGCGGGCACCGAGTCCGGCGGCAGGTCCCGCCGCGCGGGGAGCCGGAAGACGTGGCGGGTGGCGAGGAGCACCGCCTCCTGTCCCCCGACCCAGTCGATGAACCGCTTGCCGGCCTCCGGATGCGGCGCGCCCCGCACCAGCCCGATCCCGTCGTCGATCACGATGGTGCCGCTCGCCGGGAACCGGTAGCCGAAGGGCAGCCCCTTCCCGATGCTGATGCGGACATCGGGCAGGTCCCAGAGCGTCACCAGGCCCTCCTGGCGCGCCAGCTTCTCGTTGAGGATCGCCGGATTGAGGGCGTAGGTCCGGGTCTGCGCGTCGAGCCGGCGGAGCCACGCCATCCCGCCGGCGGTATCACCCGGGGCGCGCGCCTCCCGCTGGATGATGAAGCCCCAGATGGCGCGCATCGTCCCGCTCGCCAGCGGGTCCCGGATCAGCACCCGGTCGGTCCAGCGCGGGTCGAGGACGTCGTCCCAGTCGCGCGGCGCGGAATCGGCCGGGACGGCCGCGGCGTTGTAGACGATCACGGCCGGGGTCCGGTAGAGCGAGAACCACTGGTCGTCCGCGCCCCGGGCCGCGTGCGCCACCGCCTCCGCCCAGGCGGGCCGGTAGGGCTGGAGAAGCGAGTCCGCCACCCCCCGGTCGAGGATGGTCGACGGGCCGCCGAACCAGACGTCGGCCTGCGGGTTCGCCTTCTCGAACCGGAGCCGCTCGATCACGTCCTGGCTGCCCATGTCGAGCCACTGGAGGTCGAGGTCCGGATGGGCCTGCTCGAACGCCTCCTCCAGCAGGGCGAGCTGGGTCCCGCCATGGGGCGAATACGCCACCACCGGCGTGCGACCCTCGCCGCACCCCCCGAGCACGAGCGCGAGCGCCAGGACCACCAGCGCCCGTTCGCCGTTCCCCGCACCCCGCTCACCTCTCACGTCTCACCTCTCCCGGTCGTTGAGCGCGAGCAGATTGAGAAACAGCCGGAACGCCCCCGGCACCCCCGCCGGCAGTTGCCGGAAGAAGCTGAGCCCGGTGTAGACCCAGGTGCCCTCTCCCACGCCTGCCACCAGCAGGCCGCCCCGCTGGGCCGATTCGCCGGGATCGGCCATCTCGAGCAGCGGCGTCCAGGCGGGCTCCCACCCGGGCGCGAAGTAGAGCCCGCGCTCCTGGACCCAGCCGGTCCAGTCCGCCGCCTCGATCCGGTTCGGCCCGCGGAAGGCGGCGTGATCCGGGTCGAGGATCCGCACCGGGGCGGTCTCGTCCGCCACCCGGGGATAGGAGGGGAATGCGGGCCGCCCGCGTGCGGGCGTGGCGACGGCGACATTGAGCCCGTAGGGCGCGAAGCCGCCCTGGAAGAAGGCCTGCTGCTGGTACTGCACCAGCACCAGTCCACCGGCGCGGGCGTAGGCGAGCAGCCGGGCGCCGTGGCGTACCAGCGCGCTGTCCACCTCGTAGGCGCGGGGACCGATGATGATCGCGTCGAACCGCCCGAGGTCGCCGCGGCCCAGCGCCTCGCGGTCGAGGAGCTCGACCGGCAGGCCGACCGCGGCGAGGGCCTCCGGGACCCGGTCCGCGGCGCCGCGCACGTACCCGACGCGCCGCTTCGCTGGCAGCCGGAGGTCGGCGACCACCCCCGACGCGACCGCGGGGACCACGTGGGCCCGCGGCTCGACGTGGGAGTAGTCCACGACCCGGAGTCCCGAGGCCCAGCGCGCGCCGGCCTCGTCCGTCGCGATGGCGCGGATCTCCAGGGTCCCGGAGGGCGCATCCCGCGGCGGACGGATCTCGAACGCCAGGGTCGCGGCGGCCCCGTCGCCGTTCAGCTCGAAGGGGCGTTCCTCCCCACCCTCCCAGCCCCCGGGGAGGGTGAGGGCCACCGTCCCGCGCGTCGGCACGGTACCGCCCTTTCGCAGGGTCACCGTGAAGCGCCGCGGCACCCGCGCGTCGCCCGGCCAGAGAGCGACTCCCGGCTCCAGCGCCACGCTCACCCGCGGCACCACGAGGAGCGGCCGTCGCACCTCGCCGATGGCCTGGTCGTTCTCCCGGAACGAGACCGGCCGCTCCGCCAGCACCCGCGGGGTGGCGCCCCCGCAGAGCACCAGCCGCGCCGACACCGGCGCCGGCTCGAACGCGAGGCCGCGGAGCGCCGGCGGCGTGCCGGCCCAGTCGTAGAGCGCGCCGCGCCGCGGCGCGCGCAGGTAGTAAGGGTCGGCGGGCGTCGCGTCGGCCGGGATGGGGACGCGGACGCGCACGGTCCGGACCGCGCCCGGGGCCAGCGGCTCGCAGCCGGCCTCCGGCTGGGGAAGCGGCCAGCCCGCCCCCGAGGTGAGCTCGAACCGCAGCGGCACCGGCTCCGGCCCCGCATTCCACGCCGTGAGCGTCAGGTCCACCATCCCGCCCGGCACCACCTCCGCTTGGTCCGCCACCGCGTCCACCAGGAGCCGGCGGTAGATGCGCTCCGCCTCCGCGAGCCGGGTGCGCTGGTCGGTGACCTCGATGCCCCGCGCGCCGGCGAGCAGCTCCCACGCGCTGTCGAGCAGCGGGAGCGCGGCCTCGACCGCGTCCGGGCCCAGGCGGCGGAGCTCGCTGGCGGCCCGGGCGAACCGGCGCGCCCGTTCCGCCCCGAGCGCCCCGGTGAGCAGGGTGTCCACGCCGGCGAAGAGCCCCCCGCCCCGCCCGGTCCGGTCGGCGACCAGCCGGAGCCGGACCGGCGCCGGGCCCATCCGCTGGAGCTGCCCCATGTCCTGCGAGCGGTGGAGGCTCCGGCTGCGCATCGCGATCTGGTGGTAGGACTGTCCCTCCACCGGGTCGAGCCGGCCCGCCTCGAGCTGCTCGGTCGTGGCGGTGGTGTCGAACCGCGTGGAGAGGTAGAGCCGCGCGGGGGTCCAGGCCGCCAGCCCCTCCTCCGCGGCGAGCTCGGGGAAGCGGGCCGGATCCCCCGCCGCCGCGAACGCCTCATGCGCCGCCCAGCCCGACGCCTGATGCTGGCCGTGGCCGTCCCGCGGGGTCCCGCTGAAGATGGACACCACCACCTGGGGCCGGAACCGGCGGATGATCCGGACCACGTCCTTGAGCAGGCTGTCGCGCGGCCACTGGGCCAGCGCCTCGTCTAGCCGCTTCGAGTACCCGTAGTCGTAGGCGCGGGTGAAGTACTGCCGGGCGCCGTCGGTGCGCCGCGCCGCGAGGAGCTCCCCGGTGCGCAGGATCCCGAGCTCCTCGCCCAGCTCCGGGCCGAGGAGGTTCTGCCCGCCCTCCCCGCGCGTGAGCGACAGGTACGCGGCCTCCGCACCATCCCCGAGGGAGAGGAGCGCGAGCAGGCTGGTGTCCTCGTCGTCGGGGTGGGCGCCGACGACGAGCACCCGCTTCGTCGTGCCCAGCCCCGCCAGCCGGCGGGCCAGCGCGGTCGCGCCGCCCGTGGCGGGCGGGGCGACCTGGGCGTGGAGGGGAGCGAGCGGAACCAGCAGTACGGCCCCGGCGAGCGCCGCGGCCAGCGGTCGGGCGGCGGTCACCTCGGCGGCGCCGCGCCCAGCGGGACCTGGTCGAGCGAGCGCCGGAGCGCCGGGTGGGTGCGCCAGAAGTAGACGCCCATCGCGATCGCGGCCAGGGTATTGGCGGTCAGCACCGACCAGAACGGGAAGATCTCCCGGGTGGCGGCGAAGAGGAGGAACATCAGGCTGTAGAAGGAGAACTCGAAGACCACGAAGAGCGCGAGGAGCCCGTAGCGCCAGAACGGGCTCGAGACCGCGAGGTGAACCAGCTTCGCGACGACCATCCCGAGCAGGGAGAAGAGCACGAAGTGCACCACGGTGTAGAGCAGGATCGCCCCGAACACCGGGGGCGTGAGCTGCGGCTCCGCCTCGCCGAAGAGCACGATCTGGCCCAGGACACTCGGCGTCATGAACGGCCGCCCCGCGATCAGGTCCAGGAACAGGAACCAGACAGCCACCACGAGGCCGCCGATGATCCCCGCGTCCATCCCCTCCTGCCAGGTGCTGTGATGATGGCGGGTCATGCGGACTCCGGGACGGGGGCGGGGGGGAGGCGTCGGTCCATCATGAATTCTAACGCGAGCGCGGCGAGGAGGTTCCGCCCGGCCTATTCGATGCGGCGACCGGTGACGAACGCCCCGATGAAGCAGGCGAGGGCGACGACCAGCAGCACCGTGCCGAGGGCACCGGCGAGCTGCTGGAGCAGCAGGATCATCCCGCCCGAGACCAGCACGGTCCCGAGGGCCCGGAGGACCTCGTCGAGGTTCCGCCACCCGGTGCGCCGCCCCCAGTAGATCGAGGCCGCGAGCCCGACCGCGCCCACGACCAGGAACACCACCCAGATGATGATCCAGTAGCGCTTGCCGGCGATCACGCGGTTGGTCAGGCTCCCCCTCGACCCGGGGCAGGCGAGGCGGCCTCGATGTTACCGCCGGGAAGGGAGTTCCGCCACTCCGGGCAGCCCCGGGCCGGCGCACCGCGGGCAGGGGCAGGCCCGCCGCAGCCACTCGAAGGTGTACAGGCCCGTCCCGTGGCCATCGCTCCAGGTCACCCGGAGGGCGTAGGCCCCGACCAGCGCCACCTGGAGGGGCCGCACGTCCGCCGGCACCCGCGAGGGCTCGAGGAGGGGGCGCCCGGTGACCTCGTCCACGCAGACGGCGCAGGGACAGGCCAGCCGCAAGGATCGGGCGGCGAACAGCGCCTCATGGCCCTCCCGGTCCCAGGTCACCAGGATCCCGTCATCCCGTCGCTCGATCGCCACGGGCAGGGGGGAACGTCTCATCGGACCTCCGCGGTCGGCCGGCCCGGCGGGCCGACCCCGATGCGGCTAGATTGCGAGCCTGCCTTCATTGACCCGTTCCACTCCGGGACCAGCACGATGACCACCTCCCAGCCCGATCCCTTCGGTTCCCGCGCCACGGTCGACCTGGCCGGCGAGCCGGCCACCGTCTATCAGCTCGCCGCGCTGGAGCGCGACGCGAACCGGTCCATCGACCGGCTGCCGTTCTCCATCCGGGTGCTGCTGGAGAACGCCCTCCGGTTCGCCGGGCGGGGCGTGGTCACGGAACAGCACGTCCGCGCGCTCGCCGACTGGAAGCCGCAGGATCCTGCCCGGGGGGAGATCCCCTTCTTCCCCGCCCGGGTGGTGCTGCAGGACTTCACCGGGGTGCCCTGCGTGGTGGACCTGGCGGCCATGCGCGACGCGATGGATGAGCTGGGGGGAGACCCCGACCGGATCAACCCCATCGTCCCCTGCGACCTCGTGATCGACCACTCGGTGCAGGTGGACCACCATGGCTCGGGCGAGGCGTACCGGCTCAACGTGGAGCTCGAGTTCCACCGGAACCGGGAGCGCTACCAGCTGCTCAAGTTCGCCCAGCGGGCCTTCCGGAACTTCCGCGTGGTGCCCCCCGGCACCGGCATCGTGCACCAGGTGAACCTGGAGTACCTCTCCCCGCTGGTGCAGCGGCGCGACCAGTTCGGCCTGCCCACCGCCTATCCCGACACCCTCGTCGGCACCGACTCCCACACCACGATGATCAACGGCCTCGGCGTCCTGGGCTGGGGCGTGGGCGGCATCGAGGCCGAGGCGGTGATGCTGGGGCAGCCCTATTTCATGCTGATCCCCGACGTGGTCGGCGTGCGGCTGCACGGCCGGATGCCGACCGGCACCACCGCCACCGACCTGGTGCTGACCGTCACGCGCATGCTACGCAAGCACGGGGTGGTGGACAAGTTCGTCGAGTTCTTCGGGCCCGGCCTCTCCAGCCTCGGGCTCGCGGACCGCGCCACGATCGGCAACATGTCGCCGGAGTACGGGGCCACGATGGGCTACTTCCCGGTGGACGCCGAGACCATCCGGTACCTCGAGCGCACCGGGCGGGACCCGGCGGTCATCCGGCGGGCGGAGGCGTACGCCCGCGCCAACCGCCTCTGGCGGGACGACGGCACGCCCGACCCGGAGTTCACCGCCCTGCTGGAGCTCGACCTCGCGAGCCTCGTGCCCAGCCTGGCGGGACCGAGGCGGCCGCAGGACCTGGTGCCGCTCGCCGAGCTCAAGCGGAACTTCGTCGGCAGCCTGCCCGGGCTGATCGGCGCCAAGGCGCCGCCGGAGCGCCGTGCCGCGGCCGAGGCCGCGCTGGCCCGCTGGAACAGCGAGGGCGGCGCGAGCCCCGCGGTGGCCACGGCCGTGGACGAGGGCGCGCCCTGCGAGGTGGACGGCGCCGAGTTCGTCCTGCGCGACGGCTCGGTCGTGATCGCCGCGATCACGAGCTGCACCAACACCTCGAACCCGTCGGTGATGATCGGAGCGGGCCTCCTCGCCAGGAAGGCGGTGGAGAAGGGGCTCGCCACCCGTCCCTGGGTCAAGACCTCGATGGCCCCGGGAAGCCGGGTCGTGACCGACTACCTCGAGGCCTCCGGCCTGCTGCCCTACCTCGAACGGCTCGGCTTCGACGTCGTCGGCTACGGCTGCACCACGTGCATCGGCAACAGCGGGCCGCTCGCCGGGCCGATCGCCAAGGCGATCGAGGAGCACCACCTCGTGGCCGCCGCGGTGCTCTCCGGCAACCGGAACTTCGAGGCCCGGATCCACCCGCTGGTGCGGGCCAACTACCTCGCTTCCCCGCTGCTGGTGGTGGCCTACGCGCTCGCGGGCCGGGTGGACATCGACCTGGAGCGGGAACCGGTCGGCGCCGGCCCGGACGGGCAGCCGGTGTTCCTCGCCGAGATCTGGCCCTCGCCGGAGGAGGTGCAGACCGCCATGGCCGCGTCGCTCCGGCCGGAGATGTTCCGCGAGCGGTACGGGGCGGTGTTCGATGGCGACGAGACCTGGCGGGCGCTCGACGTGCCCACCGGCAGCCGCTTCGGCTGGGACCCGGCCTCCACCTACGTCCGCCAGCCCCCGTTCTTCGAGGGGCTCCCCCCCGAGCCGGCCGCGCTGGCCGACATCCGCGAGGCCCGCGTGCTCGTGGTGCTGGGCGACTCGGTGACCACCGACCACATCTCCCCCGCGGGCGCGATCCCGAAGGACGGGCCGGCGGCGCGCTACCTCCGGGAGCACGGCGTGGAGTCGGTGGACTGGAACACCTTCGGCTCGCGCCGCGGCAATCACGAGGTGATGATGCGCGGGACCTTCGGGAACGTGCGCATCAAGAACGGGCTCACCCCCGACAAGGAGGGGAACTGGACCCTCCACTTCGCGAGCGGGGAGGTGATGTCCATCTACGACGCCGCGATGCGCTACCAGCAGGAGGGCACCCCGCTCCTCGTGCTCGCCGGGAAGGAGTATGGGTCCGGGTCGAGCCGCGACTGGGCGGCGAAGGGCACGCTCCTCCTCGGGGTGAAGGCGGTCCTCGCCGAGAGCTACGAGCGGATCCACCGGAGCAACCTGGTCGGGATGGGCGTGCTGCCGCTCGCCTACGAACCGGGACAGAACCGGGAATCCCTGGGGCTCACCGGTCGCGAGGTGTTCACCGTCTCCGGCATCGCCTCCGGGCTCGTGCCGGGGGGTACGGTCAAGGTCACCGCCGCGGCGGAGGACGGGTCACGGAAGCACTTCAAGGCGGTGGTGCGGCTCAACTCGCCGGTGGAACTGGACTATTACCGGCATGGCGGGATCCTGCAGCGGGTGCTGCGGGAGTTCACCGAGTAGGGGAACGGGGAACGGGGAGCGGGGAGCGGGCCGCCCCGCCCCCCCGCTTCCCTTCCTGAAACTTCCCTTCCGCGTATTACGTCCCACCCTGAAACATCAAGGGATCGGGACCGATGGGCCGTCTGCTCCGCCACCTCATCCTCCTCGCCGGCGTGGTTACCACCGGCTGGTTCACCTGGGCCCGCTTCGGGCCCTACGACCCGGCCCCCTGGCTGGCAGATCTCGACACCCTCGAGGCCCATACCGCGGCCGCCTACGCGAACCTCGACTGGCAGGTGGCGCAGGGGATCGTGGACCCGGCGGCGCTCCACCAGCGGACCGATTCGCTGATCCGGCACGCGACGCACGCCGGGGCGGCCCGCCGGGCCCTGGTCGAGTTCGGGCGCGCCTTCCACGACGGGCACTACCACGTGAAGCGCCCGACTCCGGGATTCGTGGAGTCGCTCGAGCGCCTCGCGCGCGGCGGGGGGATGTCGTCCCGGGCCACGCCCGACCTCGACGGCCACACCGCATGCGCCCGGCTTGGCTACGGCACCCGGGACCGTCCGTCGCTCCTCGCCTCGGCGCCGGGCTGGCGCGAGGTGGGGGCGGGACCATTCCAGGCCGGCCTGGTGCCCCTCCCGGGCGGCCGCCCCGCGGGCGTGCTCCGGATCCAGCATTTCGGGGAAGACGGGTATGCCGGGGTGTGCGAGGGCGTCTGGGAGGCGTTCAGGACGTCGATCCCGGCCGACGCCGCGTGCGAGGGCGAGTGCGAGTGGCGCCTGCAGCACGCCGTGGCGGTGGCCCTGCTGGCCGAGCAGCGGAAGGCGGTCCGGGCGCTGCGGGACGCCGGCGCCGAGCTGCTGGTGGTGGACATCACCCGGAACGGCGGCGGCACCGACTGGGTGGAGCCAGCGGCCCGCCAGCTCGTGGCCCGGCCGATTCCCGGCATCCTCGCCACCGGGGTACGCCACCCGCACACGGTCGGGCCGCTCGCGGAGCGCCGTGCGGTCCTCGTCCGCGACTCGGCGCGGTCCGATCTGCGGCCGGCGCAGCGGGCGATGGTGGAATCCGCGCTCGCGCGGGTGGACAGCGCGCTCCGGTCCGCCCGCACGCCGTGCGACCGTTCCGGCATCTGGCACGGTGCGCTTCCCGAGAGCTGCACGGTCCTCTTCGCGCCAGCCCTCCCCAACACCGGAGTGGCGGGATGGGCCCCCGACAGCCTCCTCGAGGGACTCGAGTCGGCCGACGAGCTCTACTGGCCGGCGACGTATCGCTACGAGGCGGGGGTGTGGGACGGGCCGCTCGTGATCCTGGTGGACGGCGGGACCGCGTCCGCTTCCGAGGGATTCGCCGCCCAGCTCCGCGATGCCGGAGCGGCCAGGGTCGTGGGCTCGCGGACGTTCGGCGCGGGTTGCGGCTACATGAACGGCGGGATCCCCCTCCGGCTCCCGCACAGCGGGCTGCAGGTGCGCATGCCCGACTGTGCCCGGCTCCGGACCGACGGAACCAACGAGGTAGCGGGCCTGGCGCCCGACGTCGACGCGGGATGGGTGGAGGGCGACGACGATGCGGCGCTGGCCGCGAAGGCGGTGGCGGCGATCGCGGCGGCGGTGAGCAGTGTGAGGTGAGAAGCGAGAAGGGCCGGGAGATCGCTCTCCCGGCCCTGCATCGCGCGACTGGTGACTCGCGACTCGCGCCTACGCCACCAGGTCCTTCAGCCGCTCCCCGGTCTCGCCTTCGCGCAGCCGGAGCAGCGCGCGGTCGCGGAGCTGGCGGATGCGCTCGCGGGTGACGCCCATCATGCGGCCGATCTCCTCGAGCGTGCGGCTCTGCCCGTCGTCCAGCCCGAAGTAGAGCCGGAGCACCTTGGCGTCGCGCGGCGGGAGCGTGCCCAGCGCGGCCTCGATGTCCGAGGTCTGGCTGTTCATGATGGTCTGCGAATCGGTGCCCTCCTGGTCACCGGTCGCGAACCGCTCCATCCGCTCGTTGCCGTCGCCGTCCCGGGTCGGGTGGTCGAGCCGGACCGCCTCGGTGTTGAGCGCGGACAGGCTCCGCACCGCCTCGACGGTGAGGCCGGTGGCGCGGGCCAGTTCCTCGACGGTCGGCATCCGCCCGAGCCGCTCCTTCAGGAGCGTCGTGGTCTTGCCGAGCCGGCTCAGGTCCGCGGTCCGGTTGAGCGGCACCCGCACCGGACGCCCGTGCCGCGCGATGGCCGCCTGCACCGCCTGGCGGATCCA
>DATIBS010000122.1:0-6762 GCA_035457305.1 Gemmatimonadales bacterium
CTGCACCACCAGCGTGTCGGCCCGCGCGGAGAGCAGGCTGTCGAGCCAGTCGCCCATGCGCCGGTGCGGCTCCGTGCCCGGGATCCGCGGGCCGAAGGCGACCTGTCGCTTCACGTACGCCAGGGCGGCCTGGCCGTCGAACGGTGGCGGGGGCGGGCCCTCCTGGCAGCCCGTCCCGAGGATGAGGGCCGCGAGGAGCAACCGGGGGGTCATCGGAAGTCTCCGGCAAAGAGGGAGAGCGAGAAGCCCGCCGTGAGGATGAGCTGGTTGGTGCGGCGGTTGAGGTGCTTCGCGTCGTTGATGGACCAGTTGCCCTGCAGCGACCCGGTCATGATGGGGCCGAGGTCGGTGTCCAGCGTGACCAGCACGTCGCGCCGGTAGAAGTCGGTGATCACCTCGCACCCCTGGGTGGTGGGGCGGTCGAGGCACGACGTGTTGTTCGCCAGCCGGCCGGTGGTGGTGAGGCGGATCACCCGCCGCGACCGGCTGATGCCCTCGGGGAGCCGGAAGGAGTAGTTGAGCATGGCCACCAGCTCGTCGTTGTCGAGCGCCGTCAGGTTGCCGTTCGACTCCGTCTCCTGGTCGGTGGTGTTGTAGCCGACGCGGAGGACGAGCCCGTTCCGGAACCCGGCCTGCACGTCCCGGGTCCAGGCCTCGGAGAGGGTGGCCTGTCGCGCCGGGGCGCCGGCGAGCCCGGGCAGCCGCGTCACCCCCTCCCGGTCCCGCACCGAGGCACCGAGGATGAGCTGGGCCAGCGGCCCCCGCCGGAAGGTGCGGGTGAGGCGCACGGTGCCGATCGGCCACTCGGTGGTCTGCACCGAGGTGAGCTGGAACTCCCCGCCCACCCGCTGGTGGCGGTCGCTCTCGATGTCGCTGTAGGAGAGCGAGACCGAGATGCCGAGCGGCAGGTCCGCGCCGAGCGTCACCGCGGCGCGGTGGATCTCGGAGGCGCCGATGGCCGTCTCGCCGTCCTGCGAGAGGAAGTCGTCCAGCCCGCCGAAGCCGAGCTGGTACCCGAGCCCGGGGTCGAAGGTGGAGGCGCGGGTGCGCCCGGTCGTCAGGTCGAGCGGACGGAGTCCCTTGAGCCTGCGGACCACCCGCGACGAGTCGCCCAGCATCCCGGCGAGCAGCCGCTCGAGCGAGACCGTCGCCCCGATCTCGCGGGTGCGGCTGTTGCTGTAGGTCTGCGGGAGCAGGAACGCGCCGGCGCTGTCGTCCTCGGCGCGCACCGGCGCGCGGCCGAACAGGTAGCGGTTCAGCGTGAACGAGCTCCCGGTCGAGTAGCGCGGCCGGAGCCAGCTCGTGAACCGGGGGGCGAGCGTGAGCGCGGTGGTGAGGGTCCGGTCCCGCTCGGTGCCCACGTCCATCCCGAGGAGCCCCTTGCGCGACTCGCCCGCCAGCCGGCCGATGGTGGTGGAGTCGGGGTACTCCCGCAGGTCCCGGGTGCTCACCAGGTCGCCGTTGAGGGTCAGCATCCCGACCGGCTGGAGGGTGAGGCCCGCCGAGTTCCGCCACAGGTGCGTGAGCGACGTGACCGGCCGGAGCAGGGCGTCGTCGGGCCGCTCCACCGGCACGGCGTAGGAGGTGCGGTCGCTCTCGTTGCGGGAGAGCGCGCTCGAGAGCCGGATGTTGGTCGGCGCGAGCGAGAGCCGGGAGCCGCGCATTCCCTGCGCGGCCTCGGTGCGGCCCAGCCAGCCGGGGAGCGCATCCACCAGGCCGCCGAGCGGGAGGAGCGGGCCGGCGCGGGGAAGCTGCAGCCGGTAGGCGGCGTTCACCTGGTAGGCCGACGCCGAGCCGTCGCTCAGCTCGGTGGCGGTCCGGCCGGTGGTGTAGTTGGCGCTGAGCGACACCGGGTCCACCAGCCCGCGGGTGAGCCAGCCGGTGCCGCGGGAGGTGCGCCGGACGGCCGCGGTGAAGGTCGCGGTCCACGCCTCCGGCCGGCGGAGCCCCTCGAGGTCGGAGGCGCGGAGGTCGGTGCCGGTCACGAGCTCCGGGTTCACCACGCTGCGGGTGAAGCTGGCCGTCACCGGGAGGGCCACGCCGAGGCCCGCCGGCAGGAACCGCTCCAGCCGCGTGCTCCCCCCGAGATTGAGGTTGGTGGTGCTGCGGTAGGTCGGGTCGCGCCCGATCTGGCGGAACTGGGAGCCCTGGCGCGTGAGCGAGAAGGCCAGGTCGCCCACGTCCGAGGCGGTGAGGCGCGCGTCCAGCGCGTAGGCGGAGCCGACCTCGGCCACGGGCCGGGCCATCCGGATGTCGTCCACCCAGAGCTCCGTGCCGGTGGCCGCGGTGCCGGCCGAGGCGCGCCAGATGGCCGCGCTCACCTCCTGCACCGCCGCCAGGTTGGGGGGACCGACGTCGGGGTCCCGCACGTGCACCAGGTAGGGGCCGTCGCACGCCACCCACGCCTCGGGGTCGCCGAAGCCGCACGCCGCCGCGCCGGATGGCGGCTCGCCGCGCAGCCACCGGCCCTCGGTCTCGCCCCGGAGGCGGCGCCAGACGTCGAGGTCGACGACGATCTCCGGCTCCCACGTGTCGGTGAAGGCCCGGGCGCGGTACAGGTAGAAGTTGTCCGCGTCGGTGCCGACCTTGACCAGCGCCTCGAAGTCCCCCTCGTCCCAGCCCGTGCCCCGGCCCCGGGCCCACACCCGCATCTCCCGGTACTTGAGCAGGTTCTGCGGGCCGGCCGGGAAGCGGAAGTACGCCTCGGCGCGCTGTCCCGCCGCGAGGCCGGCGCCGATGATCCGGAGCGACTTCTCGTTGATCTGGATGCCCTGCGTGTCCTGGCTCCCGTCCTTGCGGGTGGTCTGGTCCGCGACGCCGGGGGGGCTCTCGTAGTCGTCGTCCTCGGTCGAGATCACCGAGGCCGTCACCTCGCCCGCCGGCTCGGGCAGGTCGCCGCTGATCCCGGCGATCGGCTGGTCGGCGCGCCGCACCCAGCTGGTGCCGAGGATCCGCATCCGGGCGATCGCGAACCGCGCGGGGATGTCGTCGCCCCCGTCGTCCGGGGGACCGGCCACGGTCAGGCGCAGGTGCTGCACCAGCCGCAGGTTCGGCGTGCCCAGCACGTGGTCCGGCGCGCGGATCGGGATCCGGTAGAGGCGCCACTTCGCCACGTTGCCGTTCGGGTCGGTTGAGGTGACGCCGTCCCGGACGAAGTAGCGGTCGTCGCGCAGGTCCACCACCCACCGCGCCACGTTGTCGTTGACCCCGCGCGCGTCGAGCAGGTTGTCGTTGTTGAGGTCCTCGGTGTCGAGGGTCCCGTTCCCGTTGGAGCACCGCGCGCTCAGGTCGCCCCAGGGGAAGACCGGCACCGCGGTGCCGAGCTGGCGCACGCAGAGCGCCGGCCGGTCCACCGGCCCTGCCGGTCCGTTGAGCAGGTCCGGCCGGTCGGCGAGGATCCCGATGTCGTCCACCGCGGCGTTGAAGACGCCGGTGGCGGTCCGCTCGGTGTCCAGCCGGCCCTGGCCCACCAGCTGCCGGCCGGTGTAGATCGTGTCCGCGCCCGCCGTGGTGAAGTCGGTCGGCGCGAGCGCCAGGGCGTCCTCGCTCACGCTGCCGATGTCGAAGACCAGCCGCACGCCGGCGGAGTCGGCCTCGCGCAGCCCGCTCTGGAACACCCAGAACTCGAGGAACTCGTTCTGGGAGAGGTCGAGGCCGTTCACGCTGAGCGGCGTCACGATGGAGCGCCACCGCGGCCGGAACGGCCGGGCCGGCTGGCTCCAGCGCGAGCGGTTGTCCTGCTGGACGATCCCCCCCGCGGTGTCGGCGTGGAAGCGGAGGTAGAGGATGGTCTCGGGCCGGTCGCCCACGCCGGAGATCCGGATGCGGTCGTCGATGTCCCGCGCCTTGAGCTCGAGCGCCCCGCCGCCCGGGCCCGGGACCAGGTTCTGCCAGGTCAGCTGGACCGCGTCCGCGGGGTCGAAGCCCGCGCCGAACCCGATGTCCGCGAGCCCGTCGGCCGACTGCGGCACGCTGCCGAATCGCCAGACCGTCTCCCCCAGCGACACCTGGAAGCCGGCGTCGGCCTCGAAGTCGTCGAGGTACGCCACGCCCAGCCGGTTCGGGTCGGGACGGCTGAACGCCAGTTCCGCGCTCAGGTCGAGCCGCGAGGGGGCGGTGGCGGGCGTGGAGGTGAGCCGGTCGAGGAAGCGGGTGATGCCGCGCGGCTGGAAGTTGAGCCGGGTGCTGACCCCGCCCACGAGGTTCGAGGTCGGCTCGAAGCCGATCGTCGGGCGGTTGAAGACGGTCTGCTCCGACTGGTAGATCCCGACCAGGTCGACCCAGCCGATCCGCCCGAGCGAGTACCGTCCCGCCAGCCCGTAGATCGTCTGCGGCGCCACCGCGAAGGCGCCCCGCTCCTCGAACCGGGCCGTGATGGTGGCCGCGCCCTGCCCGAACAGCGCCTCGGGGTCGAGGAAGGTCACCTGCCCCAGCTCGTAGGCGATCGAGTAGTCCACCCCGCGCTCGAGCCGGCGGCCCCCGAGCCGCAGCTGCTCGCTCCCCTCGACGAGCTGGAGGGCGTTCAGGTGGAGGGTGGTGCGGTCCCCGGCGCCCGCGGCCAGGTACTCGAGCCCGAAGGTGAACCGGGCGGGCGGCGCCTGGGTGGTGGAGATCAGGTAGAGCGGGGTGCGGTAGAGCGAGTCGTTCCGCTCCTGCGGCAGCAGCCGCGTGGCGTCCGCGAACGGCTGGAGGTGCGGGAGCACGATGTACGCCTCGGGGAGGATCTCCGCCGCCCCCGGGTCCCGGAGCCGCGGGAAGAGCCGGTTCTCGCGGTCGAACTCCTCCGAGTTGCTCTCGGTGGCGAGGCCGAGGAGCGAGAGGTAGGTCCCCTCGCCGGACAGCGGCTGCGCCGACCGGTTGACCGTCAGCGCCACCGTCAGGCTCGGCCGGTCGAGGTCGCTCCCCGCCACCCGGTACACCTGCCGCATCTCGTGGCGGAAGGTCGGCACCTCCGGCCCGCGGAGCGGCTCGACGATGAGCCGGAGCGTGTCGGTGGTGGCCGGGTCGTCCGTCACCGGCAGGGTGCCGACCACGCCCCCGGCCGCGGTGCGGTAGCTGACCGCCAGGAAGTCGCCCTTGTCGAGCTTGGTGGCGAGCGCGAACCAGAGGCCCGACGGGTCGAGGTAGTAGTCCGAGCCCTGGAGCAGCAGCTCCCAGCGGAGCGGCCCCACCTTCTGGGTCCCGTCCTCGCCCAGGCCGAGCGCGAGGATCCCGCCGATGTCGGGCGTGCTCCCGCCCTGCGCGGTGCCCGGGCGGTAGCGGTACACCTGCACCTGCGCCGGCCGCACCGCGGCCGGCACCGCCTCGGGGCCGAGCGCGAGGATGTCCACCGCGGGATAGCCCGCGAGCTGGACCGGGTCCACCGTCCAGAAGAAGCGGCCCGACTCGAAGTCGAGGTCGCGCGACTGGCGCTGCTGCGGCGAGCTGGTGGTCTGCCCGATGGTGTAGGTCCGCTCGTTGGCCACCGAGCCGCGCTGCGAGGCGTAGAGCGTCTGGAGCTGGACCGGGCCCGCCTCGAAGGTGGCGTTGACCCCGAAGTTGCTGGTGGGGATCGCGGCGGTGAGGAAGCGCGACGGAGGCGGGCGGAAGGTGACCGTGCCGACCTCGATCCGGCGGATGATCTCGTCGTCCAGGCCCTGGTAGTAGACCTGGATGTTGTTGTTGGCGGTGAACTCCCGCTCGGTGGCGTAGTCCACGTTGAGGTGGATCCGGCGGCCGATCAGCCCGGCGGCGCGCAGGTTGAACTCGGTCTCGATCCGGGGCGCCTTCCAGGAGCCCTCGCAGCCGGAATTGGGGTCGAGCAGCAGGATCGGGGTGCAGCGCTCGTTGCGGAAGCGCTCGGTGCGGATCTCCACCGCCGCCTGGCCCTCGAACGCGAGGTCGGCATACTGGACCGGCAGGCCGAGGAGGCCGCGCGCGTGCGCCCGGGCGGAGTCGGTGCCCACGTCCGCGCGCGCACCGTACAGCCGCTGGAACCGCCAGGCGAGCTCGTCGGCCGCCCGGGCCGAATCCACCGCCCGGGCCACCCCCCGGTCGAACGCGGCCAGGGCCCCGGAGCGGAGCCCGGGGGCGAGCCACGGCGCCCGCAGGATGGCCGGCTCCCGCAAGGGCGGGAGCGGCCGCTGGAACGACGCCACGTACCCGGGCGACGCCGCCGGCTCCTGCGCCTCCGCCGTCGCCGGAACGCCGAGCAGCGCGGCGAGGAGGAGGAGGCAGGCCCCGCGGCAGGCGCGGGCGCGGCGCGGGTCCCGTGCGGGACGATTAGATTGCGGGCGGGACAAGGCGGGGAATATACACGTGCGCGGAACCCCTTACAACGGAGTGAGTTAGCGCGTGCGGATCCTGGATCGCTACCTGGTGCGGACGCTCGCGGGGCCCTTCGCCTACGCCTTCACCGCGCTGGTCAGCATCCTCCTCCTCCAGCAGGTGGCCAAGCGCTTCGAGCAGCTCGTCGGCAAGGGCCTGCCATGGTCGGTCATCGGCGAGGTCTTCGCCCTGACCCTGCCCTTCCTGGTGCCGATGGCGCTGCCCATCGCGGTGCTCGCCGGCACCCTCTACGCGCTGAGCCAGCTCGCGGCCGACAACGAGATCACGGCCATGCGGGCCACCGGCGTGAGCGTCGGGCGGATCCTCCGCCCCCTCCTCGCGGTGGGCCTCGTCTGGGCCGCGACGAACTTCCTCTTCCTCGACCAGGTGGTGCCGCGGACCAACGCGCGCCTCCGCACCCTCATCGGCGACATCGCGCGGGTCAAGCCAACGTTG
>DATIBS010000123.1:0-3030 GCA_035457305.1 Gemmatimonadales bacterium
TACTCGGTCCTGTCCTACCAGACCGCGTGGCTGAAGGCCCACCACCCCGCGGAGTTCATGGCGGCGCTGCTCTCCTCCGAGATCGGCAGCACCGACAAGGTGGTCCAGTACATCAACGAGGCGCGGGAGCTCGGGCTCGAGGTGCTCCCGCCGGATGTCAACGAGTCGGGGTTCAAGTTCACCGTGGTGGGCGACCGGCGGATCCGCTTCGGCCTCGGGGCGGTGCGCAACGTGGGGCGCGGCGTGATCGAGTCCGTCATCGAGGGGCGCCGCGCCGGCCGGTACGCGACCCTGGCCGACCTCGTCCGGCAGGTGGATCTCCGGCTGGCGAACCGGCGGGTACTGGAGTCCCTCGTGGCGGCCGGCGCCTGCGACGGGCTCGATGGCCACCGGGCCCAGCTCGCCGCGGGGCTCGAGGCGGCACTGGCCGAGGCGCAGCTCGAGCAGCAGGAGCGTGAGGCGGGCCAGGTGTCGCTCTTCGGCGACGCGGCGCCCGAGGCGCGGCCCGCGCCGCGGGGCCTCCCCGAGGTCGCGCCGTGGCCCGAGGCCGAGCGGCTGGCGCGGGAGAAGGAACTGCTCGGGTTCTTCATCTCCGGGCACCCGCTCGAGCGCTTCCGGGCGGAGGTGGAGCTCTTCGGCACCCGCACCACCGCCACGCTGGGCGAGTGGAGCGAGCACCCGGTCACGCTCGCCGCGGTGGTCACGGCCGTGAAGCGGCAGATCTCGAAGAAGACCGGCAAGGAGTACGCGCGGGTCACCCTGGAGGACTTCCACGGCACCGCGGAGGCGATCGTCTTCCCCGAGGCGTGGGCGAAGCTCAACCAGGCGATCGTTCCCGACGCCGCGGTCCTGCTCACCGGCGGCTACAGCCCTCGGGACCGCGGCGAGGACCGGGCCCCCTTCGTGGTCGAGGGCGTGCGGCCGCTGGAGGAGCTCAAGCAGACCGGGGCGCTGGCGCTCAACCTGCGGTGGCGCGCGCCCCAGGCGCCGCGCCCGGACGACGTCCGGGCCGCGGCCGCGCTGTTCGCGTCCCACCCCGGCGCCGCGCCGGTCTATATTGAGTGGAACGACGGCAACGGCGAGTCCCTCCGGCTCCGGTCCCGGCGCGTCCGCGTCGCCCCGGACGAGGATCTCGTGCGCGCGCTCCGCGACCTCTTCGGCGCGGACGCCGTGACCTTCGTCAAGGCGGGCTGAATGGCCACGCGGTTCACCCTGGAGTTCGAGAAGCCGCTGCTCGAGCTGGAGCGCGAGATCGACGACCTCAAGCGGGTCGGCGCGGAGCGCGGGCTCGACATCGCCGCGGAGCTCGGGCAGCTCGAGGGGAAGCTCGCCGCGCTGCAGCAGGAGATCTACGCCCGCCTGACGCCGATGCAGCGGGTGATGATCGCCCGCCACCCGCGCCGGCCGTACACGCTCGACTACCTCAGCACCATCTTCACCGACTTCATCGAGCTCCACGGCGACCGGCTGTTCCGCGATGACCCCGCGATCGTCGGGGGCTGGGCCCGGCTCGCCGGCCAGACCGTCATGGTCGTGGGCCACCAGAAGGGGCGGGACACCAAGGACAACATCCGGCGCAACTTCGGCATGCCGCACCCCGAGGGGTACCGGAAGGCGCTCCGCCTCATGAAGCTCGCGGCCAAGTTCGGCGCGCCGGTGATCTCCCTGATCGACACCCCGGGAGCCTACCCCGGCCTCGGGGCGGAGGAGCGCGGCCAGTCGGAGGCGCTGGCCCGGTCCATCCTCGAGATGTCCGCGCTTCCCACGCCCATCGTCGCGGTCGTGATCGGCGAGGGCGGCTCCGGCGGCGCCCTCGCGCTGGGCGTGGCCGACCGGGTGCTGATGCTGGAGAACTCGGTCTACTCGGTGATCTCGCCGGAGGGCTGCGCGGCGATCCTGTGGAAGGACTCGAGCCAGCGCGAGCGCGCCGCCCAGGCACTCAAGATCACCAGCGAGGACCTCCTCCGCCTCAAGCTCATCGACGAGGTGGTGCCGGAGCCGCCCGGCGGCGCGCATGCCGACCCGGACGCCACCGGCGAGGCGCTGCGCGAGGCCCTCATCCGCCAGGTCGCCGACCTGCGCAAGGTGCGGCCGGAACGGCTGGTGCGGCGCCGCGCGGAGAAGTACGCCGCGATGGGCGCCTTCGCCGAGGCGTGATGCCGCAGACGGTCGAGGTGCGGTTCAAGGGGAACCGCAAGGGGCTGTTCGACTTCACCGACCCCGAGCCGCTCCGGCTGCAGGATCCGGTGATCGTCCAGGCGGAGCGCGGCCAGGACCTGGGCCGGGTCAGCGCCGTCGGCGAGACCGCGCTCAAGAAGTGCGGCAGCGGCTGCGCCGGGTGCGAGGTGGGCGAGGCCCCCGCGGCGGCCGCCCGGCTGCAGGTGCTCCGCCGCGCCACCCGGGATGACGTGCGCCGGCAGGACGACCTCCGCCGCGGCGAGGAGGACGTGCGCCGCGCCGTCCTCGAGCGGGTGCGCGCCCATGGCCTGCTCATGAAGGTGAGCGACGCCGAATGGCAGTGGGACGGCGGGAAGCTCACCGTCTACTTCACCGCCGACCAGCGGGTGGACTTCCGCACCCTCGTGCGCGAGCTCGCCGCCCGCTTCCGCACCCGCATCGAGCTCCGCCAGATCGGGGTGCGCGACGAGGCCGCGCGCCTGAGCGGGGTCGGCCGGTGCGGCCGCGAGTACTGCTGCACCTCGTGGCTCGGGGAGCTCTCCCCCATCAGCCTGAGCCTCGCCAAGGACCAGTCGCTCTCCCTCAACCCGTCGCAGATCTCCGGGGGGTGCGGCCGCCTGCTCTGCTGCCTCAAGTACGAGCACGACTTCTACGTGAGCGCGCGGAAGCGCTTCCCCCGCACCGGCAAGACGCTGCGCACCGCTCGCGGGGCGGAGCGCGTGGTGGCGGTGGACATCTTCCGCGAGCGCGTGCTCCTCCGCCACGACGAGCAGGGCCTGCGGAGCGTGGCCCCCGCCGACCTCCGGCAGGAGACCGAGGCCGCCGGGCCAGGGGCGGAGGGGGCGGCGGCCG
>DATIBS010000124.1:0-7182 GCA_035457305.1 Gemmatimonadales bacterium
AGCCGAAGGACGGGAATGACGGCAGTACACACCCGCGGGATCGTCGCGGCGCTGGCGGCACTTGCCCTGGCGGCCTGCGGCCCCTCCCGAGGGGCGGTCGAGACCTCCCCCACCCCCCAGACGGCCACCACGAGCGAGAGCGACCGCGCCGCGATCGAGCGGGCGCGGGCCGACAGCGCGCGGAACCCTTACACCGAGGCCGACATCCAGTTCATGTCGGCGATGATCGGCCACCACGCGCAGGCGATCGACATGGCCCGCCTGGTGCCGGAGCGCACCACGAGCGGGCAGATCCGCACGCTCGCCGGCCGGATCATCAACGCGCAGCAGGACGACATCCGGCTGATGCAGACCTGGCTCCGCGACCGGGGCCAGCCGGTGCCGGAGGCCCGGGCGGACGTGCACCACGCCCACGACGGCGGGCCGCCGATGCACGGGATGCTGAGCGAGGCGCAGATGGCCGAGCTCCAGGCGGCGCGGGGGGCGGAGTTCGACCGGCTCTTCCTCCGTTTCATGATCCAGCATCACCGCGGCGCGGTGACCATGGTGCAGGACCTGATCGGCTCGCACGGCGCCGCGCAGGACGACACGGTGTTCAAGCTCGCCGCCGACGTGAACGTGGACCAGACCACCGAGATCAACCGGATGGAGCAGATGCTCCTCACCCTCATCCTCGAGCGAGGCTCCCAGTGACGATCGTGTTCCCCCTTTCCCGCGCGCTCGTCGCGGCCGCCGGCGTGCTGGCGGTGGCGGCGTGCGGCTCCTCGACCTCCACCGGCCCGGGCCAGCCCGCGCCGATGGCGGCGCCCGCCGCGGCCCCGAAGCCCGACCCGCGCGTCGGCCTCCGGGCGGGGCTCCACGACGCCGCCGAGGCGACCTGGAACCTGCGGGTCGTCTCGAAGACCCAGCCGGCCGTGGGCTTCGTCGGGTCCACCAACTCCGACCTGGCCTTCTCCGGCAAGTACGCCATCCAGGGCAACTACAACGGCTGGCAGATCTGGGACATCTCGAACCCGGCGCAGCCGGCCATCGCGACGGCCTACCTCTGCCCGGCGTCGCAGAGCGACGTGTCGGTCTACCGGAACCTGCTCTTCATCTCGGGCGAGGGGCTCGGCGGCCGGCTCGACTGCGGCATGCAGGGCGTGCCGGACACGGTGAGCAAGGACCGGCTCCGCGGCCTCCGGATCTTCGACATCAGCGACATCCGGAACCCGCGGAACGTCGGCAACGTGCAGACCTGCCGCGGCTCGCACACCCACACGGTGCTCGAGGACCCGAAGGACCCGGCGCACGTCTACGTGTACATCTCGGGCTCGGCGCCGGTGCGCTCGCCGAGCGAGCTGCCGGGCTGCTCCAGCGACCTGCCGGAGAACGACCCCCGGTCCGCGCTCTTCCGGATCGAGGTGATCAAGGTGCCGGTGGCCCACCCGGAGCAGGCGGCGATCGTGAGCTCGCCGCGGATCTTCAATGACCTGACGGCCCCGGCGCGGCACGGCGAGACGCCGGCCGACATCGCGGCGGCGAAGAAGCAGCTGGAGGAGGCGAAGGCGAAGGGCCAGTACACCGCCGAGATCTTCGGGCAGGAGCGGGTGCTTCCGTCCGGCTTCACCCGGCCGATGCTGGACAGCATCGTGAAGGCCCGGAACGGCACCGGGGCGCCGACCGCCGCGGACAGCGCGGCGCTCCGGACGGCGCTGCCCGGCATCATCGCGAAGCTGGTGGGGGACCAGGGCGGCAACGCAGCGCTCCGGAACCGCGGGCCGACCCAGTGCCATGACATCACCGTCTACCCGGCCATCGGGCTCGCCGGCGGCGCCTGCGAGGGCTACGGTCTGCTGCTCGACATCCGCGACCCGGCGAACCCGGTCCGGATCGACGCCGTGTCCGACTCGAACTTCTCCTACTGGCACTCGGCGACGTTCAACAACGACGGCACCAAGGTGCTGTTCAGCGACGAGTGGGGCGGGGGCGGCGGGCCGAAGTGCCGCGCCACCGACCCGAAGGAGTGGGGCGCCGACGCGATCTTCACGATCGCGGACCGGAAGATGACCTTCCGGAGCTACTACAAGCTGCCGGCGCCGCAGACGGTGAACGAGAACTGCGTGGCGCACAACGGGTCGCTCATCCCGATCCCGGGGCGGGACGTGATGGTGCAGTCCTGGTACCAGGGCGGGGTGTCGGTCTTCGACTGGACCGATGCGGCGCGGCCGGTGGAGATCGCGTTCTTCGACCGCGGTCCCGCCGACTCGACCCGGATGGCCGCCGGCGGCACCTGGTCGGCCTACTGGTACAACGGCGTGATCGTGAGCTCGGAGATTGCCCGCGGCCTCGACATCATGGAACTGGTGCCGAGCCCGTACCTCTCGCAGAACGAGATCGACGCGGCGAAGTCGGTGCGGCTGACCCACCTCAACACCCAGGGGCAGCCGAAGTTCACCTGGGCGCCGAGCTTCACGCTGGCACGCGCCTACCTCGACCAGCTCGCGCGGTCGAACGGGCTGGCCGGCGGGGCGCCGCGGGTCGACGCGGTGCGCGAGGCGCTCACCGCCGCGGAGCGGGCCTCGACGGCCGACCGGAAGGCGTCGCTCGACCAGCTCGCGGCCCAGCTCGACCGGGACGCGAGCCGGAGCAGCGACGGGGCGAAGGTGCGGACGCTGGCCGGCGTGGTGCGGGAGCTGGCGGCGAACATCTAATTCACCGCAGAGGCGCAGAGGACGCAGAGCACTGCGCCAGGAAATTGCCCCACCCCGCCCCCGGACGATCTCGTGGGGGCGCGGTGGGGCAGTTGCTTTGACCGTTGGCAGGTCTCTGCGTCCTCTGCGGTGAACTCCCTGCCGTCAGGTCAGGCCTGGCGCGCCGCGGGCCGGGCGAGGCCCTGGGCCTCGAGCCAGGCGCGGAGGTCGCGGCGGAGCTCCGGCTCCGGCTGGCCGGCGACGCATGGCATCACCGGCCAGCGCCGACCCGGGCCCATGAGGTACCACATCGGGGGCAGCTCGAGCTCGTGCCGCTTCTCATTGGCCTTCTGTCCCTCGTACGAGACGAAGTGGAAGTCCCGGCCGTGGCAGGTCAGGTGGCACTGGTCGTTCTTGAAGGCGGTCACGTCGCGGCTCCCGGGGGGGTGGGCAGGGCACGGAGCCTGAAAGATACACCGGTGCACCGTTGCACCTCGCCGTCCCGGCCGGTAGGATAGCGCCGACTTCCCCAGGCCGGCCGGCATGCGCCCTTCCCGTCACCCCGCCTTCCTCGCGGCCATCCTGGCCGCCTGCGCCCCCCTCCCGAGCGCCCCGCCGCCGGCCCCCGCCGGCCCGGAGACGCTCTCGATCACGGTGCACGAGGGGACCACCCTCGGCTTCGACCTGTCGCCCGACGGGCGGACCATCGTGTTCGACCTGCTGGGCCAGCTCTGGACCCTTCCGGCCTCCGGTGGCGAAGCGCGGCCGCTCACCGACGCGGTGCGCGACACGGCGGAAGACCTCGATCCCTCCTGGTCGCCGGACGGCGGCGCGATCGCCTTCCGGGGCGAGCGAAACGGCCGCGCCGGGCTCTGGCTGGTGGACGTCGCGAGCGGCACCGTGCGCCAGGCCACCCAGCTGGACGACCCCGACGGCCTCCACTCCGCCGTCGCGTGGCGGCCGGACGGGCGGGAGGTGCTGTTCGTGCGGAAGGGGGCGCACGACGCCCTGGCGCTGCTCGACGCCACGACGCTGGCGGTCCGGGCGCTGCCGGTCGAGGGCATGAGGGAGAAGGACCTGCGCGATCCCGCGTGGGTGCCCGGCGGGCGGATCGCGTTCGTGACCGGGGACGACGAGGGTGGACCGGTCGGGACAGCCGATGCCGCGGGCGGGCCGGTCACCTGGCTCACCACCGACAGCACGCGGGCGCTCGCGCCGGCCTTCGCCCCGGACGGCCGGCGGATCGCCTTCCTCGCGCGGGACCCGGACGGCCGGCTCCAGGCGTGGGTGCAGGAGATGCCGGCCTCCGCGCCGGGCGTCGCCCGGCGGCTCACCGACCACGCCGACCTCACCCCCACGCGAATCCGCTGGACCCCCGACGGCACGGCCCTGGTGTACGCGGCCGACGGCGGGCTCTGGCGGGTGCCGGTCGCGGGTGGCGTGCCCGCCCGCATCCCGTTCACCGCGCGGCTCGCGATCACCCGGCCGCGCCGCCCGCCGGCGCCGGCCCGGTTCCCGGCCCCGGGAGTGCCGCAGGAGGCGCGCGGCTTCGCCGACCTCGAGCTCTCGCCCGACGCGAGCCGCATCGCGCTCCTCGCGCTGGGGAAGCTCTGGGTGATGCCGGTGGGCGGCGCGCCGCGCGCGGTGGCCGACGTGCCGCTCAGCGCGCGCCACCTCGCGTGGCGGCCGGACGGCCTGGAGCTCGCGTGGACGGCGGGACCGTGGGACCGGGAGGACGTCTTCGGGACCGACGTCGCGTCCGGCGCCACGCGCCAGCTCACCTCGCTGCCCGGCCGCGAAATGCTGCCGGCCTGGGCGCCCGACGGGCGGCACCTGGCGTTCGTGTACGCGCCGCCCTCGGGAAGGACGCAGCTCCGGGTGGCGGAGGCGACCGCACTGCCGGTGGCGGACACCGGTGCCGCGCGCGGGCTCGGGCCGGTGCCGGTCCAGTGGACCGCGCCCGATGCGATGGCGCCGCAGTGGTCGCCGGCCTCGGACGGGATCCTGACCCTCGCGGGCGGCTTCGGCTCGCCCACCCCGCCGGCGGGCCGGGTCCTCCGGGTCGGGGCGCCGCCGCTCCGGATCACCCGGTTCCCCGACTCGCCGATCTTCTTCCGCTGGACCGACGGCGGCCTCACCTGGGTGCGCCACGACCGGCTCTGGCGCGCGCCGTTCGATTCGACCGGGCTCCTCGGGGAGCCCGTGCCGCTCGGCGAGTCGGCCGCGCTCTATGCCTCCGCGGCGCGGGACGGCACCGTGCTCTTCGTGTCCGCGGCCGGCCTCACCCTCCGCACGCCCGACGGCGCCGAGCGCCAGCTCGGGTGGCCGCTCCGCTTCACCCCGCCGCCGCCGCCGCCGCTCCTCATCCGGAACCTCCGGGTCATCGCCGGCGACGGTTCCGCGCCCGCCCTGCGCGACGTCCTCGTCGAGGGCGGGCGGATCACGCGGATCGGGGCGGCGGGCAGCCTCCCGGCCGGACAGGCCGAGGTGCTCGATGCGGCCGGCCGCACGGCGATCCCCGGGCTCATGGACCTGCACGCGCACGTCTACCTGCCGGTGCTCCTCCCGGCGTACCTCTACTTCGGCGTCACCACGCTGCGCGACCAGGGATCGACGCTCGCGTCGCTCGCGGGGTGGAACGAGGCGATCGCCGCGGGGCCCACCGAGGGGCCGCGCGTGGCCTACGGCGGGTTCCAGTACTACACCGACTGGGCCTTCGACGGCGACCAGGAGCGGGGCATCGAGCCGGAGGCGGACCCGGGCCACGTGCGGCGCTCGGTGGCGCTCGCGGCCGCGTTCGGCGCGCAGCACGTCAAGACCCGCACCTTCCGGCGCTGGGACATCAACGCCCGGATCGTCACGGAGGCGCACCGCCTCGGGATGCGGGTCACGGGGCACTGCGCCCACCAGCTCCCGCTGGTGGTCGCGGGCATCGACGCGCAGGAGCACGCCGGGTTCTGCAACCAGCGCGGCGGCAACGGGCTCTACGACGACGTCGTCCAGCTCTATCGCGTGGCGGGGATCGGGGTGGTTCCGACGATCACGTACGGCGCCTTCGCTGCCCGGGTGAGCGCGGATTCCACCCTCCTCGACCGGGATCCGGGGCTGGGCCCGTTCGCCCCGCCGCGCGAGGACCTCGGGTGGATGATCGAGATGCCGGAGTCGCTGCGCCGCCGGGCGGAAGGCTGGGCGGACGTCGCCCGCCGGACCACGGCGCGGGCCCATCGCAGTGGAGTGACGCTGGGCGTGGGCACCGACACCTGGCAGGTGCCGACGGCGGTGCACTACGAACTGGAGGAGCTGGTGGCGGCGGGCCTCACGCCGCTCGAGGCGATCGGCGCGGCCACCGCCGGCTCGGCGAGGATCCTGGGCGCCGAGGCGGAACTCGGCACGATCGCGGCGGGGAAGCGGGCCGACCTGGTGATCCTCGACGCCGACCCGCTGGCGGACATCCGGAACACGCGCCGGATCTGGCGGGTGGTGAAGGATGGGCGGGTGGTGGACCGGGCGGCCATCGCGGCGGCCGCCGGGTCGTGGCGATAGGCGGTTCACCGCCGAGGCGCAGGGGGCAGAGCGGTTCCCCTGCGCCCTCCGCGCCTCTGTTGTGATCCCTTACCGCCGGGGCCGGGAGGCGGGCGGGACGATGCCGTTGATCCGGAGGTAGGTCACCAGGTTCCCGTAGTGCTCCCCGTTGTGCACCCCGTTCATCCCCAGCACCCAGAGCCGGGTGCGCTGCTGGCCGAACATCTCGACCGAGGCCTGCGCGTCGGCGTCCGACTGCGCGTAGGCCCGCTCGCAGTAGGCCGTCGAGGCCTTGAGCGCCTCCACCAGCGCGGCCTTGGTCGTGGCACTCTTCTCCACCGCGTCCTCCGCCCGGGCCGGGTCGCCCACCGCCGCCGCGCAGAACATGTACTGCGCCCCGGCGATGTGGCCGAAGAGCTCGCCGAAGCTCCGCACCGTCGGCACCGGCTTGAATCCGTAGAGCGAGTCGGGCAGCTCCTCGGCAATCTGCGTCACCTGCGCGGTGACGTCGTGCCAGAGCGTGCGTGCGTTGGCGACGGCGGGGCCCTGCGCTGCGGCCGGGGCGGCGACCAGGGCGAGGGCGGCGATCAGGGGGAGGGGGCGCGGCATCGGAAGCTCCGGGTCAGAAGGAAACCAGTGTCTTGAACCCGCCGTAGGCCATCCGCTTCATGTCGAAGGGCATCGGCCCGGACATCTTCTTGAGCCGCGGGTCCGCCATCACCTTCGCGTTCACCCGGTCGCGATGGGCGCGCGACCGGTAGCTGATCCAGGAGAAGCACACCGTCTCGCCCGCCTTCGCCTTCGCCATGCGGGGGAAGGGCAGGGTGCCCTTGATCTCGAGGTCGTCGCCGACACACTCGTGGTACTCCACCGCGCCATGCTCCATCCAGATCCTGCCTGCCTTGGTGGCGAGGCGCCGGTAGGCCGGGAGCTTCCGCTTCGGCACGACCAGGACGAATCCGTCAACGTACGCCATGGGGACCTCCAG
>DATIBS010000125.1:0-17773 GCA_035457305.1 Gemmatimonadales bacterium
GATGTTCCGGAGCCGGGTGTATGATCAGCACACCGGCCGGTGGGCGCAGGAAGACCCCATCGGCATCGCCGGCGGCCTCAACCTCTACCAGTTCAACGGCAGCAACCCCAGCGCCTACTCCGATCCGTTCGGCCTCTGCCCCTGGTGTATTGTCGCGGCGATCTGGGCCGCCTATGAGGTAGGCAGCGGGATCTACGATGCCTATCACACGGTCAAGACCGCGTTCGACCCGACCGCTGGCGCGGGTAAGAAGCTTGCCACGGTTGGACTGGCCGCGGTGGGGGTGCTCTTGCCTGGCGGCGGCTTCACCGCGCTCGATGATCTTGCGGGCGCGGGGAAGGTACTCGATCGTGGTGGATTCACCGCGGCTGGGCGGGCCCTGACAAAGCACGCAACTGGCCAACGAGCTGGGGCTAGGGCATTCCCGCGGCTCTCGGGCGGTGCAGCACAGATCAACGCGACAGCTCAGGAGATCGTCGAAGACATTCTAACCCACCCGGGAACAAGGGTGTCTCGGATCACGTCGGGGCGATTCAAAGGTGGCGTCGAGTACTTCGATCCGGGCGGCCGAGGAATCGCGTTCGACGCGAGCGGACGATTCGTTGGCTTCCGGGAGAAATGAGGAGGTGACATGGAAATCGTTCTTGCAAGCGATCAAGATCGGCCAAACCTTTTCGCCGAGCTTCGAGTTGACGGGCAGCCGTGGGCGGAGGTGATCTACGATGCTCAGAGGGAGGCTTACATCCTCACGGTTCTCATCGGCGAGGAGCGCGACTGGCTCTCGTTTGATGTGGCGGAGGTCAGGAGGGCGTTGGCCGCGGCGAAGGACGCACTCGTCAAGAGAGGGTATCCAGATCTCTCAGTCTGATCCCGTCCAACTCCCTGAGCCGCCCCGGTATTGCCGGAGGCTCGGGGTCTTGCGACGACGGAGAGGTCTCGTTCGCTGTCGTCACCGGCCTGGAGCGGGTGGCGGAGTGGCCGGCGACAACCGCACCGCCATCGCGAACCATCCCCAGGTGGTCCGGTGGCCGCACAAGCTCGAGCACGAAGGGGCCCTGACCAACGGGGGGTCTCAGTCAAACGTCGCAACCGGCTCCCGGAGCACCTCAGCCAGCCGCCACCGGCGCAGCTTGTGGTAGAGCCCACTCCGGCTGATCCCGAGGATCCTGCTCGAAGCGTTGATGTTGAAGTCGGTCTGCTTGAGCACGCTCAGGACGTGGGCCTGGACGACCTCGTCGATCGTCCGGCCGCTGGGTCTCCCCGGCGGCCCACCCACCTGCACGATCGCTCGCGCCACGTGCTCCCCGGTCAGGACGCCTCCCCGGGCGAGGACATCGGCGCAGACCAGCACCCGCTCGAGTTCACGGACATTCCCCGGCCAGTGATGGGCCAACAGCAGCGGCTCCACCTCTTCCCAGGCGACCTCGCCACGGCGCTCGCACAAGGCATGTCTCGCCAGGACCGGAATGTCGGGTGCGTGGTCCACCAGTGAGGGCACCGTGAGGACGAACCCGGCGACCCGGTAGCGGAAGTCCGCCCGCCAGTGACCGCCCTGGACCAGCTCGGTGGGGCCCGTCTGGGTGCAGATGAGGAGCCGGAACTCGGCAGGTCGAGCCGTCGTGCCTCCGATCGGTCGGATCTCGCCGGATTCGAGGGCCCGAAGCAGCCGCGCCTGGAGCGGCTTCGTCAGGTCACCCGCCTCGTCGAGGAGCAATGTGCCACCCGATGCGGCTTCCATCAGTCCGGGCCTCGAGTTCGTGGCTCCCGTGTAGGCCCCACGGACGACCCCGAAGAGCTCGGCGTCGGCGAGTCCCTCCGGAAGGGCATGGACGTTGAGCGCAACGTACCGTCCAGGCCGGCCCGACGCTTGATGGATCGCTCGCGCCACCAGTTCCTTCCCGGCCCCCGTCGGGCCGACGATCACGACCGGGATCGGCCGGCGAGCCACCTCCTCGATGTCCTCATAAAGCCGCTGCATCGCCGGGTGCGACCCGAGGAGTGGCCCGTATCCGCCGCGAGGGTGTACCGGAGATCGTGGCGCCACCGGCGCGATCATCGCACCCCCTCCGGCATCCGCTCCTCCGTCAACCGCTCCACCTCCTCGTCGGTTCGCAGGATCCGGGGCGTCAGGAAGAGGAACAGCTCGGTGGCCGAGCTGCGCCGGCTCGCACTCCCGAAGAGCCCGCCCAGGATCGGGATCGTCGAGAGCAGCGGCACCCCCGACTGCACCCGGTCCTTCTGCTCGTCCCGGAGTCCGCCCAGCAGGATGGTCTGGCCGTCCTTCACCAGCACCTGGGTCGCCGCCTCGCGGGTCGAGATGACCGGCGCGTCGAACTGCACCTCGCTCGTGGCCGCAGTGATCTCCTGCTGGATGAGCAGCGACACATAGCCGTCGTGGTTGATCGTGGGCCGCACCACCAGCTTGGTGCCCACGTCCCGGTACTGGACCACCTGGTCCCGTGAGGCCTCGTCCGTCGGGAGAGTGCGGCTCAGCGCCACGAACGGCCGCTGGCTCCCCACGAGGAACCGGGCCTCGGTGTTGTTCGAGGTGACCAACACCGGCCGGCTCAGGATGTCCACGTCGCCCCGGCTTGCCGCGATTCCGATGGTTGCGTCCACGTCCGCCTTGCCGACGCTCAGCAATCGGATCACCAGGTCCCCCAGGCCGCCACCCTGCAACTGCCCGCCGATGGTGCCGCCGTCAAGCGGCTGCGGCGGCACGAAGACGTTGGCATTGAGCGAGAAGCTCCGGTCCCGCCTCGCCTCGACGATCAGGATCTCGATCAGGACCTGGAGCGGTCGGACGTCGAGCTGCTCCACAGCCTGCCGGATGGCGGCGACTTCCCCCTCGGTGCCTCGCACCAGGAGGGAGTTGGTGACCTCGTCCGGCACCACGACCATCGAGGCGGCCTGCCCGCCGCCCGTTCGCCCCGGCCGTGGCGCCTCCGCGGCGGGTTGGGCCGCGCGCCGCAACTCGTCCGACAGCGTTCCCGTCGAGAGCCCGCCCCGCACGGCGAATCCTCCATCGCCGCCGAACAACTGCGCGATCGTCGCCGCCACGTCCGCCGCGCGGGCGTGCCGAAGCCGGATCACATGCAGCTCCGACGGACCGGCGGGCCCGGCGCCACGGGGCGAGGCCGCAGGTGGGGGCGGCACCGGTTCCACCCTGTAGTAGAGAGAATCCTCGGACATCATCTGGCCCTGGGCCTGCAACAGGCCGCGGAGGAGCCCCGGTACGTCGCGCCGCGGCACGGGCCCCGGCGTCTCCAGCGACACCCGCACCCCTGGCAACGAGCCGGCGACCACCGGCTTCGGGAGGTAGGGACCGAGTGCAGAGATCACTGCTCGCAGGTCGGCATCAACGAACCTGAGCGCCACGCTGTCGCCGTTGGCACGCACCGGCTCCTGCGCCAGCATGCTCCCGGGGAGTGCCGGGCCGAAGCCGGCAAGCCAGAGGCACGCCCTCCAGACGATCCATCCTCTTGTCCTCGACCTCACCAGAGCCCCCTCGGCGTCAGCACCCACGTCGTGTCATATCCCCGGATCACGGCCCGTCCGGGCTCGATGCGGCGGACCAGGAGCCCGCCCGCAGTGTCGCCCCTGGAAAGCAGCACGGCGCCCTCCCGCCCCGGAACACCCTCGACGATCACCCGCGGCACACTGCCCCACAGCAGGCCGGCCAACCGGAGCGCGGGCTTCGGTGGGGCCTCGCCCTCCACGGATGAGCCGCCGGGCTGCACCGGCTCGTACGCGCGCGCCGGTGGCCGCCGGTCGGGCCGGAACGGATGCGCCCCGACCACGCGAGCCACGAGGGAGTCGGGCGGACCCGCGATTGCCACCGGCGCCGTCCCATCAGGTAAGGGCACCGGCGCCGGTTCCCGTGGCACCGCCTGAACCCGACTCGCCGCCCCCAGTGCTGCCACACCACCCAGGAGGAGCGCCGCCGCCACCATCCATGCGATCGCAAGCCGACTCACTTGCCCTCTCCCCGAACGTCCGCACTCCACCCGGTGAGGGTGGCCTCGGCCACGATCACTTCGACCGGCGAGGGCCCTCCGGGGGCAGCAACCTCCAACCGGAGCGCCCGGAGCTCGATCACCGGATCTCCCGCCTCGAGCGCCCGGAGCGTGCCGACGAGCCCTGGCAGGTCGGACTCGAGCACGACCTGCAGCGTGACCCGCGCGAGCCGGCCCGCCCGGACGCTGTCCGGAATCGGCCGTGACTCGACCAGTCGGGCTCGATGCTGGCGGGCCTGGTGCTCCACGAGCATGCCCAGCGCCGCCTGTGCCTCCGCGCGGCTGCCGGCAGCCACGACTCGCGGCGCAAGGCTGTCGAATCGCGACCGTGCCGTGAGCGCCACCTCCTCGAGCCGCTCGGCGTCGGCCAGCTCGGCCCGGGCCCGCGCCGCCAGCGCCACCCGAGCAGTCGCCCGCTGGTGCCATCCGTCGATCCGGGACGCCACCACAGGGACGCCGCGTACGAGAAGTGCCACCGCGAGGATCAGTCCTGCTCCCCGCACCAGCCTCCACTCCCGCGCGGTCACGGCTTGCCCATCCCGAAGCGCAGGGTGAACCGCTCCCGGCGGCGCCCATCGGCATGGATCGGAACGGCGTCACCTTCGAGTCGGGGATTCGGCACTCCGGCCCGTTCCGCGGAGGCGAGGACCACCACCGCCTTTGGCGCCACCCCAGCCATCCGTCCAGCTCCCGAGGTATCGAGCGCGACGGTCACCAGGTAGGCCGAGTCGGGGATGGCCGCGGCCGCCCGGAGTACGGCCTCGAGCACCCGGCCGCGGTGCGCTGCCGCGGAATCCACGGCGCCGAGCGCCGCGTGGGCGCGCGCGACCTGTTCCCGCAGGCCCGCGAGCGCCTCCACTGCCGGGCCGAGGGTGTCGAGCGCGACCGAGGCCGCCTGCTCTGCCCGCGCGACCCTGAGCCCCACCACGGATCCCGCCGCCACCCAGAGCACCAGTCCTGTCGCAGCTGCGATGCCCGCGCGCGCGAACCCGCGGCGAATGCGCCGTCCACGCTCGTCCTCCGGAAGGAGGTCGAGTCCACGTCCGGCAGGCGACGCCGGTCTGATGCTGCGCACGGTCCGGCCTGAGGTCCGGGCCCCTGCGAGCACGGCCTCGATCACCGGCGCCGGGGCCGCGCCCGCGATCGCCCTGCGGCCCGCAGCCCGCCTTCTCGCCCAGCGGACGTCCACCACGAGCGGGATCCCATTCTTGCGGAAGTAGTGCCCGGCCCGAAGCTCGACGAGCTGGCGGAGCGCCCGGCCACCAACCGGAGGGAGCCCGTCGAGGACACGGACCTGCGCCAGCGGTCCCTCGAGCCGGACCACGAGAGGCACGCGTGCCGCGCCGAGCTCGGGCAGGGCCACGAGTTCCGCCAGACGCTCGGCCAGATCCCCGGGCGTCTCCCAGCCGGCCTCGGCCGCCGCAGCGACACCGTTGCGCCGGCGGACCTCGGCGCGAACGGTTCCCCGACCGACCAGGAGGTGAAGCACCATCAGCGCACCTCCCGCGAGATCACGGCAAGCCTTGACCCGGCCGGGGCGACGGTGACGTCCATCCGATAGCGCACCGGCGACTCCGGGCCGGTGGCCTCGATCTCGAGGACCATCCGCGGTCCCTCGGGCTGAACCAGCCCGGCAAGCTCCTGGAAGCGCGCGCCGATGGCCTCGCGCACGCCCGGCGCCACCGCGTGATGGAGTTCCTCGAGGCCGGTCCATCGGCCGCCCGCATTCCGGCGCGCCACGATCACCTCCACGACTTCGGCCCCGAAACCGGGAACCGTGGCCAGCACTTCCTCGGGCGCTGCATTGAGGCTCACCCGACCCTCGCCCCGCACGGTGACCAGGGGTCGGACCCGCGCGATGACGCTGTCGTCGAATCCACGGACCAGCCGGAGTTCGTCCACCGAAGCGAGGGGCCCGTTCCGGGGGGGAGTGGCGCCCAGCGAGTCGTACCAGGCCCGCTCGGCCCCTCCCGCGCGGGGCAGCTCGTCGGCGTCTCGCCAATCGAGCAGGGCCGCCGCGAGATCCGGTCGGCCCAGGATCGCCTCGAGCTGCTCGGGGCCCGCGAGGTTGAGCTGCACGCGTGCACCAGGGTCCACGGCTTCCGCGCGACAGCCGACACCATCGCCCAGCTCGAGGTGGAAGGCCGAGGGGATGAGCCCGTCCGCTGCGTACCGCGCCTGGGCCACCGCAAGGCAGCCCTCCGCAGCCCATGCTCCGCGAGCGAGAGCCAGTCGGTTCGCGGTGGTGGCAGATCCCAGGCGGGCAGAGGCGAGGGCCGCCGCAGTTGCGCCCGCGAGCAGCACCGAGAACCAGAGCGCACCGAGGAGGGCCGAGCCGTGCCGATTCATCCCCGTTCTCCGACGAGGAACAGGAGCGTGTCCACCCGGGCGGCCACGCCGGTGCTGGCGGCAAACGCGATGCGAAGCCGGACGGCGAGCGGTGCGCTTGCCGCGGACTCCCACCGGCGGGCCCAGCGCGTGTCTGCCCCTGGCTCGAGCAGGTAGTCGAAGTCCAGCGCCTCCACCGGCGTTGCGAGCAGCACGGCTCCACCGGGCGTGATCGCAGTGAGCGAGCCGCCCTCCACCACGAGTGCCACCCGCCCCGGCTCCAGCCAGCCCTCCGGCCGCTCGAGCCACGTGGCGAACCGGAGTTCGTCCGGTCCACCCCGGAAGCCTCCGCCGGACGGATCCACCTCGAGCGACCGGAAGGCTCGAGCGAGCCAGCGGTGCGCGTTTACCTTCCGGTCGAGCGCCTCGCGCGCTGCCGATGCCGCGGTTCTGCCCTCCATCGCTCCCGTCCAGGTGCGGGCGGCGAGGAGGGCGGCGAGCCCCGTTAACGAGACGGCGACGAGGAGCTCGATCAGTGTGAAGCCGCCACGGGGCAACCGGCTCACCGGGCAGCCTCCGGTCGGTGGACCAGGGTGACCAGCGCGGGCGCTCTACCCTTCCTGGAGAGTGCGATGCGATAGAGCGCCGGTTCGGGTCGGAGCACCTCCACCTCCCACTCACCGACATTCCGCACCCCGAGGCGCAGGTCGAGGTCGGCGCGGGTGAGGAGGCTCAAGGCCGTGAGCAGGCGCTCGGCGTCCGTGGCCTCGGCCTCGAGCAGCGCGGATCGGCGCTCCGCCGCGAGCGCTGCCTGCACTCCACCGACGGCGGCGGCGCCAGCGGCGAACAGGATGGCGAGTGCCACCAATACCTCCAGGAGGGCCATGCCTTCGCGACTTCCCTTCACCACGATTCCGCTCGCGCGGATGTGGAGGAAGGAACTCCGGTGAGCGCGTCGAGTCCGGGGCCGAGGGCGCGGCCGTCGGGGAGGAATCGTCGGCGTAACGGGCCCCGGCCGATCGAGTCTCCGACGACCACCTCTTGGGCGCTCCCGGTCCGAATCGCTTCCGCTCGCGCAACAGTCCCAGGGTCGAGTGAAGCGAAGGCACCCGGCCGAAACGCGAACGCGACCGCCCCGGTGAGCATCCCCAGCACCGCCAGGCTCACCAGGAGCTCGAGCAGCGTCGTCCCCCGCCGTTCAGAGGGGTCGGACCGCATAGACTGCCTGGAAGAGGGCGAGGGCCACGAGGGCCACGCCGGCGCCGAAGCCCAGGATGATTGCGGGTTCGAGGAGCGCCACTGCCGCCTGGAGCCGGCGTTCGGCATCCGCCGCGGCGAGCCGTCCGGCCCGCGCAGCCATCACCGCGAGCTCGCCGCTCGCCTCGCCCACTCCGAGGAGTTGGGTGGTGACGGCGGGCAGCGCCGCCGTCCGCTCGAGTGAGCCCGCGAGCCGCTGCCCCTCCGCTACTCGCTCCCGCGCTTCCGCCACCCGTGCTCCCACCGCGGCGTCACCGACGTGGCTTCCCGCCGCATCGAGAGCCGCGAGCATCGGCGTCCCGCTGCCGAGCAGGGCCGAGAGCGATTGGGCGAACCGCCCGGCAGCGAGACCGTGCCGGATGGGTCCGACCAGCGGGAGCCCCAGGAGCCACCCGTGCCAGCGGAGCCGGCCGGCCGGCGAGCGAGCGAGCCGCGTGAGGAGCACCGCGCCGGCACAGCCGGCCGCGAGGAGGAACGGCCCCCACCGCGCCGTACCACTGGTGAGCGACAGGAGAAGCCGCGTGCTCGTCGGCAACTCCTGTCCGAGTTCACCCAGGAGGGCGGCGAACCGCGGCACGATCACCAGCCCGATGATGACCACCGACGCCGTGCCGGTGGCGAGCAGGACCAGGGGATAGGCGAGCGCCTGTCGCACGCGGGCGAGGAGTTCGGCTTCACGCTCGAGCTGAGCGGCTGCCTCGTCGAGCGCTGCGGCGAGCCGGCCGGAGCGCTCCCCGGCGCCGACGATGCCGAGGAGCACTGGCGGGAAGCCCAGATCCTGGCTCGCCAGGGAGCGCGCCAATGATTGTCCCTCCATCAACTCCCTGACCGTGCCCTCGAGTGCCACGCGCAGCGCACCGCGGGTGAGCGGCAGCGTGGCGTGCAGTGCCTTCACCAGGGGCACGCCCACACCCACGAGCGTTGCCACGCTCCGGAATGCCACGGCGAGCTCGGCCCGGCGCGCGGCCCGCTTTCCACCTCCCTCCGGCGCCGCCGAGAGCGAGATCGGGAGGAGGCCGCGGCCGGCCACGCGCTCTCCCGCTGCCGCCAGCGAGGTGGCCTCCACCAGCCCGGTGACGATGCCCCCGTCGGTCCGCGCCGCCCGATAGCGATAGGTACTCACGGCTCGAGTCCGGCCCACGAGGTGACATCGGCGTCCTCGCCCTCGCCTCCCGGCTCGCCGTCGCGGCCCAGTGTGGACAGGTCGAACCCGGTCGAGTCGTGGATTCCGGGACTGACATAGAGGTACGGTCGGTCCCAGGGATCCGCTGGAACGCCCCTGCGGAGGTAGGGGCCGCGCCAGTTTCGAGGGAGCGGCTCGCCATCCGGCGGGCGCACCAGGGCCGCCAGGCCCTGCTCCGTGGTAGGGTACCGGTGATTGTCGAGCCGGTAGGCATCGAGCGCCAGCGTGAGGATCTCCACCTGCGCCCTGGCCGTCGCGGTCCGGGCGTCGCCCACGTTCCGGAAGACCTGCGGACTCACCAGCGCTGCGAGGATGGCGATCACCGTGATCACCACCAGGATCTCGAGCAGCGTGAACCCCCCGCGGTTGACGCTACGCGCCGAGGACACGAAGCACTTCCTCGACCGTCGTGAGACCCGCGCGCACGGCGCGCCATCCGTCTTCCCGCAGGGTGCGCATCCCGGCCCCGCGCGCCGCCGTCATGAGAGCTTCCCCATTCTCGGCGCGGAGTGCCGCGGCCCGGACCTCTTCGTCCACCGGCAGGAGTTCGAATATCCCGGTTCGTCCCCGGAACCCGGTGCCCCGGCACTCGACACACCCGACGCCCCGTTCCCAGCGCCGGCGCGGGTCGGTTTCGGCCGGTGGCTGACCACAGAGGAAGGCCAGGGCGCGCGGGTCCGGGTCGTACTGTTCGAGACAGGAAGGGCACGACCGCCGGACCAGCCGCTGGGCCACCACGCCCTCGAGCGTGGCCGCCACCAGGTAGGGTTCGACGCCCAGGTCGCGAAGCCTGGTCACCGCGCTCGGTGCGTCGTTCGTGTGGAGGGTGGAGAGGACCAGGTGCCCGGTCATCGCGGCCTGTACCGCGATGCGGGCGGTCTCCCCGTCGCGCATCTCCCCGATCATCAGGACATCGGGATCCTGGCGCAGGATGCCGCGCAGTGCGTCGGCGAACCCCATGCCTCCATCGGCTCGGATCGGGACCTGGGCAATCCCGGGGAGGTCGTACTCCACCGGATCCTCGACCGTGAGGATCTTCTCCGTCACCCGGTCGCGGAGATCGAGCGCGGCGTAGAGCGTCGTGGTCTTCCCGCTCCCGGTCGGCCCGGTGGCCAGGAGGATGCCGTGCGGCCGGCGTGCCAGGCGGGTCATCGCTGCAAGGAGGTCCGGCGGCATCCCGAGGTCGCCGAGCGAGCCGGGTCGGCCGCCGTGGTCCAGGAGCCGGACCACGACCGATTCCCCATGCAGGGTCGGCACCGTGGAGACCCGGAGGTCGAGGTCCCGCGCCTCGAGCCGAACCCGGATGCGACCGTCCTGGGACCTGCGCCGCTCCGCGATGTCCAGGCCGGCGAGGAGCTTGACCCGCGATACCACCGCGTGCTGCAGGCCCCGCGGTGGGCTGGGCGACTCGGCCAGCACGCCGTCCACCCGCAGCCGGGCCCGCAATCCGTCGCGCGCGGCCTCCAGGTGGATGTCGCTTGCGCCGGCGGCATGGGCTTCGCGCACCAGCAGGTTCACGTACCGCACCACCGGCGCCTGGTTGGCCAGGTCGCGGAGGTCGGTGAGTTCGTCGCCTGCGAGGGAAGGTCCGAACTCCTCGCCGGCGTCCAGCGCCCGCACCAGTTCGACCACCGACTCGCCCGCGGCGAAGGTACGCCGGATCGCCTCCTCCAGCGCATCGGGCTCGACCGGGATCAGCGCGACGGGCGCGCCATAGTGAAGGGAAAGATCCTCCAGCAGGTCGGCCGCGGGGGTGCCGCGCGCCGCGACTTCGAGCGTGCCATCGCCGAGTCGGAGGGGGATGAATCCTGACTCGCGCAGGTACTCAGGCCGGAAGTCGTCCGCGACCGGCAGCTCCACGATCAATGGCCCCGCGGTCATCATCGCGGCGCCACCGGCGTGGACTTTGCGGGGGGGGGGGGGTAGAACCGGGCAAAGCGATCCTCACGGCGGAGACTTCCCTCGGCCGAGGTGAGAGGGCACGCTACCGGTCGGGCGGAGCCCGGCTGGTGCGCTGACATTCATCCATCTGGGGGGATCGAAGCGATCCGGCTCGAACGTGGCGACGGGGGGAACGCCGCAGGGAGAGTAGCCCGGTCCGGCGAGCGCCGCAAGCGGCCTCGCTGACGCACTACGTCATCCTCCGTCGTCTCGCCGCGCAAGTTCGCCGATGACCGACGCCGACAGCTCCACATCGCTCGCCGAGGTCCGGGGAATCGCGGTGCCCTGGATCCGGTGCAACGTCACCGAGCGGCACCATGAGAGCCTCGACGGGGGCGACTCGGGGGCGATCGCCTGGGCGCTGGTCACCGGACGAGCAGATGGCCACCTCCGGCCACTCGTGGTTGCCAAGAATCCACGCGATTCCATTTAGTTGGAGGAGACGCTATCAGCCCTGGATTCCATCGTCCTTCCTCTGTCGGGGATGAGAGCTAGACACTCCATCGCCTTGCCGCGGAGTCCCGCATCCCGAAGACTCGATACCCTGCGCGCAGCCCGGACGACCACACTTGACTCCTGAGTGACCGAGTCAGGGTTCAAGACACTTATGGCAGCGAGGAGCTGGACCAAGAGTAGCGCCGCCTCGTCGTCAATCTCCCTCGACACGCGCGCATCCAAGGCAGGAAGCAGAGTCAGCCCGCCTTTCGCAACCTCGGCTGTCAATCCCAAGTCCGGCGGGTGGCTTGCCAGCATGGCGCGAAGGTAGAGATCAATCTGCTTGTCAGGGTCAAAGTCATGAATCGCGGCTCGGCGCTCCAACAACGGGAGATTCAGAAAGGCCTCGGTACCATGGTCCTGATGCATGGGATTGCACCCGAGAACTTCCATGGCAAGAGCGGCCGTGACGAAGAGGTAGAATGCCTGGCGGCTCACTTGGGGTACCCCACCCTTACTAACTCGTTGAAGATGAACTCCTGGTAGGATCGAGCTTCCACCTCGAAGCTGATGCTACGATAGGCCTCATTGTGCGACTTCCCTCCGATACGCCCGCGAAGGTATTCCGCGCCATACAGAGCAAGAAATCCTGGAATCGTCATCATCGAGTACTGATATGCATGCAACACCTCATGCCCGATGAGCGCTAGGCCGCCGGCGGTCGTTGTCTCGAAGTAGCCCTCCTTGAACGTGATGCGATCTCCAAGCGTCCACGCAACCGCTCCCTCGGGCGTGGGGCCGATGGCGGTACGTACCTCCGTCACGTCGAAGAACGGGAAGAACCGATCCAATTCCGCCACTACCGACGCAGGAAGTGGTGCCCACTGGCCAACTACTCCCTCGGCGGGGGTAAGGGAGTTGTGGAGATCGTTCAGCCACTCTTGCACAACAGATACTCGTGCCGAAATCGTGCCAAGGTACTGCCCGTTCAGGTATAGGTGGGTGACCAACTTCGGCAGCAGCGTGCCCATCCCACCGAACCACCCATCCCAACTCGATTGCGGATAGCACCTCGGGTCCCAACACCATTGGACATCGCGGTTCCGGCGCAGCCCGCTCGGATCCCGCGCCTCGAGCACCGCGCCACCGACGTAGGCGTACAGGTTCTCCCCGCCGGCATAGCCGATCGGATCCTCGCTGATGAACCGCTTCGCCCCCGGGTCGTAGTACCGCGCCCGGTGGAAGTAGAACCCTGTCTCCCCGTCCCACTCCCGCCCCGTCCACCGGTACCGGAGCCCCAGCAGGCTCCCCGCCGAGTCCACCTGCGTCCCGTACGGGTCGAACCGCATCCCCCCGGTCCACACCCCGTCCGCCTGGCGGATGAGCGCCCGCACGCTTCCCAGCTTGTCGGTCGCCGCCGTGTATCGCGTCCCGTCCGCCTCCCGGAACCCGATCAGGTGGTCCGTGCCCACCCCCCACAGGTAGCGCCGCCCCGGCGTCCCCGCCGAGTCCGCCTCCCAGGCAACGTGATCCCCGGTGTACACGAACCGGGTGTACCCCACCGTGCCGCCCGACGCGGCGTCGTAGACCCGCTTCGCGATCCGCCGCCCCTGCACGTCATAGCCGTAGCGCACGATGAGGGTGTCGTTCCGCCGGACACTCACCAGCCGGTCCAGCGCGTCCCAGCCGTACGCCCAGTTCGTCGTGTCGCCCGCCTGCACCTGGGTCCGGCCCGTCAGGTTCCCCGCCGCGTCGTAGGTGTACCCGTACTGGACCGTCGTGTCCACCTCGCTCCGCCGGGCCTGGAGCCGCCCCGTCGCCGCCGCGTAGCTCTCCTGCCCCAGCGGCGTGGTCACGTTTCCCGCCCGATCGAAGCCGTAGGTCCGCGTGTAGCTCGGGTAGTGGCCCCCGTTCAGCGCCTGCCGGACGCTCCGCACCCGCTCCCACCCGTCGTAGACGACCGAGTCCCGCCACGTGGCACTCGCCGCCCCGCTCCCGGGCACCTCCACCCACTGCGGCGTCAGGGGCGCCTGGATCGAGTCCTCCACCTCGGCCAGCTCGAAGCGAAGCGGGAGGTACCACGCCCCGGCCCCCTCGGCGACGAAGTGCTGGAACCCCGCCAGCTCGCCCCCGGCGGCATAGTCCCAGCTCAGGTACTGCTGCGGCCCGCTGCTCCGCAGGTCCAGCGTGCCCACCCGCCCGCGCTGATCCACGCCCACGATCAGCGTGTCCGCGAAGGGCGAGATCAGCGAGTCCGCGATGCCGCGGTGCGCCTCGTACCGGGTGGCCCAGGTGCCGGCGCCCTCGGTGGTCGTCGCCGGCCGCTCCCAGGCGTCGTAGGTGAAGCTCCGCCCCCGCGCCACGGCACCGGTGTAGCTGGTGTCCGCCACCAGGCGCCCCCGGGCGTCGTAGGTCCAGCGGAGCTCGCCGTTGACGCCGCCGATCGAGTCCACCGGGCTGTCGTACCAGAGCCGGGTGAGCTGGTCGAGCGGACCCCCGAAGGCCCGGCGCAGGTTCCCGACGCCGGGAATCACGGTGAGCGTATCCCGTCCCCGGGCGTCGTAGGCGTGGGTGATCACGTGACCGCGCCGGGTGACCGACCGCACCAGGTTGCCGGCCACGTCGTAAGCCATCGAGTCCGCGGCCCCGCTGCCCGCCTGGCGCCAGCGCACCCGGCCCAGCCGGTCCACCCCGTAGGTGACCGGGTTGCCGCGGTCATCGAGGCGGATGCTGTCCCTTCCCGCCCGGTCGCGACGGTACCCCACCCGCATCGTGGCCGTTGTGTCCGAGGCCGCGGGCCAGGTGGGATTGGAGCAGGCCCCGGTGCAGCTCGTGCTCCGGAAAAGGACCGTGGAGTCGGCCTCGTTGGCGATGGTGTAGTAGGTCCGGACCTTGCGCCACTGATACTGGGTCACACCAGTGCTCACGTCGACCCGCTGCTTGCTCGACGTCGTCGTGTCGCGCCCGTACTGGTCGTACTTCGTTTGCGCCACCACCCACCCGGCCTCGTCCTCCACCTCAGACACCTGGCGCCAGGTGGCATCGTACCGGGTCTGCCGCGCCCGCGCGCTGCCGGGAGACCGCACTGAGTCCACCAGCCCGTCGCTCCGGTACCAGTACCGGGTAGTGTCGCGCGACGAGGCGGTGATGCCCGGCGCGATGGCGTGGGTCACGCGGCCCTGGGCATCGTAGACCAGGCTCGACATCCGCCCCTGGGCGTCGTAGCGCTGGATCACCCGGTGGCTCGCATCGTAGACCAGGCTGTCGGTCCGGAGGATGCTACCGCCGCGGTCGATCCAGGTGCGGGTGAGCCGGCCCAGCGCGTCGTAGCCGCTGTAGACCCGGCTCGAGTCGCCGTTCTTCCCTTCGCTCCAGAGTGGCAGACCCTCCGGCGTGTAGCGCGTCCGGGCCAGCGCGCCGAGCGAATCCCAGGTGAGAAGCCCCTGGCCCCAGCGATTGAGCCGGGTCCGGGTCCAGTAGCCGCGCGGGTCGGTGGTCTGGACGTACGCACTGTCCAGGGAACGGAGCGCGCCGTAGCCCTGGCGTTCGACCGGCCGGTACCCGATGGTCGGCTTGACCCAGGCGCCGCCGGAGACCTGGACCAGCGGTAGCCGCGCTTCCACCGGCCGGCGGCGGAAGGTGGAGTCGTACACGACGAGCGTGGTGTCCAGGATCACGCCGATCCGCCGGGCGAGCACCATGGTCGAGGTGCCGGGATACGCCTGGTAGCCCCAGCTCGTGGTGTACGGCTTCGCCGTCGGCGAGCTCGCCGAATCCCGGGTGAGCTGGTTGGTGCCGGCGTCGATGGTGACCCGGGTCTCCCGGGCAGCGCCCCCACCGGGGAGGCTCGTGAAATGGGTCAGCTTGCCTGAGCCGTTGTAGCTGAGCGTGATCTGCTTCCCCAGCGGATCGATCACGGCGAGCAGCTTGTCGGTCGCTCCGTCCCACGAGAGGCTGTCCCGGTTGCCGCTCGCGTCCACCGCCTTCATGAGCCGCGCCGCGGAGCCCGCCTCAAACACCAGCTTGCCCACGGCGCCCCGGGGCGCCAGCTCGAAGCCGCCACTCACCTTGCGAAGCACCCGGGTGTCGCCCGGCGGCGCCAGGTACAGGCTGTCCCCACTCCCCCGGAAGATCGTCGCCGCCCCGTTGGGCGCCACCAGGACACGGTCGTCCCCGGCCTGCACCAGCGCGAGCGCCGCAGACGGCCACCATCCCGAGCCGTATCGGGTGGTCCGCCGGTCCACGACGACCACTTCCACCGAATCGGTGCTCGACCGGGTGGTGCCGCCCGAAGTCACCCGGACCTCGACCCCGAGCCACTTGCGGGTGGGCGTCGCGTACGACCCGCCGCTCCAGTCGGTCTGGAGCACCGCCCGGCAGACCTTGAGGGCGCCCGTGGCACAGGTGGGGTTCGCGACGACCAGCGAGTCGAGCGCCACGCCGGCGTCCCGGAGGATGACCCGGATCTCGGACGGGGTGCCCGCGGGCCAGGGGAGTTCCAGGTCCACCGGGACCAGCGCCCGGGGATAGGACTGCGCGGTCGAGTAGACCAGGCCGGTGCTTCGGGCCGCCCCCATCGAGAAGTAGGGCACCGTCCCGATCCCGGTTTCCACCTCGGCGCCGCGGAGGGCGAGCCCGGGGCCGAAGGGCGCCCCGAAGGCCGAGCCCAGCGCCTCGAGCGGCACCCCGGTGAAGCCGAGCACGGGGTGCTCGTCCGCCGGGAGCACGACCCAGCGGCTGGCCTGCTGGCAGGCCCCGCTCGCGGCACAGATGGTCACCGCGAACTGAGCGGAGTCGCCCACCCCGAGCCGGCGGGTCGAGTCCACCTCCCACTCGACCAGCCCGCGATTCGCCCGCACGAGCGTGGTCACCGTTTCCCCCCGCCAGGTCACCACCAGGGTGGTGGAATCCACCAACGACGGCAGTCCCGTGCCCCCGGGCCGGTAGTTCGCGCGCAGCACCGGCTGGCGGTTCCGGACCACGGCCCGACCGGCGCTGGTCTCCGTCGGCACCACCAGGGTGAGCACCGGCTTGGGATACTCGGTGACGTTGTGGTAGCCCTGGTCGTGCGACGTCGCGAGCCGGATCGTGCCGGCGCCGCCGCCGCTCCCGTAGGACCAGGTGACCTCGATGTCCTGCGTTTCCTCGGGGTCGAGTGCGATGGAAGCCGGGGCGTTGGTGCAGGTCACCGCCCCGGTGGCCGAGCAGGTGAGGCTGAATGTGTACGTTGAGGTGCCGGTGTTGGCGACGAAGAAGGTCGCGACGTTGCCGCTCGACCCCGGGAGCGCCTGCAGCCCCGTACCGTCCGGAGTCACCGTAGAACTGGCGCCGCCGCCGCCGCCGCCACCGGCCATCGGAGCCACCGGCGGGCCGCCCTGGGCGAGGACCGGCGTGGAGAGTCCCAGTCCCACGATGGCAAGGCAACGGATGAAGCGGTAGCGGGCCACGCGCGGCTCCGGTGGAGGTCGGCCCCTCCAGGGCACGCGCCGTGCCGCACAGCCGGGAAGCGCAACCCGCTTTCCTGCCAGCACTTTCGTGCCGAGGGGGGAGCGGTGACTGTGCAGATCGTGGAATCGCGTCCATTATGTGCACACTCGAACACGCCTTCCTCCCCGCGAGCCCGCCCGATGACCGAGGACCGCCCCGACTACCCCACCCGCTCCGAACTCGAGGCGCTCGCCGCGCGGATCCCCGAGGGGATCCACCTCGGCACCTCCACCTGGACCTATCCCGGCTGGAAGGGACTGGTCTACTCCCGCGACTACCCCGCCACCGGCGCCACCGCGGAGATGCTCGCCGAGTACGCCCGCTTCCCGCTCTTCTCCACCGTGGGGATCGACTCGAGCTTCTACCGCCCGCCGGACGAGAAGCTGCTGGCCCGCTGGGCCGAGGTGCTGCCGGACGGGTTCCGCTGCGTGAGCAAGGTGTGGGACCGGATCACGGTGCACACCCACGCCAAGGCGCGGGAGAAGGCGAAGGCCGGGCAGGAGAACCCCGACTTCCTGAACGCCGAGCTCTTCGAGGAGGCGGTGATCGAGCCCTACCGCCGGGCGTTCGGCGGCCACATCGGGCCGTTCGTGCTGGAGTTCCAGACCATCCAGAAGCGCACCGGCATCGACGCCCAGGAGTTCGCCGACCGGCTCGACGCCTTCTTCTCGGCGCTGCCGCGGGACGTGCCGTACGCGGTGGAGCTCAGGAACGAGGAGTTCCTGGCGCCGCCCTACTTCGCGGTGCTCCGGGAGCACGGCGTGGCGCACGTGTTCAATTCGTGGACCCGGATGCCGCCCATCGGGACCCAGCTCGACCTCCCCGGGGCGATCGGCGCGCCGTTCATCGTGGCGCGGGCGCTGCTCCGCCCGGGGCGCTACTACGCGGAGGCGGTGGACGCCTTCGCGCCCTACGACCGGATCCGGGACGCGAACCCGGAGCTTCGGGCCGACCTGGTGCGGTTGATCGAGACGGCGATGGCCGCGCGGATCCCGGCCTACCTCATCGTGAACAATCGCGCGGAAGGGAGCGCCCCGCTCACCATCACGGCGCTGGCGCGGATGGTGTCGGGCGGCGGGGCTACTCCGGCTGGGTCCTGACCCGCCGCCGGCGGCGCATCGCCGGC
>DATIBS010000126.1:0-31425 GCA_035457305.1 Gemmatimonadales bacterium
CGTCCATCACCGGCGCGGTCGAGACCTTGAATGCCGCCTTGCCGATCGCGGCGGCGAGCCCCGCCCCCCTGGGCGTGGCGTAGGCGGGGTTCGCCTCGTGGACCAGCAGCACCCCCACCTGACCCGCCTCGAGCTCGCGGGTGAGCTGGGCCAGGCCGGCCCAGCCGTCGCCGGTCGCGAGGGCCGCGCCGAACCTGACGGTGCGCCCGACGTTGCCGGCCACGTAGTTGAGGATGTTCACTGCCGCGCAGGCCTCGGCAGCGCCCCGGGTCTGGGCCCCGATCCCCCCGGCCACCGCGAGCCCCGGCTCCGCGGCCGCGAACTCGTGCGCCACCCGACGGATCACGTCGGCGGGGACCCCGCTCGCCTCCGCGGCCCGCTCCGGCGTCCACGGGGCGAGGAGCCCCGCCAGCATCCCCGCGTCGGCCGGCCCGGCCCGCTCGGCCGCGACGACGCCCGCCATCGCGAGGGCCACCGCCGCCTCGCTCCCCGGGCGGATCGCGTGCCACGTGTCGGCATTGAGGCCGGTGAGGTCCATCCGCGCCGCGAACGCGACGTGCTTCGCCATCCCGCCGTCGCGGAAGCCGTGGCTCGCGGCGTAGCCGCGCTGGTTCTCCAGCGGCGAGAGCCAGGTCTCGAGGAAGTCGGCGCCGAAGGAGACGATGTACCGCGCCGCGGCGAAATCGTGCGCCGGCAGCTCGTCCCGCCCGAACACGCGGCGGTTGGCTTCCCGCATCGGCTCGTGGCCGAACGGCTCCCACCGGACCACCCGGCCGCCCACCACGCCGGCCCACGCCCCGAGCAGGTCGTCGAACGTGCCGCGGCCCGCCCCGCTCAGCACGGCGACCCGGCCGCGCGCGCCGCCCACCTGCTGGGCGAGCAGCGCGACCGCATCGTCCCACGCGATCGCCTCGAAGCCGCCCCCCGCCTTCCGCCGCATCGGGCCGCGGATCCGGTCGGGGTGGTAGAGCCCCTGGAGCCCGGCCTGGCCGCGGGCGCAGAGCTTCCCGGCGTTGACCGGGTGCTCGGGGTTGCCCTCGAGCTTGATCGGCCGCGCCTCCCGGGTGACGACGTGGAGCCCGCAGCCGGCGCTGCACTCCGCACAGCTGCTGGCGTAGACCGTCGGGATCCCCGGCACCTGGTTCTCGTCCTGCACCAGGTAGGGAACCAGCTTGGCGACCTGGTCGGTGGAGCAGCCGGAGAGCACGGCGCCGCCGGCCCCGGTCACCCCCACCACCGACAGGAAACGCCGCCGGTCCATGCCCTTCGATTCGGTTGCGTCGGACATCCGTGCTCCGAGGTGAGCTATCGGCGAACGGCTAGTAGTGGCACACCGAGCAGTCCCGCGAGACGTTGCGCTCGAGGTGACAGTTGATGCACCAGCCCATGTTGTTGATGTTGTTGACCTTGTAGACCTGGGGCATGCGGGCCACGTCGCCGTGGCACGAGGCACAGGCGGTCGAGCCGAGCACCTTGATGTGGCGCTGGTGCGGGAAGCGGACGTGGCGCGCCACGCTGTGCACCCGCAGCCACTCGATCGGCTCCCCCTTGGTGTTCGCCTCGCGGACCTTCCGGATCTCGACCTTGCTCGCGCTGTCCGCCCCCCCGATGACGAGGTGGCAGTTCATGCACGTGCCCATCGAGGGAATGCCCGGCTCCGAGCTGGCCGCCACCGAGTAGTGGCAGTACTGGCACGCGATCTTGAACTGGCCGGAGTGGATGTCGTGGCGGAAGAAGACCGGCTGGCGCGGCCCGGCGAGCGCCGACGTATCCCCCGCCGCGAGCACCGGCGCGGCCACCGAGTCGGGACCGGCGGGCGCGGCCGGCTGGGCGCGACCCGCGCCACCCGAGATCGCGACGGCCGCGAGTGCCACGGTCGCGGCGCCGCCTGCGAGGAGAGCCACCTTGCGCATGGATCGGGTCATCACCTGTCGAGCGTGGAGTGGGCTCCGCCGGCACCGGCCAGCCGGGACCGCGCCCCCGGGGGGCGTACGACTTGTGAACGGATTCACGAAGGGACGCAACTCGCGGAGAATCCGCGCGATCGCCGTCCGGCGCGCGAGAAAAATATCCCTCCACTCACGCCGAGCAACCCTGAAACTCCGGACTAATCCTGAGTTGAATCATCGGATTTCTCCGGAGGGTCGAGTTCCGGGGAATCGCGCGCCTGCGCGCACGAGACCGGCTGTGCGGAAGCGAGGAAGGCCGGACGTCCCCAGTACAGAGCTCGTCGTCAGCCGTGGTCGGAGATGCGTGACTGCGCTGCGTCCCGGCGGTCGGCGAGTCAGAACGGTGGTGCGGCGGCCCCGCATCACCGTTCGCCCTGCCCGTCAGTCTCGGCCGCGGCCGTCGCGAGCGGCGGCACCGGAAGCCCCCGCCGCTCCAGGTAGCGCACCACCTCGATCCCCATCGCCCGGATGAGCGCCGCCTCGCGGGTGTCGAGGTCCGCGCGATGGAGTGCCTCGCGGAATCCCCGCATCACGTGATCGGCCGAGCGGGTCTTGAAGAACTCGATGGCGTGAAGCGCCCGCTCCCAGTCGGCGAACATCCGGCCCACGAGCTCGCCCGGCGCCGGGGGCGATTCCCGGCGGGGCCGCTTCCGCGGGGGGCCCTCTCCCCGCCGGGCCACCCAGGACTCGTAGGCCATGATCGCCACCGCCTGGGCGAGGTTGAGCGAGCGGTAGTCGGGGCTGGTGGGGAGCGAGACGAGGGCCGTGCAGCGGTCGAGCTCCTCGTTGGTGAGGCCCTTGTCCTCGCGGCCGGCCACGATCGCGACCGGCCCCTCGGCGCGGCGGGCCAGGAGCTCGGCGGCGGCCTCACGAGGCCCGAGCACCGTCCGCTTGGCGGCGCGGCCCCGGGCGGTGAGCGCCACGCTCCACACGCAGTCGGCGAGCGCGGCGTCGAGGGTGGCCGGCTGCTCGATTCGCGCGACGAACGCCGCGGTGTTGTGCGCGATCCCCTCGATCCGCCAGGGGTCGAAGACCTCGGGGGCGACCAGGCGCATGCCGTCGAGCCCGAAGTTGTGCGCGATCCGCACCGCGCTCGCGATGTTGACGATGTCCTGCGCCCCCACCAGGACCAGCAGGGGGCCGCCAGGATCCGTCACTCAGGCCTCCGCGGCGAAGGAGGTGTCGTGGCGCTTCGCCTTGAGGGCGGCCAGCATCCCGGGCTTGTCCGCCGCCTTCATCCACGCCTCCTTCGGCTCGACCTTGCCCTGCTCCACCAGCTCCAGCAGCGAGTCCTGGAGCGTGACCATCCCGAGCTTCCGCCCGGTCTGCATCACCGAGGGGATCTGGAAGGTCTTGCCCTCCCGGATCAGGTTCTGGATGGCCGGTGTCACCAGCAGGATCTCCCGCGCCGCCACCCGACCGCCGCCCGCCTTCCGGCAGAGCACCTGGGCGATCACGCCGCGAAGCGACTCCGCGAGCATGGTGCGCACCTGCGCCTGTCGATCGGCGGGAAACTGGTCGATGATGCGGTCCACCGTGCTCGCCGCGGTGGTGGTGTGGAGCGTCCCGAAGACGAGGTGGCCGGTCTCGGCGGTCTCGAGCGCGATCGAGACCGTCTCGAGGTCCCGCATCTCGCCCACCAGGACGATGTCCGGATCCTCCCGGAGCGCCGCCCGGAGCGCCTGCTTGAAGGTGCGGGTGTGGAGTCCCACCTGGCGCTGGGTCACCAGGCACTGCTTGCTCGGGTGCACGAACTCGACCGGGTCCTCGATCGTGACGAGGTGCTCGTTCCGGGTCCGGTTGACCAGGTCCACCAGTGCGGCGAGCGTCGTCGACTTGCCCGAGCCGGTGGGGCCGGTCACCAGCACGAGGCCCTTGTTCAGCTGGCAGAGCGCCTGGACCTCGGGGGAGATGCCCATCTCCTCGACGGTGGGGATGGCGGAGGGGATCACCCGGAACACCGCCATGGGGCCGCCGCGCTCCCGCGCCGCGTTGCAGCGGAACCGCGCCACCCCCTCGATCTCGTAGGCCCAGTCGGCGTCGCCGCTGTCGAGGAACTCCCGCCGGGCGGCCTCCGGCATGATGGACGCGAGCATCCCGTCGAGCCGGTCGGGGGGCACCGCCGGCTGGTCCAGCCGGGCGAGGCCGCCGGAGACGCGATGGATGGGCGGCTGTCCCGACCGGAGGTGGAGGTCGCTCCCTCCCGCCGCCACGAGGCCACGCAGGAGCTCGTCCATCGCGACGCGGAGGGCCGGGTCCGCCGCCGGGACCCCTGCCGCCGCGCGCGCCACCGGGCGCACCATCGCCTGGGGGCCGGCATCGCCCGGCTTGACCTCGAGCGCGACCGTACCGGCCGGGGCCGCGTACGTGGCCGTGAACGGGCTGGTGCCGCCGAGCGCCCCGGCCTGGTCCGCGGGGAGAACCTCGCGGAGCAGCCCCGTCACCTGCGCGCCCGAGAGGGCGTCCCGGGTGACGGGCCGGTCGGCGCCCCGCACCCGCAGCATGGCGGGGGCCCCGGGCTGGAGGGCGAGTGCGTCGGCGCGATGCTCGAACAGGGCCTTGATGAACGAGTCGAGCTGGGGCACGGGCGTCTCAGTCGAGGGGCCGGACGAGCCGGACGTGGGTACGGCCGATCAGCAGGAGGCCCTCGGGGCCGCGGAGGGCGAAGAAGAGGTCCTCCGAGTTCACGTAGTCGAGCGCCCGGGTGCGGGTCGGGGGGAGAAGAATGTGGGCTCGGCCCCGGCGGACCGTGCCGCCCTGCATCGTGACCTCGAGCTCGACCTCCCGGCCCAGCTGCTCCACCGGCATCTCCGCCGCGGCCGGCCCCGGTGCGATGCGCACCAGCGTGACCTGCGCCTTGGAGACGAACACCACCCCGCCCTCCCCGGTGGTGACCGGGAAGAAGTGCTCCGGCCGGTTCAGCATCTCGAGCGGGGTCTCCCCGCCGTCGCGATGCGCCACCCGGGGCTGGAGGTGGAGCGCGCCGTCGAGCACGGCGCCGTCGGCGAGGAGGATCTCCGCCGGGACGCGTTCGGTGCTGAGCCACGTCGGTTCCACGGTTCCTCCGGGGTCAGGCCCCGGCCGCGCCGAGGGCGGCGAGCGCCGCGCCGTCGAGCCGGTAGGTGATCCACTCGCCGAGCGGCCGGGCGCCGAGCCGGTCGTAGAACTCGATGGCCGGGCGGTTCCAGTCGAGCACCGTCCACTCCATCCGGCCGCATTCCCGCGCGGCCGCCTCGCGTCCGAGGCGCCGGAGGAGGGCGAGTCCCACCCCGCGCCCGCGCGCGTCCGGCACGACGAAGACGTCCTCCAGCCACAGGGTCGGTCGCGCCAGGAACGAGGAGTAGGTGAAGAAGTAGAACGCGTAGCCCACCGGGCGGCCGTCGAGCCGCGCGAGGAGCGTGTCGAACCGGGGGGCGGGGCCGAACCCGTCGCGGAGCAGCCGGGCCCGGGCGTCGGCGTCGGGCCGCGGCAGCTTCTCGTAGTCCGCGAGCGCGTCCACCAGGTCGAGGAAGGCGGCACCGTCGCCGGCGACCGCGGGCCGGATCTCCAGCGTCATCCCCGAATCTCCACCCCGGCCTGCCGCTCGCTCACCCGCACCGCCTCGAGGTAGTCGGCCTGCTCGCCGAGCGCCGCGCGCGCGCGGTCGAGGAGCTCCACCGCCTCCGCCAGCAACGGGTGGTCCACTCCCACCGCCGTGGCGAGGTCGGCTGCGATCCCGGCGTCCTTGTGCAGCAGCGCCAGGCGGAAGGTGGGGGGGAAGTCGCCGGTGAGGACCCGCTCCGGCACCAGCACCTCGCTCACGAAGGAGCGCCCGCTCGAGACGTTGAGCACGTCGACCGCGGCGCGCGGCGCGACGCCGGCCTTCGCGAGCGCCGTGAGCGCCTCGCCCAGGGCGAGGATGTGGACGGCCAGGAGGGCGTTGTTCACCGCCTTCATCGCGTGCCCCGCGCCCACCGGCCCGAGGTGCTCGATCCGCTGCCCGAAGGCGCCCAGCACCTCGTGCGCCTGGAGCACGTCCTGCTCCTCCCCGCCGAGCATGACGGTGAGGGTGCCGCTCTCGGCCCCGTTGGTGCCGCCGCTGACCGGGGCGTCCACGAAGCCGTGGCCCGCCGCGCGGAGCCGGGCCGCGATCCGGCGCGACACCTCCGGGGATCCCGAGGTGCAGTCGACCAGGAGCGCCCCCGGGCGGAATCCCTCCAGGAGGCCGTCGGCGCCGTCGAGCAGCCCCTCGACCTCGGCCGACGTGGGCAGGCAGGTGAGCACCACCTCGGCGGCCTCGGCGGCCGCGCGCGGTGTCGCGGCGACCTTCGCGCCGGTGGCCTCGCCGAACCGGCGCGCCACCTCGGCGGTCCGGTTCCACACCGTGAGCGGGTAGAGCCGGGCCACCCGCGTCGCCATCGGCCGGCCGATGGCGCCGAGCCCGAGGAAGGCGACCCGGGGCCGGGCGTGGAGCGGCGGCTCGCTCATTCGCCGGTCCGCCGCCCGAGCTCCTTGTCGTACATGAACAGCCCGGCGCGGTTGTCGCCGATCAGCTTCAGCGTCTCCACGATCTCCCGGCCGGTCTTCTCCTCCTCGACCTGCTCGACGATGAACCACTGGAGCAGCGCCTGGCTGGCGTAGTCCTTCTCCTTCACGGCGAGGTCGTAGATGTCCCGGATGCTGGCCGAGACCTTCTCCTCGTGCTTCCGGGCGGCCTCGAATGCCGCGAGCGGCGAGGCCCAGGTCGCGGCGGGCTTCCCGATGGCCTCGAGGGCCACCCGCCCGTTGCGGTCGTGGAGGTAGTCGAAGAACTTGAGCGCGTGGCCCATCTCCTCCCGGCCCTGCACGCGCATCCAGTGCGCGAAGCCGTTCAGGTTGGCCTCGCTGAACCAGGAGGCCATGGCCAGGTACAGGTAGGCGGACGCGAGCTCCTTCTGGATCTGCGCGTTCATCGCGTCCTGCACGGTCTTGCTCAGCTGCATGGGAATCACGCCTCCGGCGGGGGCTGGTCAATGGACGGGGATGGACAAAACTAACTCGGCCCGGCCCGCCGGGCACCGCCCCACGCGCCTTGCGGGACGGCTCCTCGTGGCGGGGCTCGCCGCGGTGCTCGTCGCGTTCGTCGCGGGCCCCCTGCTCCGGCTCCTGCTCGCCGCCGAGCCGGCCAGCCTCCGGGCGGCGCTCGGTGACCCCGAGGTGCGCGCCTCGATCGGCCTCACCGTCGGTGCGGCCGGGGCCGCCACCGGCCTGGCGCTGCTCGGCGGGGTGCCGCTCGCCTGGCTCCTCGCCCGGCGCCGCTTCCCCGGCCGGCGCGTGGTGGAGGCACTGCTCGACCTGCCCGTGGTCGTCCCCCACCCGGTGGCAGGCATCGCGCTCCTCCTGTTCCTCGGCCGGGAATCCCCGGTCGGCGCCGTGCTGGCCCGCGCGGGGCTCGAGGTGGTCAACCATGTCCCGGGCATCGTGGCGGCGATGCTGTTCGTGTCGGTCCCCCTGCTGGTGAGCGCCGCCCGCGAGGCGTTCACGGCAGTGGACCCGCGGCTCGAGCGCGTCGCGCGGACCCTGGGCGACGGCCCGGCCACGGTCTTCCGCCGCGTCACCCTGCCCCTCGCGGCGCGTCCCATCCTGGCCGGCGCCGTGCTCGCCTGGGCCCGGAGCGTGAGCGAATTCGGGGCGGTGGTGGTGCTCACGTACAATCCCAAGGTCGGCAGCATCCTGACCTTCGACCGGTTCACGACCGGGGGGCTCGCCGCGGCGGTGCCGGTGGCGGTGCTGCTCCTCGCCGTCGCGGTCTTCGTCACCGCGGTGGCCCGGCTCCTCGTCCGGGAGCGGGCGCCGTGATCCGGCTGGAGGGACTCACGGTACAGTCCGGCCCGTTCGCCCTCGCCGACGTGACCTTCGACGTGCCCCCGAGCGGGTACGGGCTGGTCATCGGGCCGACCGGCTCCGGCAAGACCACGCTGCTCGAGGCGATCGCGGGGCATCTCCGGCCCCGGGCCGGGCGCGTGCTGCTGGATGGGCGCGACGCCTCCGACCTGCCGCCCGAGGCGCGCGGCGTGGGGTTCGTCTACCAGCAGTACCACCTGTTCCCCCACCTGACGGTGGCCGAGAACATCGCCTACGGACTCCGGCGTGTCCCGGCCGGCCGCCGGGAGCGCGTGGCGTCGCTGGCGGCCATGCTCGGCATCACCGACCTCCTCGGGCGCACCGTCCACCGCCTGAGCGGCGGGGAGCAGCAGCGGGTGGCCATCGCGCGGGCGCTGGCCCCGCGTCCCCGCGTGCTCCTCCTCGACGAGCCGTTCGCCGCCCTCGATCCGGCGACCCGCCGCTCGCTCCGGCGGGAGCTCCGCGCGCTCCACGAGCGCGAGGGCACCACGACGCTCCAGGTGACCCATGACTTCGACGAGGCCCTCCGCCTCGGGGAACGCGTCGCGGTCCTCGCGGAGGGGCGGATCGCCCAGGCCGGGACCCCGGAGGAGGTGTTCCGCCACCCGAACTCCGCGTTCGTCGCCCGGTTCATCGGCGCCGGCAACGTGATCCCGGGGACGGTCCGCTGGTCCGCGGCACCCCCGGAGGGCGGGCAGGCCGGCGCCGCCACCTTCGACGCGGGCGCGTTCGTCCTCGACGTCCTGGCAGAGGAGGACGGCCCCGCGCATGCGGTCCTCCGCCCCGAGGACCTCACCCTGAGCCGCCAGATACCCGAGGGCTCGGCGCGGAACCACCTCCGTGCCACCGTGGTGCAGCTCGAGCGCACCGGCCCGGTCACCTTCGTCCACCTCGACGCCGGGCGCCCGCTCCTGGCCTCGCTCACCACCGCCTCGGTCGAGTCACTCGCGCTCGCGCCCGGGGTCCCCGTGGTGGCCACCTGCAAGGCCACCGCCGTGCTCCTGGTCTGAGCCCGTGCCCGCCCGGATCGTCCACGTGGACCTCGACGCCTTCTTCGTCGAGGTCTGCCGCCAGCGCCAGCCGGAGCTGCGCGAGGTCGCGCTGCTCGTGGTGGGCGGGCGGAGGGAGTCGCGGGGGGTGGTGCAGTCGGCGTCCTACGGGGCGCGGGCCTGCGGCGTGCGCGCGGGGATGCCGATCGCGGAGGCGGCGCGCCGCTGCCCCGGCGCCACGTTCGTCAAGGGGCGGTTCGCCGACTATCGGGACGCCTCGCGCCAGGTGCGTGACGTGCTTCGCCGCCACTCGCCGGTGGTGGCGATGGCATCGCTCGATGAGGCCTACCTCGACTACGCCGGCACCGAGCGGCTCTGGCCGGTCTCCCTCCTCCCTGAGGCGGAGGCCATCCGGGATGGCGTGAAGGCGGCCACCGGCTTCGACTGCAGCATCGGGATCGGCCCCAACCGGATGGTGGCGAAGCTCGCGTCGGACCATGCAAAGCCCCGTGGACTGATGGAGGTGCGCGCCGGCTGGGAGGAGGGGTTCCTGGCGGGGCTCGAGCTCCGGGCGCTCCCCGGCGTGGGGCCGCGCACCGCCGCGCGCTGGTCGGAGCGCGGACTCACCCTCGTCGCCGAGGTGCAGGCGATGGGACTCGAGGCGCTCGCGCGGGTGGTCGGGGACAACGCCAAGTGGCTCAAGCTCCGCGCCCACGGCCACGGGGGCGCCACTCTCCGGGCCGGCCGTACCGCCAGGTCGATCAGCCGGGAGACCACGTTCGCGCGCGACCTCCGGGACCCGGTCGAGGCGCGACGGGTGCTCGACCTCCTGGCGGCGCGGGTCACCGCCCAGCTCCGGGAAGAGGGCCTGGAGGCGCGAACGCTCACCCTCAAGATCCGGTGGGACGACTTCACGACCCGGACCCGAAGCCGCACCCTCGGGGAGCCGACGGCGCTCGAAGGGGAGGTCCTTCCGGCGGCGCGGGCGCTGCTCGAGCCGGCCTTCGGCGAGGCGCTCCGGGCCCGGCACGGGGTCCGGCTGCTGGGCATCGCGGCGACCAACCTCGTGCCCGCCGGTCCGGGGGACCTGTTCGAGACCCCGGCGCGCCAGCGCCAGCGGGCGCTCTCCGACGTCCTCGACCGGGTCCGGGGGCGGTACGGGTTCGACTCCATCGCGCCCGGGCACCTCGTGGACCGGCCCGGGCGGCGGTCAGAGGAGTGAGGGTTCACCGCAGAGGCGCAGAGAGCGCAGAGGCAGGGGACGCTCAATTGACCTGGGGCCATCCGGTCTTTCGTATGTTGTTTCTTTTCAACAACTTGGAAAGCTAACCCACACGGAGGCATCCCCCCCGGTCTCTGCGTCCGCTGCGCCTCTGCGGTGCACAATCCCCTTGTGATTCAGGTCACTAGGCACTAACTTGCTGGACAACAAGCAAGTCAGGAGTCCGGCGTGGCCGTTCCTGTCCTCTCCGCCACCGATCGCGAGCGCAATGGCGCCCGCACCCGCGAGGCCGTCCTCGACGCCGCGGAGGCGCTCTTCGCCGAGCGCGGGTACGAGGCCTCCAGCCTGGGCGACATCGGGGCGGCCGCCGGCGTCTCCCGCGGCACCCCCGGCTATTTCTTCGGCACCAAGCTCGACCTCTACCACGCCGTGCTCGAGCGCTGCCTCGAGCAGGTGCGCTCCGCCGTCCGGAGCGGGCGCGAACGGGTCCGGGCCCGCGCCCACGAGCCCGCCGAGATCGTCGCCGGGGTGGTGAGCGAGTACTTCGAGTACATCACCGCCAACCCGAACTTCGTCCGGCTGATGGAGTGGGAGGCGCTGTCGGGCGGCCACCAGTTGCGCGAGGTGCCGCCCCACGTCGCCGCCGCCCAGGAGGCGGTGAGCGCGCTGGCCGAGGAGCTGGAGCTCGCCTCCGGCGATGCCGCCGAGGCGCCGCAACTCCTGCTCAGCATCATCGGCATGTCGTGGTTCCCCCTGGTCCACTCCTCCACGGTGCTCGCGGCGCTGGGCCTCGACCCGCTGGATCCCGGCTTTCTCGAGCAGCGCAAGCGCCACGTCGTGTCGCTCGTGCTCCGCGGGCTCGGCCACCCCGAGCCCTCCCTTCCCCAGGATCGTGCCGTATGACCGACGTGATGACCCCTCCGGCCGTCCCCCCCGAGACCCCGCTCGCCACCGAGCAGGAGGCCCGGGAAGTCGCGGAGGCCGCGCGGGAGACCCAATGGACCCTGCCGAGCGTGGTGCGCCAGCTCTTCGAGGGGCGCCTCCGGCTGGACCTGATCCATCCCTTCCCCGAGATGTCCGAGGCCGACCAGGCCAAGGCCCGTCCCTTCCTCGAGAAGCTCGAGCGCTTCATGCGCGAGGAGGTGGACAGCGACGCGATCGACCGCGAGGGGAAGATCCCCGAGCGGGTGGTCCAGGGCCTCCGGGAGCTCGGCGCCTTCGGCATCAAGATCCCCGAGGAATACGGCGGACTCGGCCTGAGCCAGACGGCCTACACCCACGCGATCGGCGTGGTCACCAGCCAGGACGGGAGCCTGACCGCCCTGCTCTCGGCGGCGCAGTCCATCGGCGTGCCGCAGCCACTCAAGCTCTTCGGCCGCTCCGACCAGAAGAAGAAGTACCTGCCGCGGCTCGCGAAGGGGGCCATCAGCGCCTTCGCGCTCACCGAGACCGGGGTGGGCTCCGACCCGGCCGGCCTCGCCACGACGGCCGAACTCTCGGCCGACGGCACCCACTACGTGCTCAATGGCGAGAAGCTCTGGACCACCAACGGCACGGTCGCCGAGCTCATGGTGGTGATGGCCCGCACCGGCCCGAAGCGGATCACCGCGTTCATCGTCGAGACCGCGTGGGAGGGCGTCGAGGTGGTGCACCGGCTCGAGTTCATGGGCCTCAAGGCGATCGAGAACGGTGTGATCCGCTTCACCAACGTGAAGGTGCCGGTGGAGAACGTGCTCTGGGGCGAGGGCAAGGGCCTCAAGCTCGCCCTCATCACGCTCAACACCGGGCGGCTCACCCTGCCGGCCAGCTGCGTCGCCGGCGGGAAGCGCGCGCTCGAGATCGCCCGGCGGTGGGCATCGGAGCGGGTCCAGTGGGGCCAGCCGGTGGGCAAGCACGACGCGGTGGCCCAGAAGGTCGGCCGCATGGCGGCCGACACCTTCGCGATGGAGGCGGTGAGCGACCTCGCCTCGCTGATGGCCGACCACGGCGGCTACGACATCCGCCTGGAAGCCGCGATGGCCAAGATGTGGAACACCGAGACCACCTGGCGCATCGTGGACGACCTGATGCAGATCAAGGGCGGCCGCGGGTACGAGACCGCCGACAGCCTGCGGCGGCGCGGCGACCGCCCCGACCCGGTCGAGCGGATGATGCGCGACATGCGCATCAACCTGATCTTCGAGGGGTCGAGCGAGATCATGCGGCTCTTCATCGCCCGGGAGGCGGTGGACACCCACTTCGGCGTGGCCGGGGACCTGGTGAACCCGAAGGCGCCGCCGGGCGTCAAGGCCAGGGCGCTGGTCAGGGCGCTCGGGTTCTACGCCTGGTGGTACCCGAGCCAGTGGATCGGCTGGGGTCGCTGGCCGCGGTACGGGGAGTTCGGCCCGCTGGCGCAGCACCTCCGCTTCATCGACCGGAAGTCCCGGAAGCTCGCGCGGACCGTCTTCCACTGCATGGTGCGGTTCGGGCCGAAGCTCGAGAAGCGTCAGGCCGTGCTCGGCCGGCTGGTGGAGATCGGGGCCGAGCTCTTCGCGATGGCCGCCACCGTGAGCCGGGCCCATGCCATGGTGAAGAAGAACCCGGGCGACCGAGGGCCGATCGAGCTGGCCGACCTCTTCTGCCGGCAGGCGAGCCGGCGGGTGCACGACAAGTTCGAGGACGTCTGGTTCAACGACGACTCGCGCACCTACCGGGTGGCGCAGGGCGTGCTCCGGAACCAGTACGAGTGGCTCGAGGAGGGGATCGTCGGGAACCTCTGACGGCGGGACGGCGGGACGGCGGGACGGCGGGACGGCGGGACGGCGGGACGGCAACTTGCCGTCCGGCGGTCCTGCCGTCCAGTTTTCCCTCCGAGCCCAGGAGCCCCCCATGCCCATCGCGGAAGGACGCACCCTGCCCTTCACCGGCCCCGAGACGGTCGACGTGGCCGTGCTGGAGACGTTCCCGTACGAGGGGCCGCGGCAGGAGATCGTGACCGAGACCCGCGAGTTCAGCGCGGTCTGCCCCTACAGCGGGCTGCCGGACTTCGCGACCCTCACGATCCGCTACGTGCCGCAGGCGAAGTGCGTGGAGCTCAAGAGCCTGAAGTACTACGTCACCAGCTACCGCTCGGTGGGGATCTTCCAGGAGCACGTGACGGCGAAGATCGCCGAGGACCTCTTCCGGGTGCTCGCGCCGCAGCAGCTGACGGTCGCCACGGTCTACAATGTGCGTGGCGGGTTCGAGACGACCTGCACGGTCACCCTCCCGGCGGGGGAGCGGGGAGCAGCGAGCGGGGAGCGGTAGCGGGTGGCGCGGGACCCGCGCTCCCTTCCGCACTCACCGCCTCGCTGAACTCCCGATCCCGGAACGCTTCCTCCACCTGCGCCAGCAGGTTGCACCACACCCCACCCATGACTTCCTCGACGCGGGCCCGTTCCGGGCGGTAGCGCTGCTTCCGTTCCACCTCGGCTTCGAAGCGCCGCCGCCACCGCGGCACCGGGCTCTCGCCCCAGAGGTAGAGCTCGATGGCCACCGAGGCGACCAGGGTCTCGCCCGAGTACGAGCGCTTCGCGGTGTGGAACGCCTCGACCCGCCGGAGGTCGCCGTCGAGCTCGGGAAGCCCCGGGGGCACGGAGTCGGCCTGGGCGGCGTCCACGACCCGGAACCCCGCCCGACGAAGTACCGCGGCGAGGTCCCACCGCAGCACGCTGATCGCGTCGGGGACGGCGATGAGCGGGATCGGGTCGGCGAGACTGGCGAGGATGTTCTGGAAGATGGAGTTCGCCAGGCTCTCCCAGAAACCCTCCTCCTCCTCGCCCTCCTCGTCCTCCTCCTCCGGCGGCTGGGCCCAGGCGACCGTATCCGCGGCGAAGCGCAGGTCGGCGAACCCGCCCAGCACCACGCGGGGCGCCGAGCTGTCCGGCGGCCACCCGGCCTCGAGGTCCGGGCAGCCCAGCGCGAACCGCTGCGGCTCGGGCACGAGCTCCGCCTTCTTCGCGCACGCCAGGCCCCCGAGCAGCACCAGCGCGACGGTCCCCCATCTCCCTGCCACGACGCACCTCCCCGCGCGCACCGCGCCTCCCCCGCCGCTCACCGCTCACCGCCCCCCACCAGCCGCTCCCCAAGCTCGGCCAGGTACGCCGCCCGCGCCACCTGCTCGACCCACCGGCGCGGCACCATTCCCTCCCCGTCCCGGGCGCCGAGCAGGCCCCCGGCCACGGCGGCATTGGTGTCGGTGTCGCCGCCGGCGTTCGCCAGCCAGACCAGGGCGGCCTCCAGCGACGGCTCGTGCCACGCGGTCCAGAGGGCGATCTCCATGCAGTGCACGGTGTAGCCGGCGGCCGGCCCGGTGATCGGCAGGTCCCCCCGCCGCTCCCGCGGCACCCGGCGCACCGCCTCGAGCACCTCGGCGGGGGCGTCGTTGACCCGCAGCGCCTCGACGACATCGGGGAGGAAGTCGCGCCGGCCCTGGAGCAGCTGGCCGCAGGCCACGGTGATGGCCGCGGCACTCCACACGCAGCGGGGGTCGGGATGGGTGAGCGCGGCGATGCCGCAGGCGGCGCTGAGGAGCGCCCGCGGCTCGCGGAAGGTCCGGAGCGCGACCGGGATGGTCCGCATCACGGCCCCGTTGCCGGCGCTGCCGCGGGCGTCGGGGATCGGGGCATCGTGCCGGCTGAAGTACTGCAGCGCGGTCCGGGTCCAGGTCCCGATGCCCCGCCCATCCTGCTCCATCCAGCGCACCCAGCGCCGCGCGATCTCCCGCGGGTCGGGCTCGGGCCGGAGCAGCTCCTCGGCGATGACGACCGCCATCGCCGCGTCGTCGTCCCAGGGGGACTCCGGACGATCCGCGCGCCGGATCTCCGTCAGGCCGCCGGGGAAGGCGGCGCGGATGCGCTCGGGCGTGAGCAGGAATTCCGTCGGCACCCCCAGCGCGTTGCCCGCGGCGTGGCCGAGCATCGCGCCGCGGGCGCGTTCGATGAGCGTCGGGACGGGCTTCACCATGGGGGGCGGTCCGGGGTATTTTCCGGCCCACAATACACCCCGACGCTTCCCTCCGGGCAAGGACCGGCCCCGTGACCACCCAGAGCCTGACCGTCACCGACAACCGCACCGGCAAGGCCTACGAGCTGCCGATCACCGACGGCACCATCCGCGCGATGGACCTCCGGCAGATCCGGACCGACGCCGAGGACTTCGGCCTCATGGCCTACGACCCGGCGTTCATGAACACCGCCGCGTGCCGGAGCGCCATCACCTTCATCGACGGCGACCGCGGCATCCTGCGCTACCGGGGCTACCCGATCGAGCAGCTGGCGGAGCAGGCGAGCTTCCTCGAGGTGGCCCACCTGCTCTGCGAGGGCGAACTCCCCACCCAGGCGCAGCTCGACACGTGGGTGCACGACGTCACCTACCACACCTACGTCCACAAGAACATCATCAAGTTCCTCGAGGGCTTCCGCTACGACGCGCACCCGATGGGCATGCTGCTCGGCGCGGTCGGCGCGCTCTCGACGTTCTATCCCGAGGCGAAGGACATCCACGACCCGGCCAACCGCTACATCCAGCGGGTCCGCCTCGTCGCCAAGCTCCCGACCATCGCCGCCTTCATCTTCCGCCAGTCGCGCGGCCTGCCCTACGAGTTCCCCCGGAACGACCTGGGCTACATCGCGAACTTCGTCAACATGACCTTCCGCATCGGGGAGCAGTTCAACGACAACCCGGTGCTGCAGCGCGCGCTCGAGATCCTCCTCATCCTCCACGCCGATCACGAGCAGAACTGCTCCACTTCGGCGGTGCGCGCCGTGGGCTCGTCCAACGTGGACCCGTTCTCGGCTGTGTCCGCGGGCATCGCGGCGCTCTACGGGCCGCTCCACGGTGGCGCCAACGAGGCCGTGCTCCGGATGCTGGACGAGATCGGCGAGAAGAAGAACGTGCCCGGCTTCATCGAGCGGGTGAAGAAGGGGGAGGGCCGGCTGATGGGCTTCGGCCACCGGGTATACAAGTCCTACGACCCCCGCGCCAAGCTGATCAAGAAGACGGCCGACGAGGTCTTCGAGCAGACCGGGATGAACCCCAAGCTCGACATCGCGCTCGAGCTGGAGCGGATCGCGCTCGAGGACGAGTACTTCATCAGCCGGAAGCTCTACCCGAACGTGGACTTCTACTCCGGCCTGATCTACCAGGCCATGGGGTACCCGACCGACTACTTCACCGTCCTCTTCGCCATCGGGCGGCTGCCGGGCTGGCTGGCGCAGTGGGAGGAGATGTTGCTCGACAAGGAGCAGAAGATCGCCCGGCCGCGGCAGATCTACACCGGCCACGAGGTCCGGGACTTCGTGCCCATCCGCCGGCGGGCGTAGCCGCCCCCCCCCCGCGTCCCGGTGTGGTCCGCCTCCCGGCGGGCCGCGGCGTCGTTGCCCCCTGCGGGCGCGGGGCCTATCGTCGGGAGAGTTCCCTGCCCGGGAGGGCGCCCGTGACCGAAACCCTGGAACAACTGCGATCCGCCCTCAGCGGCAGGTACCGCGTGGAGCGCCGGATTGGCCAGGGAGGCATGGCGCTGGTGTACCTGGCGCACGACCTGCGGCACGACCGGGCCGTCGCGCTCAAGGTGCTCCGCCCGGACATGGCCACCGCTTTCGGGGCCGAGCGCTTCCTGCTCGAAGTGCGGATCGCGGCCAACCTGCGGCACCCCCACATCCTGCCCCTGCTCGACTCCGGGACGGTGCGGACCGCCTCGGGCGCGACCCTGCCCTTCTACGTGATGCCCCTCGCCACCGGGGAGACCCTCCGCGCGCGGCTCGCGCGCGAGGGCCGCCTGCCCCCGGCGGAGGCGGCGCGGCTGGTCCGCGAGGTGGCCCAGGCGCTCGCCTACGCCCATCGCGAAGGGGTGATCCACCGCGACATCAAGCCGGACAACATCTTCCTCGAGGATGGCCACGCGGTGGTGGCCGACTTCGGGATCGCCCGGGCAGTGAGCGCCGCGGGCCGCGACCGCCTCACGGTGACCGGCGGCACGGTGGGCACGCCCGCGTACATGAGCCCCGAACAGCTGCGCGGCGGGGCGGAACTCGACGGGCGATCGGACCAGTACAGCCTCGCCTGCGTCCTCTTCGAGCTCCTGACCGGGCAGCTCCCGATGCCGGGTCTGGGCCTGCGGGACACGCTGGCCCGTGCCTCGGCGGCGGCCGGTCCCGCGCCGGGGGGAGCGCCGGAGATCCCGCCGGGACTCCCCGACGTCCTCGACCGGGCCCTCGCTCCCGCCCCCGACGATCGCTACCCGACCCTCACCGCCTTCGCCGACGGCGTGGATGCCGCCTTCGCCGTCGGGGCCACCGCCGCGGGAGCGCCGGCCGCGGCCCCGCGGGGCCGCTGGCTCCTCGGCGGCGCCGCGCTCGCGCTGGTCGCGGCCATTGCGGTGCTGGTCGCGCGTGCGCCGGACGCCGGGATCCGGGAGCCGGTGGGCCCGGCCGCGCAGAACGCGCTCGCGGTGCTCCCCTTCGAGGTGCGCGGCGGGCCCGACTTCGCCTATCTCGGCCCCGGACTGGTGGACCTCCTCAGCACCACGCTCGACGGCGCGGGCGGCTACCGGACGGTCGACCGTCGCGCGATCCTGAACGCGGCCGGGGACGCGCGGCTCGACCCCACCGCGGCCGACCGGGTGGCGAGCCGCTTCGGGGCGGCGCTCTACGTGCTGGGCGACGTGGTCGAGGCGGGGGGCCGGCTCCAGGTGACGGCCGCGCTCTACCGCGCGGGCGGCGGGGCCCCGGTGGCACGGGCGAGCGCGCAGGGCCGGACCGACGCGTTGTTCGAGCTGGTGGACACGCTGACGGTGCGGCTGCTGACCGGGTGGGGCGAGTCGGATTCCCGGGTGAGCGGACTGGCCGCACGCACCACCGGCTCGCTGCCCGCCCTCAAGGCCTGGCTCGACGGCGAGGCCGCTGGCCGCGAGCTCCGCTTCGAGGAGGCGGTGGCGGCCTACCGCCGGGCGGTGGAGGCGGACAGCGGCTTCGCGCTGGCCTGGTACCGGCTGAGCATCGCGGCGGAGTGGCTGCTGCAAAGCGACCTCGCCCACGAGTCCGCCGTGCGCGCCGTGCGGCTCGCCCACCGGCTGCCCGCGCGCGACAGCCTCCTGCTCCAGGCGATGCTTGCGAGCCGGCGGGGGGACCTCGACGCGGCGGAACCGATCTACCGGCGGATCGTCGGCGCCCATCCCGAGGAGGTCGAGGCGTGGGTGCAGCTCGCCGAGATGCTCTTCCACTACGCCCCACTGCGGGGGCGGCCGGCAGAGGCGTCGCGGGAGGCCTGGCAGCGCGTGGGGGTCCTCGAACCCGACCTCGCCTCGCCGATCCTCCACCTGGCCCGGCTGGCGGCGCGGGCGCGGCGGTTCGCGGAGCTCGACTCGCTGGCGCGCACCCTGGCGCGGCTCCGTGCCGGCGAGCCCGCCACCGCCGAGGCGAGGTCCGACGCGCTCGAGCTGGAGGCGCTGCGCGCCTTCGCCGTCGGCGACCCCGCGGCGCAGTCACGGGTCCTCGTCGCGCTCGAGGGGGCCTCGGACCTGACGGTCGTGCTCGCCGCGTGGGCGACGGCCATCTGGACCGACGACCTGGCCGGCGCGCTCCGCATTGCCGACCTCGTCGCCGCCCCGCGTCGCGCCGCGCCGGTTCGCGCCGTCGGGGAGTTGATGGCGGGCTCGCTCGAGATGGCCCGGGGTCGCTGGGGGGAGGCGGCGCGCCGCTTCGACGCGGCGGAGGCGCTCCAGCCGCCGCTGGGGGCCCAGTTCGCCGCCTACTACGCGCTGGCACCGTTCCGCCCCGCCCCCGCCGCCGACGCGGCCGCCCGCGTGGCCACCCTGCCCGATCCGGCCCTCGCCGACACCGCGCCGGCGGCCCTCGACCTCGGCGCGTACTTCACCATCCCGTACCGATCGCCGGCCGTGATCCACACCTACCTGCGGGGGCTCGCGGCGGCAGAACGGAACCCGGGCGCGGCCGGTGCGGCGGCGGCCACACTGGCGCGCCTGCCCGGCGTGACGGGGGCGCCGACGCCCGCGCTGCTCGGCGCGGGCATCCGGGCGGAAGTGGCCTGGCTGGCCGGGAACGCGGAGCAGGCCCGCGCCGTGCTCGCCGCCGCCGACACGCCCACCTGGTACATCGACGCGATCGCCTCGCCCTTCGTGTCGGCGCCGCGGGAGCGCTGGCGGATGGCGGAGGCCCTGGAACGACTCGGCCGCCCGGACGAGGCGGCCACCTGGTTCGAGACGTTCAGTGAGGGCTCGGTCTACGATGCGCCGTTCCTGGCGCCAGCCGAACGCCGCCTGGCGCTCCTGGCGGAACGCCGGGGCGATACCGCCGCGGCGCGGCGGCACTGGGCGCGGTTCGCCGTGCTCTGGAAGGACGCCGACCCGGAACTGCAGCCGTTCGTGGCGGAGGCGCGGATGGAGTAGGACGGGCGGTCGGACGGTCCGCCACCCCCGACTGCCCCCGCTCAGCCCTCCACCGGCACCCCGATGTCCCCCTCCAGGTAGGTGTACCCCTCCAGGCCGGCGACGTAGTCGGCGATGAAGGTGTTGGCCTCCTGCCGGGAGAGATCGCGCGCGGCGGCCACCTTGCGGCGGAACACCGCGAGGAGGTCGGAGGCGTGGAACTGCACGTAGTTGAGCACCTCGGTGACCGTGTCGCCATGGACCAGGTCGGTCACCTCGTAGCCCGTCGGCGTGAACTGCACGTGCACCGCGTTGGTGTCGCCGAAGAGATTGTGCAGATCGCCCAGGATCTCCTGGTACGCGCCGGTGAGGAAGATGCCGAGGATGTAGGGCTCGTCCCCGTTGGGCGTGTGCAGCTCGAGCGAGGGCTTCCCCTTCCGGCCGCCGACGAACCGGTCGATCACGCCGTCGGAGTCGCAGGTGATGTCCTGCAGGGTGCCGAAGCGGCTCGGCCGCTCGCCCAGCCGGTGGATCGGCATGATCGGGAAGAGCTGGTCGATGGCCCAGTTGTCCGGCAGCGACTGGAACACCGAGAAATTGCAGAAGTAGTGATCCACGAGCGTGGCCTCGATGTGGGCCACGATCTCGGGGTAGGCGTCCTTGTCATTCCCGATGGCCCGCCGCACCGCATTCACCGTGCAGAGGTAGAGCTGCTCGGCGTCGGCGCGGTCCTTGAGCGAGAAGACCCCGCTCGCGAACAGCTCCTGCGCCCGTTCCTTGGCGAACGTGGCGTCGTGGAACACCTCGCTCACCCGGTCGGCGGCCAGCTCGAGGTTCTCCTTCATCTCCACGAGCAGCGGGTGGGCGTCGGCCCCCAGGTCCGGGGCCACGGGGTCCACCTGCGACTCCACGTCGATGACGTTCACCAGCAGGAGCGAATGGTGGGCCGTGAGCGCCCGTCCCGACTCCGAGATCAGGTGCGGCATGGGCAGCTCCTCCGCCCGGCAGAGGGTGCCGAGGGCGTGCACGATGTCGCTGGCGTACTCCCGGATCGAGTAGTTGACGCTCGCCGTGCGGGTGCTCCGCGAGCCGTCGTAGTCCACGCCGAGGCCGCCGCCCACGTCCACGTGGGTGATCGCGAAGCCGCGGCGCATGAGCTCCACGTAGAACCGCCCGATCTCCTCGAGCGCGCGCCGGATGTAGCGGATGTCGGTGATCTGGCTCCCGAGGTGGAAGTGGATCAGCTTGAGGAGCTCCGGGCGACCGACCGCCTCGAGCTTCTGGCACAGCCGGTGAAGCTGGTGGGCGCTGAGCCCGAACTTGGACTTCTCGCCGCCGCTCTTCGCCCACCGGCCGACGCCCTCGGCGGCCAGCTTGATCCGCACCCCCACCGACGGGGTCACGCCGAACTCGTCGGCCACCCGGAGCAGGGTGTCCAGCTCCGTGGGCTGCTCCAGCACGATGAACACGCGGTGCCCCAGGCGCTGGCCGGTGAGGGCGAGCCGCATGAACTCCTCGTCCTTGTACCCGTTGCAGACGATGAGGTGGTCGGTGCTCTCGGTGAGGCCGAGGATGGCCTGCAGCTCCCCCTTGCTGCCGCACTCGAGGCCGACGCCGTGGGCCGCGCCGAACTCGACGATCTCCTGCACCACGTGGCGCTGCTGGTTGACCTTGATCGGGTAGACGGTGGTGTAGCCCCCCTCGTACCCGTTCTCCCGGATGGCGTGCGCGAACTCGCCCGCCAGGAGCTCGATCCGGCTCTTGAGGATGTCGGAGAAGCGGAGGAGCAGCGGGAGCCCGACCCCCTGCTGGTTCAGGTCCATCGACAGGTCGTAGAGGTCGAGCCCGTGATCGGACTTGGGGTCCGGATGGACCGTGACGTGGCCCTGCTCGTTGATGCGGAAGTACCCGAGGCCCCAGCCCTTCTGGTTGTAGAGCTTGGCGGAGTCCTGGGTGGTCCACTGCCCGTTCGAGATCGCGTCCTGCCTGTGGGAGTCGGGGTATAGGATAAGGCCGGGCGGGCGCCGGAACCAGACGGCGGGAGATTGGGTGGCGCCCTCGGCGCCGCCGGAACTCGCCGTCCGGCCGTCCCGTCGTCGGTATATTCCGCCCATACCCACGAAGGGAGCGGTGATGCGCTGGTCGTTCGCGGTCGGACGGATCGGGGAGACGGTCATCAAGGTCCACGTGACCTTCCTGCTGCTCGTCGTGTGGTACGCCTGGGGCGCGTACATGGAGGGGGGCACGCCCTCCGCGCTCCGCGGCACCGCCTTCCTCCTCTCCCTGTTCGGCTGCGTGCTGCTCCACGAGTTCGGCCACATCGGCATGGCGCGGCGCTTCGGGGTGAAGACGCCGGACGTCGTGCTCCTCCCGATCGGCGGCCTCGCGCGGCTGGAGCGGATCCCCGAGGAGCCGAGGCAGGAGCTCCTCATCGCGCTCGCCGGCCCGCTCGTGACCCTCGGCCTCGTCGGGGTCTTCGCCCTCATCGTCCGGGTGCAGGGGGCCGGGCTGGTCCCGGGCCGCGGGGCGCCCTGGGAGTGGTCGCTGCCGCTCGCCCTGTTCGCCGCCAACGCCGGGCTCCTGGTCTTCAACCTGATCCCGGCCTTCCCGATGGACGGGGGCCGCGTGCTCCGGGCCGCCCTCGCCAGCCGCCTCGGCCTGGGCCGCGCGACCCGCATCGCCGCCGCGGTCGGGCGCGGCTTCGCGATGCTCTTCGGGCTCTGGGGCCTGGTCAACGGCCAGTTCGTGCTGGTCCTGGTGGCGCTCTTCATCTACCTCGGCGCCACCGCCGAGGCGCAATCGGTGGAAACCCGCCTCGCCGGGCGGGGACTGACGGTCGGCCGGATGATGCTGACGCGCTTCGACACCCTGCCCGTCCACGCGCCCCTCCAGCGCGCGGTGGACCTGCTGCTCGCCGGCGACCAGCGGGAGTTTCCCATCGTCGACAACGCCGGGCGGCTGGAGGGGCTGCTCACGCGGGAGCACCTCATCCGCGCCCTCAGCACCGCGGGGCCGAGCGGCACCGTGGGCGAGGCGATGGCGGCCGGGGTCAGTCCGGTGTCGCCGGAACTGGGCTTCGACCAGGCCCTGGCGGCCCTCCGGGAGGGCGGTCTCTCGGCCCTGCCGGTGGTGGACTCTGGTGGCGCCCTCGTGGGCCTGCTGACGCTCGACAACCTCTCCGACCTGCTCCTGGTGCGGCGCGCGCAGCCGGAAGGAGGCCCGACGGACGCGCGTGCGTGACGCGCGTCACCGTCACAGCCAACCGGAGGTGCTAGATCGAGGTGTGGCGGACTGCGGTCGACGTCCGCGGGGGATGCCTGGCCTGGTCCGCCCGCACCGCCCAGGAGGTTCCTCCATGCGTTCCCTCTCCCTCGCCCTCGCCGTACTCGCCCTGGGTGCGGCGCCGGCTCTCGCCCAGACGCCCGACCAGCCCCCACCGGACGCGAAGCCCGCCGCCAAGCCCGCCACTCCCTCGGCCGACCAGCTCCAGTGGGGCAAGGCGCCGCCCGGCCTGCCCGAAGGGGCCGAGGTGGCCGTGCTGGCGGGCGACCCCACGAAGCCCGGGGAGTTCACCATCCGGGTCCGGATGCCTGACGGCTACCGGGTCGCGCCCCACATGCACCCGACCGCCGAGAGCGTCGAGGTCCTGAGCGGAGTGCTCCTGGTGGCGCACGGCGAGAACATGCGCGTCACCGGACCGGCCACGCTCGAGGCCGGCGGCAAGCTCGAGCTCGCAGCCGGGACGCCGCACTCGGTCACGGCGCGCGGCATCACCATCATCGAGATCAAGTCCACGGGGCCGTTCGAGATCAAGTACCTCAACCAGGCCGACGATCCGCGCAACACCGGGACCTGAGTCGGGGCCGCCGGACGGGGGCGCCGCCAGGGGTCAGCGGCAGCGCCCCCGCCTGAAGTCGCGCGGCAGGCACTCGAAGCCGCCGGTCGCCCAGAGCCCGGCCCGGTCCTCCGTGGCCGCGGCCTGGGCGGCCCGGATGCGGTCCGCGTGGCGCACGTCGGGCGGGGCGGTGTAGAGGACCGCCCAGCCCTCGCGGACCATCCGTTCGTTCAGCAGGGTATCTCCCCGCCACACCCAGGCCAGCGTCCGCCCGTAGCGGTCACGCGGCGAGACGTCGGCCTCGAGCTCGACGGCCGCCTCCAGGGGTGCAAGCGCCCGGAGCCGGTCGCGCGAGGGGGCGAACGCCGCGCCTTGCCCCTGCTCCGGCGCATCGATGCCGATGAGGCGCACCCGCCGTCCGTCGCGGCAGCGGAGCGTGTCGCCGTCGTGGACCGCGGCCACGATGCAGGTCGAGCGGGCAGGGTCCTGGCCGCGGGCCACCCGCACGGCGCTGGCCGCCCCGAGGGCGGTGATGAGGAGGAGGGCTGGTCGAAGCACGTCGGACAATCTATCCTCACCGGCGACCACGCCGATGCCGACCTACGACTACGGTTCCACCCTCGACGCCACGCCCGACGCGGTCTGGGCCTGGCACCTCCGCCCGGGGGCCCTCGAGCGGCTGATTCCGCCGTGGGAGCACGTCGAGGTGCTCCGCCGGTCGGGCGGGATCACGGACGGCGGCATGGTCGAGCTCCGGGTCGGGCGGGGACCGTTCGCCCGGCGCTGGGTGGCCAGGCATCGCGACGCCCTCGCGGGACGCGGCTTCGTGGACGAACAGGTGGAGGGGCCCTTCGGGAGCTGGGTCCACGACCATCGGTTCGAGCCGGCCGGCGGCGGACGGACCCGCATGCTCGACAGCGTCACCTACACGCCTCCGCTCGGGGCCGCCGGAGCGCTCGCGGACTCGCTCCTCATCCGCCGCCGACTGCTCCGGACGTTCCGCTACCGCCACGCCACGCTCGCCGAGGACCTGGCCGCGCATCGCCGCGCCGGCCTCCTGCCCCGCACCGTTGCGGTGACCGGCGCGTCGGGCCTGCTGGGCTCCGCCCTCACCGCCTTCCTCACGACCGGCGGGCACGCCGTCCGGCCGCTGGTCCGGCGCCGTCCCGGGCCGGGCGAGATCGCCTGGAACCCGGATGCCGGCACGATCGACCGCGAGGCGCTCGAAGGGGTGGACGCGGTCGTCCACCTGGCCGGGGAGAGCATCGGCCTGGGCCGCTGGGATGCGGAGCGGAAGCGCCGGATCCGGGAGAGCCGCGTTGCCGGCACGCGGCTCCTCGCGGAGGCGCTCGCCGGGCTCGCCCGGAAGCCAGGGGTGCTGGTCTCGGCATCGGCGATCGGGATCTACGGCAGCCGGGGAGGTGAGGAGCTCACCGAGGGCAGCGCCGCCGGCACGGGTTTCCTGGCGGAGACGGGCGTCGCCTGGGAGGGGGCCGCGCGCCCCGCGGCGGACGCCGGCATCCGGGTGGTGCATCCGCGCTTCGGATTGGTGTTGACGCCAGCCGGGGGAGGACTCGCGCAGATGCTCCCTCCTTTCGAGCTCGGGGCAGGCGCCCGGCTGGGCGACGGTCGCCAGTGGATGAGCTGGGTGAGTCTCGACGACGCGCTCGGCCTCATCCTGCACGCCCTCGCCACGCCGGCCATCAGCGGGCCGCTCAATGCCGTGGCGCCGGGGACCGTCACCAATCGCGTCTTCACCGAGACCCTCGGGGAAGTGCTCCACCGCCCGACGCTCTTCTCCGCGCCGGCGGCCGCGCTCCGGCTCGCCTTCGGGGAGATGGCGGACGCCCTGCTGCTCGCGAGCCAGCGGGTCATCCCCGCCCGCGCGGGCGAGACCGGCTACGTGTTCCGCCACCCCGACCTGCGCGGGGCCCTGCGGCACCTCCTCGGCCGCGACTGATGCCGGAGGCCCCGCGCCCCGCCATCGTCCTCCTCTCCGGCGGCATGGACTCCGCCACGGTGCTCGCCCTCGCCGCGGCGGAGGGCTTCCGGCCGCACGCGCTGAGCTTCCGGTACGGCCAGCGGCACCTGGTCGAGCTCGACGCGGCGAGCCGGGTGGCCGTGTCGCTCGGCGCCGCCTCCCATCGCGTGGTGGACATCGACCTCCGCGCCTTCGGCGGCTCCGCGCTCACCGCCGACATCCCGGTGCCGAAGGACCGGGCCCTCGCGGAGATCGGCCACGGCATCCCGCCGACCTACGTGCCCGCGCGGAACACCCTCTTCCTGGCATACGCCCTGGCCTGGGCCGAGGTGCTTCCGGCGCGCGACATCTTCATCGGGGTCAATGCGCTCGACTACAGCGGCTATCCCGATTGCCGACCGGAGTTCCTCGAGGCCTTCGAGCGGATGGCGAACCTCGCGACCCGGATCGGGGTCGAGGCCGGGGGGCTGCGAATCCACGCACCGCTCCTCCGGCTCTCGAAGGCGGAGATCATCGCCCGCGGCCGGGAGCTCGGCGTGGACTACGGCCTGACCCGCACCTGCTACGACCCGGCCGTCGACGGTGCCGCCTGCGGCCGGTGCGACGCATGCCGGCTCCGGCTCCGGGCCTTCGCCCAGCTCGGGCTCGTGGACCCGGCGCCGTATCGATAGACGGATGGACGGATAGACGGATGGACGGGTAGAAGGCAGGCTGTGGGCGCGACTCGTGAGTCGTGCCTGCACCGGTCCGACCATCCGTCTATCCGACTATCCGTCTATCCGCCTATCCTTCTCCCATGCCCTACGCGGTCAAGGAAGTCTTCTACACCCTCCAGGGAGAGGGTGCACAGGCGGGCCGGCCGGCGGTGTTCTGTCGCTTCGCAGGCTGCAACCTGTGGAGTGGCCGGGAGCAGGACCGGGCAGGAGCGGTCTGCACCTTCTGTGACACCGACTTCGTGGGGACCGATGGCCCGGGGGGCGGCAAGTTCGCGACGCCCGGCGCACTCGCGTTGCGCGTGGCCGAGACCTGGGATGGAGGCGACCCCCTCCGCCGCGCGGAGCGGCTCGGCGGCGTGGACGGCCCACGGCGGGCCCTGGTGGTGTGCACCGGCGGGGAGCCGCTGCTCCAGCTTGACGGCCAACTGGTGGAGGCGCTCCACGCGGAGGGATTCGAGGTGGCAGTCGAGACCAATGGGACGCAGGAAGCTCCGCCCGGCCTGGACTGGGTCTGCGTGAGCCCCAAGGCCGAGGCACCCCTGGCGCTCCGGCAGGGCGACGAGCTCAAGCTGGTCTTCCCCCAGGCCGAGGCGCCGCCGGGCCGGTTCGAGGGGCTCGCCTTCCGCCATTTCTTCCTCCAGCCGATGGACGGGCCGGACCGCGAGGCCAACACGCAGGCGGCCATCGCCTACTGCCTCGCCCATCCGCGCTGGCGGCTGAGTCTCCAGACGCACAAGCTCGTCGGCCTGCCCTGACCCCTCCGGATCCGCCCATGGACATCGCCGGGTACAGCGACCGCATTCAGCACGCCCTCGCCTTCGCGGCGAAGCACGTCCCGGCGCCCCGGAGCATGCACCGCGTGGTGCCGAGCTCCCCGGCCCTGGCGGGCACCGGGGTGGCCCTGCTCCTCGCGAGTCACGGCGCGGACGAGGCGACCCTCGTCGCCACGATCCTCCGCCCTTCGGTGCAGCGGCCGCAGGGCCAGCTCGAGCGGATCCCGGCGAAGTTCGGGCCCGAGGTGGGCGAGCTGCTCCGCGCGCTCGCCCCGCTCCCCCTGGGCTGGGCCGTGGGTGCCGGCGGCCCCGAGGCGCGGCGCCGCGCCCTGGGACTGGCCGCGGTGGAGTCGGGGCGCCCGCCACTGGTGATGCTGGGCGAAGCGGTGCACTCCTGCGGAGTCTGGGCCGCGACGGCCCGCCGGCTCGGCCCCGAGTACACCCATGACATTCCGCTGGTGCGGGAGGAGGCCCTCGACTGGTATGTCCGGCTCGCCGAGGCGTTCGGGCGCGGTGCCGCGGCCAGCCGAGACGGCCTGATCCGGGACCTGCGGTGGCTGGGAGCCGACCTGGTCCGTTCCCTGCCCCGCGCCGAGGGCTGAACCGGCCCTGTTCGTCGCCGGAACCCCTTGATATTATTCGGGATGACCCTCCTCCCCTCGGGTCCCGCCATCTCCTCCCTGCCCAGCGCGTTCGCTGCGGCCTGCCGGCTCTCGCGAACCGAGGCCGAGCTCTTCGAACGCTGTCGGGACGCCCTCGTCCGCCGGTTCGGCACCCAGCGCATCTGGCTCCGGATCACCGGCCCCTCGGTCCAGCTCCCGCGGGTGGGCGCCGCGGAGGGGTTCGAGCGCGCCGAGGAGGTGGCGAAGCTCGCCAGCGGCGAGACGGAGGTGGCGATCCTCGCCGAGCCGGGGATCGCCCCCGAGCTCCGGCGGGTGGCGCTGCCTCTCGCGCTCGGGCTGTCCGTGGTGCTCGAGCTCCGGAGTGTGCTGCTGGAGCGCCAGGGCGCCCTCGACGATGCGGCGTTCCAGCTCCGGGCGCTGCGCCAGGTGGCCCGGCTGCTCTCGTCGGTGCACTCCTCGGAGGAGACCGAGCAGCTCATCCTCGACTTCATGGCGGAGGTGTTCTTCGCCTGGTGGGCCGCGCTCTACCGGGCCGACGGCGGGGAGGGCGAGTACCGGGCCAAGGTATATCGCGCGCTCCGCGACCGGGGCACCCCGGCCCCCATCCCCCAGCCGCGGCTCGACGCCGCGCTGCCGCCGGGGAGCGCGGTCAGCTCCTGCGAGGACGTCGCGATCGCCTCGCTCATCCCGGAGGGGACCGAGCTGCTGGTGCCGATCGACGCCGGCGCGGAGCGGATGGCCCTCATGGTGCTCGGCCCCCGGATCAGCGGGAAGGCGTACGGCCGGGCGGAGCACGAGCTGGCCGGGACGCTCTCGTTCGCCGCGGCCATCGCGCTCAAGAACGCGGAGCTGGTGGAGCAGCTCCACAGCGCGGCGACGACCGACCAGCTCACCGGCCTGCTCAACCGGCGGGCCATCGAGGAGCGCCTGCAGGCCGAGCTTTCCCGCGCCACGCGCCACCAGCTCAAGACCACCATCATCCTGATCGACCTGGACCGTTTCAAGGACATCAACGACACGCTGGGCCATGCCGCGGGTGACCGCACGCTGGTGGAGATCGCCGGACTCCTCCGGCAGCAGTGCCGATCGCTGGACGTGGTCGGGCGGCTGGGCGGCGACGAGTTCCTCGTGATCCTCCCGTGGACCAGCAGCGCGGAGGCGATGACCTTCGTGCAGCGCCTCCAGCGGGCCATGTCCGAGCGGGCCACCCAGCTCCGCGAGCCGGGCGTCCAGTCGCTCAGCCTCGGCATCGCCGAGGCGCCCCGCCACGGCCGCACCGTGTCGAGCCTGCTCGCCGCCGCCGACACCGCCCTGTACAAGGCCAAGCGCGGCGGGCGGAACGCCGCCGAGGTGGCGGACCCCGCCTGACCCGATGCCCGACCCGGAGTTCATCCTTCTCGGCGACGCGCTCTGGCTCGACCTCGTGAACACCGCGCGGAGCCGCACCCACGACCGGGCGGACCGGTTCCAGTCCCCGGCGGATTACCATCGGTGGACCAAGGCGGAGAAGCTCGCCTCGGACGCCGACACGGTGCCCTTCGAGGAGGTGCTGGAGGTGCGCGAGCGCCTGACCGCGCTCGCGGCCTCCCTCGCCGCGGGCCGGCGGCCGCCGGCCGCGAGCGTGGATGCGCTCAATCGCGCGCTGGCGCGGCAGCCGGGGCGCGCCCAGCTCACCCGGAGCGCCGGACGGTGGTCGCTCCACCTCACGCCGGACGAGGCGCTCCGGGCGCTGGAGGCGGTCGCCTGGTCGGCGGCGATGACGCTGTCCGATTCCCACGCCGCGGTACGCGAGTGCGCCGGGGCCGCGTGCGACCTCTTCTTCCTCGACCGCACGCCGGGCCACACCCGCCGCTTCTGCAGCGCGGCCACCTGCGGCCAGGCAGCCCGCGTGGAGCGGCGGCGGCGGCCGCGCTGACCGTGACCGGTCCCCTGCCCACCATCCCCCGGCAGGCCAGCGAGGCCTACGAGCGGGTCACTGCCCTGCTGGGCGACCGCTTCCGTCTCGACAGCCTGGCCGCGATGTCCACCGAGCGGGTGCTCTTCCTCGCCTGGGACCTCGCGCTCAAGCGCCGGGTGGCGCTCCGCGCCAACTTCTTCTCCGACGCCGTCGCCCGCACCTGGTTCCTGCGCGAGAGCGAGGCGCTGGCGCAGCTCGACCATCCCGCCATCCGCCACGTCTACGAGCTCGGCGTGATCGAGGAGATGGCCTACCGCACCGGGAACTGGGTCGAAGGCGAGGGTCTCGATGCCGCCAACGCGCGCGGCCCACGGCCGATCCCGTCGGTGCACACCCTGGTGCGGGACCTGCTCGGCGCGCTGGAGCACGCCCACAGCCGGGGGATGATCCTGCGGCGGATCGTCCCCGCCTCGCTCGTAGTCAACCTGGCCGGCCGGGGCACGGTCACCGACCTCCGGTACGCCAGTCACACCCTCCCCGCGATCCCGCCCGGCGAGACGCCCACCGGCCTCGCCTACATGGCCCCCGAGGTCCGGGGGGGCCAGCCCGGCGAGCCCTCGAGCGACATCTTCACCGCGGGCGCGATCCTCTACTTCGCCGTCACGGGGCAGGAGCCGCCGCTCGACCTCGCCCAGCTCCAGCCGCCGACCAGGCTGCGTCCGGCCTGCCCCCAGGCGATCGAGCGCGTGCTGCTCCGCGCCCTCGCGGCCGACCCGGAGGACCGCTACCTGACGGCGGCCGAGATGTACGAGGACTTCGCCTCCGACGCCGGGATGTTCGAGGCGCCGGTGGTGAGTCCCACCGACACCGGGGTCACGCGCGCGCTCACCGAGGATGCCGGCACCTGGGAGAAGCGGCTCCGCCGAGCGCTGGGGGACGACTACGAGCTCCTCGGCAGCCTCGGGTCCGGCGGGTTCGGGCGGGTCTACCGGGTGCGCGACCTCCACCTCGAGCGGGAAGTGGCCCTCAAGGTGCTCCACCCCATGTTCACCGCGGACCCCGCCGTCGTCGAGCGCTTCCGGCGCGAGGCGCAGCTCGCCGCGCGCCTCAGCCACCCGAACATCGTGAGCATCTACGACATCGCCGGGCGCTCGGGCCTGCTCTGGTACACCATGGAGCTGGTGGACGGGCCCAGCCTGGCGGGGGTCGTGGAGCGGGAGGGACCGCAGCCGGTGGACCGGGTGGTGCGGCTGCTGCGGGAGGGCCTCTCCGCGCTCGCGCACGCCCACGGATCCGGGCTGGTGCACCGCGACCTCAAGCCCGAGAACGTGCTGGTCGAGCCCAACGGCAGCGTCCGCATCACCGACTTCGGGCTCGCCCTGGCGCTCCGCGGCGTGGCCGGGCGGTTCGGCGGCGCCACCAGCCAGAGCGGGACTCCGCAGTTCGCCAGCCCCGAGCAGCTGCTGGGCGAGCGGGTGGACCAGCGGAGCGACCTCTACAGCCTGGCCGCGGTGGCGGTCTACGCCCTGCTGGGCACCTCCCCCTTCCCGGGCATCACCCCCGAGCAGGTGCTCGCGCGGCAGACCACGAACCAGCTCCCCGCGCTCCGGCAGGCGCGCCCCGACCTCCCGGAGGAGCTGGCCGAAGTGCTGGAACGGGCCCTGCAAGCCGAGGTCGAGCTCCGCTTCCCGTCGGCCGCGGAGTTCCTCCAGGCGCTGCATCGCGCCGTGAGCCGGAACCTCCGCCGGGGCCAGAGCGGGGAGTGGGACCGGGTCTCCGGAGCCTGGTGGCGGGGGGGCTGACCCCCCCGGCTCTTGACTCCGGCGCGCCAGTACCCACATTTACAGCCCGTCCGGCCGGGCACGACGCCCGGCTGGAGCGGCCCAGCGGACCATGAGACCCGGGCGAGCGCCCGGGTTTTTTCTGGTCACCCGGCGGGACGGGCCCGCGCTGGGTAGTCGGTTGGTACGGCCACGCCGGACCCCGACGTTCATCAACTCGATGGAGAAGGCTGCAATGGCTCGCATGACCGGCACGGTGAAGTGGTTCAATGACGCCAAGGGCTTCGGTTTCATCACGCCCGAGAACGGTGGCAAGGACTGCTTCGTCCACCACACCGCCATCAAGGCGGACGGCTTCCGCACCCTCGCCGAGGGGGACAAGGTCGAGTTCGAC
>DATIBS010000127.1:0-6081 GCA_035457305.1 Gemmatimonadales bacterium
CCGGGCCTTCGGCCCCGCGCTGGCGGCGAACAGCTGGACCGGCCATGCGGTCTGGTGGATCGGCCCCATCCTGGGCGGCCTGGTGGCGGGCCTGCTGTGGGATCGGGTGCTGCTGAAGGGGGAACGGGAGGCATAGGGGGGCGCTGCTCGCTGGTCGATGATCGCTGTTCGCTGATCGCTGTTCGCTCGATGAGAAGACGGCCCTCCCACCCGGGACGGCCGTTTTCTCGCTCACCATCCAGCGAACAGCGAACAGCGATCAGCGACTCCTCACCCACAGGCTCACCGCGTACCCCACCAGGATCACCGCCGTCACCACGTACGCCGCCACCATGTAGGGGGCGTTCTGGGGGAGCTCAGGCATCGTCGGCCTCCCGGAGCGCCACCGCGCGGCGGAGCCCGATCCCGTACCGCAGGGTCACGAAGCCCAGGTAGAGCAGGGTGTACACCCCCATCGACGTCAGCAGGGTGCGGAGCATCTCCGGGGGCAGCGACGGCCGGCTCGGCTTGAGCAGGATCGGCTGCGGGTGGAGCGTGCGGAAGAGGTAGACGCTCAGGTGGATGAAGGGGACCAGCACCAGCGCCATGATCCCGAGCACGGCGCTGAACCGCGCGCGCTCCACCGGCTCGCGCACCGCGGCGCGCAGCGTGAGGTACCCCAGGAAGAGCAGGAACAGGAAGAGCGTGAGGGTGAGCCGCGCGTCCCAGGTCCACCAGGTGCCCCAGACCGGCTTGCCCCAGATCGGGCCGGTGGTGAGCATCACCGCCGAGAAGGCCAGCCCCACCTCGGCACTCGCCTCGGCGAAGAGGTCGAGCCTGGGGTCGTGGAGCCACAGGTAGAGGATGCTCGCCACGCCCACCAGGATGAACGCGATCAGCGCGCCCCACGCCGCCGGCGCGTGCACGTAGAAGATCTTCTGCGCCATCCCCTGGCGGGCCTCGACCGGCGTGAACTGGAGCGCCAGCACGTAGACCAGCGCCATGCCGAGCAGGCCGAGGATCGTGAGGAGGCGGCCGGCCCGGATCACCCGGCCGGCGGAGGGCAGCGGCGTCATTCGTCCACCACGGCGGTGAAGGCCAGCGTGCACAGCGTGACGAACACCACGTCGTAGGTCACGAGGAGCCTAAGCCACCCCAGGACCTCGGTCAACGGACGCCCGCCCAGCAGCCGCGCCGTCACCTGCACCGCGCCGATGAGCGGCGGCACCATGAACGGCAGGATGAGCACCGGGAGCATCAGCTCGGCGAAGCGGGTGCGCACCACCATCGCGCTCAGGATCGTGCCCACCGCGACGAAGCCGATGGTCGCGAGCACCAGGGTGGCCAGGAGCCCGGGAAGCGCCCGGCCCAGCGGCACGTTGAAGAACAGCACGAAGAGCGGGAGGGTCAGGGCCTCGACCAGCCCGACGAACGCCAGGTTGGCGAGGAACTTCCCCCAGTAGATCGCCCCCCGCGGCACCGGCGCGAGGAGCAGCGCGTCGAACGCCCCCTGCTCCCGCTCGATGATGAACGCCCGGTTCATCGCGACCACCGCCCCGAACGCCACCGTGATCCAGAGCGCGCTGGGCGCCAGGTCGGCGGTGGAGATGAGCGACTGGTCCCGGGAGAAGTTGAACACCAGGAGCGTGAGCACCGCGAAGACGAACGCCGAGAGCAGCGCCGTCCGGGTGCGGAATTCGAGCCGCAGGTCCTTGCCCGCGATCGCGAGGGCGGAGCGCACCGCCTCAGGCATCCACCAGCTCCTGGTAGCCGGCCAGGAACGCCTCCAGCGAGTCGGGCCGCGGCCCGATGCGGGCCCACCGGCCCCGCACCAGCACCGCCACGTGGGTCGCGAAGCCCCAGGCCTCCGCCAGGTGGTGCGTCACGATCACCAGCCCGCGCCCGGCGGCCCGCTGGTCGGCGAGGAGCCCGCGGAGCCGCGCCGCGGACGGCACGTCGAGACCGGTGAACGGCTCGTCCAGCAGCAGGATCGCGGGATCGTGGAGCAGCGCCCGCGCGATCGCCACCCGCTGCAGCATGCCCCGCGAGAGCTGCCGCACCGGGTCGTCCGCCCGGGCCGCGAGGCCCGCCTCCTCCAGCGCCCGCTCCGTGCGCGCCGCGGCGTCGGGCAGGCCGTAGAGCCGCCCGGTGAAGCGCAGGTTCTCGCGCGCGGTGAGGTCGTCGTAGAGGAAGGACTGGTGGGAGAGGAGCCCCACCCGGCGGCGGGCCGCCGGGTCGCGCGGGGTGCGGCCGTCCGCCAGGTGCACCTCGCCGGCGGTCGGCCGCATCAGCCCCGCGAGGATGCGGAGCAGCGTCGTCTTCCCCGCCCCGTTCGGGCCGGCCACCGCCACCGCGTCCCCCGCGTCCAGCCGCAGATCCACCCCGCGGAGCGCGCGCTGCGCGCCGAAGGCGCGGGTCACCCCGCGGGCCTCGAGCAGCGGGGCCTCAGGCGGCATCGATGCGCGCGGCGAGGTCGTCGAGGTCGAACGGCTTGAGCAGGTAGCCCACGTAGGGGAGGCCGAGCACCGCGAGCTGGGGCTCGATGCTGGCGTAGGCCGTCGTCACGATCACCGGGATGCCCGGCCGCCGCGCCACGATCTGGCGGAGCAGGGCCACCCCGTCGGTGTCGGGCAGGCGCATGTCCAGCACCAGCACGTCGGGGCGCTGGCTGTCGAGGAGTGCCAGGCCCTCGCCCCCCGTGGCGGCGAACGCCATCCGGTAGCGCCCGGCGAAGTAGCGCTCGTAGCTGATCCGGAGCGCGGGCTCGTCCTCGACGAAGAGGACGCGGCGGGGGGACTCGGGCATGGGGGAAGTATATCGCCCCCCGGCCCGCCCGCGCCCCCGCGCCTCAGCCCTCGAACTCGAACAGGTCGTCGAGTTTCGTGAGGACCAGCAGGAACCGGAGCTCCTCGCTGGTCTGCCGCAGCGCCACCCGCTGCCGCCGCTCGGCGGCGCGGCGCTGCACCAGCATCAGGGCGCCGAGGCCGGCCGAGTCCACGTGCCGGGTGCGGGCGAGGTTGATGACCAGCCGGCCGCCGCCCTCGGGCAGCTCCTCGAGCAGGTCGAGTCCGGCCTGGCGGAACGTGGCGCGCGTCTCGAGCCCGAGGCTCGGGGGCGCCTGGAGCTCGCGCTCCGTGAGATGTGTGGTGACCATCGCATCCTCCGCTGGTCACCCGACAAGACAAGAGCGCGGCACTTCGCCACGCCCTGCCGGTCGAAGTCGCCGCGCTCGTCGCGCGCTCTTCCACCTTCGGCACCGAGCTATCTCATCGCCGGCCAGGCCGGTGTTGAGACCTCTAGTTTTGCGGCCCCGGGTCGCCCCGGGTGTGCTCTTATCGGGCGGTTCGGTTCAGTTGTCGTGGAGGCCCCTCTTGGCCTCCGCCCGCCGGAGAAGCGAGAGCGGTGCCAGATCCGGCACCACGGCCCGGCACAACGACTTCCGGGACTGCCGCGACACCGTCCGGAGCCCCAGGACGCGCCGCGGAACGCGGGGAGGGGGGCGGAAAACGGGGAGCGGGGAGCAGGGAGCGGGGAGCAGGTCGGCGGCGGACGGCGTTGGCGCGCCATCCGGTTCCGAGGTAGTCTAGGGGAAGTCGATTGGAGCACACCCGCTCCCCGCTCCCCGTTCCCCGCTCCCCGCCATGTCCGACCAGCTCGCCACGCTGCTGTCCGAACAGCGGCGCTTTCCGCCGCCGGCCGAGTTCGCCGCCGCCGCCCATGCCGGCCCCGAGCTCGTCGCCGCCGCGGCGCGCGACCGGCTCGCCTTCTGGGAGGAGCAGGCCCGCGCCCTCGAGTGGATGCGCCCCTGGGACACCGTGCTCGAGTGGACCCTGCCGCATGCGAAGTGGTTCATCGGCGGCCGGCTCAACGCCTCCGTCAACTGCCTCGACCGGCATCTCGACGGCCCCCGGCGCAACAAGGCGGCGCTGGTCTGGGAGGGCGAGCCCGGCGAGCGCCGCGTCCTCACCTACTGGGACCTCGCCCGCGAGGTCGGCCGCTGCGCCAACGCCCTCCGCCGGCTCGGCGTCGGCAAGGGCGACCGCGTCGCCATCTACCTCCCGATGATCCCCGAGGCGGTGATCGCGATGCTCGCCTGCGCCCGGATCGGCGCGGCCCACTCGGTGGTCTTCGGCGGCTTCTCCGCCGAGGCGTTGCGCGACCGGGTGAACGATGCCGAGGCGGTGGCGGTCATCACCGCCGACGGCGGGTACCGCCGCGGCCAGGTGGTCCCGCTCAAGCGGATGGCCGACGAGGCGCTGGCCGAGTGCCCCACCGTGCGCCACGTCGTCGTCGTCCGGCGGGTCGGCGACCGGGAGGGCGACGAGAGCTTCGTCCGGCTCCGGGAGGGCCGCGACCACTGGTGGCACCGCCTGCTCGAGGAGCAGCCCGCCCGGGCGGAACCCGAGCCGATGGACAGCGAGGACCTCCTCTTCATCCTCTATACCAGCGGCACGACCGGGAAGCCGAAGGGCATCGTCCACACCACCGGCGGCTACCTCACCCACGTCGCCGCCACCACGAGGTACGTCTTCGACCTGCGGGACGAGGACGTCTTCTGGTGCACCGCCGACATCGGCTGGGTCACCGGCCACTCCTACGTGGTCTACGGCCCCCTCGCCGTCGGCGCCACGGTGCTGCTCTACGAGGGCGCGCCCGACTGGCCCGAGCGCGACCGCTTCTGGGCCCTCATCGAGCGCTACGGCGTCACGGTGCTCTACACCGCACCCACTGCCATTCGCGCGTTCATGAAGTGGGGCCCCTCCTGGCCCGGCCGGCACGACCTCACCACCCTCCGGCTGCTCGGGAGCGTGGGCGAGCCGATCAACCCGGAGGCCTGGATCTGGTACCGGCAGCACATCGGCGGCGACCGCTGCCCCGTGGTGGACACCTGGTGGCAGACCGAGACCGGCGGGATCATGATCACCCCGCTGCCGGGCGTCACCACCACCAAGCCCGGCTCGGCCACCCTGCCCTTCCCCGGCATCGTGGCCCAGCTGGTGGACCAGCAGGGCCGGCCGCTCGAGCGGGGCGGCGGGCTCCTCACCCTCACCGAGCCGTGGCCCGGCATGCTCCGCACCATCTGGCGGGACGACGAGCGCTATCGCCAGACCTACTGGAGCCGGTTCCCCGGCCGCTACTTCGCCGGCGACGGCGCCAAGGTGGACGACGACGGCTACTGGTGGATCCTCGGCCGGGTGGACGACGTGCTCAACGTCGCCGGGCACCGGATCGGCACGATGGAGGTGGAGAGCGCGCTGGTGGACCACCCCGCCGTGGCGGAGGCCGCCGTGGTCGGCCGGGCCCACGAGCTCAAGGGCCAGGCCATCGCGGCGTTCGTGATCCTGAAGGAGGGGAACACCCCGTCGCACGACATCAAGGAGGAGCTGCGCGAGCACGTGGCCCGGAAGATCGGCGCCATCGCGCGGCCCGACGACATCCTCTTCACCGCCGACGTCCCGAAGACCCGGAGCGGCAAGATCATGCGCCGCCTCCTCCGGGACATCGCCGAGGGGCGCGCCCTCGGCGACACGACGACGCTCGCCGACCCGAACGTGGTGGCGAAGCTGAAGGACCAGTACGGGGAGGAGGAAGGATAGGGCCCGACGGACCGCGCGACTCGCGACTCGTGACTCGCGGCTAGAACTGGATCTGCGCCCCCAGCTCCACCACCCGCCCCGGCGGCAGCCCGAAGAACGCCGTCGCCGACCGGGCGTTGCGGGTGAGGATGGCGAAGATCCGCTTGCGCCAGCCCGCCATCGTCTTCCGCGGCGTGATGATCAGCGTCTCCCGCCCGAGGTAGAAGCTGGTCTCCGGCATCCGCACCTCGAGGCCGTGCTCCCCCAGACTCCGGAGCAGCGCCGGCACGTCCGGCGTCTCCATGAAGCCGTAGCGCGCCACCACCTGATGGAAGCCGTGGCCCAGGTCCCGCAGCGACTCGCGCCCCTCCTCCGCGACCCGCGGCACCGCTTCCGTCATCACCGACATCAGCAGCACCCGCTCGTGCAGCACCTTGTTGTGCTTGAGGTGGTGGAGCAGCACCGCCGGGATCCCCTCCGGGTCCGACGTCATGAACACCGCGGTGCCGGGCACCCGGGTGGGCGG
>DATIBS010000128.1:0-7777 GCA_035457305.1 Gemmatimonadales bacterium
ATCAGGACGACGACCAGGCCGGGCAGGGGATCGTTCAGCAGGATGGCGGCGAGCACCGCCAGGGCCGCCACGAGGTCGGCGGCGAACCGCCCGTGGAGGGCTCCCCAGAGCGTGCGCAACACCAGCGGCACGCCGAGGAGCCAGAGCCCCGCCGTCCACCAGGTGCGCGGTGCCGGCCCGCCCGGTGCCGCGAGCGCCAGGAGGCCCGCGGCGAGGAAGACGAGCGCGGCGACCGGTCGGAGCTCGGCCACCCGCGCCCGGATCACGCCTGGGCCGCCCGCTCCCTCCCCGGTGCCTTCCCGTTGGTGTCCCGGAGGGCGAAACCCACCCCGCGCACCGTGTCCACCAGCTGGTTGCCGCAGGCCGCCTTGAGCTTCCGGCGCAGGTTCCCGACGTGCACGTCCACCACGTTGCTCTCGGGGTCGAAGTGCATGTCCCAGACCTTCTCGAGCAGCGTCGTGCGCCGGACGACTTCCTCGGGGTGCATCAGGAAGTACTCCAGCAGCTGGAACTCCTTCGGCGTCAGGTCGAGCGGCCGGTCGTTGGCTGTCGCCACGTGGCGCAGCCGGTCCATTGCGAGGGGGCCGTACCGGAGCGTCTCCATCCGGTCCGCCCCGCCGCGCCGGACCAGCGCCCGGATGCGGGCCAGGAGCTCGTCGAAGCGGAACGGCTTCGAGAGGTAGTCGTCCGCGCCGGCGTCGAGGCCCCGCACGATGTCCTCCACCGCATCCCGCGAGGTGAGCATCAGGATCGGCGTGTTCCGCCCTTCCCGGCGAAGCTCCGTCGCCACCTGGAAGCCGTTCTTCTTGGGCAGCACGATGTCGAGCAGGATCACGTCGTAGGCGTACACGTGGGCCAGCATCGTCGCCTCCTCCCCGTCGGCGGCGATGTCCACGACGTAGCCCTCTTCCCGCAGCCCCTGCTCGATGAATCCGGCGACCTTCCGGTCGTCCTCCACGACGAGAACTTTCATGGGCTCCAAGCTATGAAGCGGCGCTGAACCGCGGGAGAATCCGTCGTGAAGGCCTCTTCATGAACGCTCCAGCGGCAGCCGCAGGATGAACCGGGCCCCTGCCGGGCATCCGGAGTCCACCTCCAGGCTGCCGCCCAGCAGCACCGCCAGCCTCCGGGAGAGCGGCAGGCCGAGCCCGACCCCGCCTTCGCCGGCCTTGGTGGCGTAGATGTCGAAGATCCGCTCCTCCTCCCCGGCGGGAATGCCGGGGCCCTCGTCCTCCACTGCGAAGACGACCGAGGCGCCGTCCCGCGATGCCGTCAGGGTGATCCGGCTGTCCGGCGGCGAGTGCTTGATGGCATTGGTGAGCAGGTTCGTGAGGATCTGCTCGACCCGGTGGCTGTCGGTCTCGATCGGCGGGAGGTCGGCGGCAGTCTCCTCCTCGAGCCGGACCTGCCTCGCCTCCGCCGCCGGGAGGACCCGCCGGATCGCCTGGTGCACGATGAGCCGCGGCTCCACGCGCCGGATGGCCAGGTTGAGGCGGTCCTCGTCCAGCCGGCTCAGGTCGAGCAGGTCGTTGATGAGCGCCACCGCCTGTTCCGCGGAATCGAGCACCTCGAACGCCGCCCGGGGCACGCTCTCCGGTTCCTTCCGGCGGACCAGCATCTCCGCCCAGCCGTAGACGCCGGCCAGGGCGTTCCGCAGCTCGTGGTTCACCATCGCGAAGAACCGCTCCCGGCGCCGGTGCAGCGACTGGACCTCGTCCAGCAGGCGCGCGCTCTCCTCGTGGAGCATCACGTTCTCGACCGCGGTGGCGATCGTGTTGGCGAGGAGCAGCGCCACGTGCTCGTCCGCCTCGTCGAACTCCCCGCCGCCGACCTTCTCGGTGACGTACAGGTTCCCGAACACCCCCCGCCGGCCGACGATCGGCACACCGAGGAACGCGCGCATCACGGGATGGTGGGGAGGGAATCCGGCGGCGTCGGGGTGCCGCGTCAGGTCGGCGAGCCGGATCACCTTCCGCTTCCGGATGACCAGGCCGAGGATGCCGTGGCCGGTCGGCCGTGAACCGATCGCCGACTCCTCCTCGGCCGAGAGGCCCGCGGTCTGGAATCGCTCCAGAACCCGGCCGTCGGGCGCGAGCACACCGACGGCGGCATAGCGGCAGTTGAGCAGGCTCAACGCCGCGTCGGTCACGCGCTCGAGGACCCGGTCGAGGGAGAGCTCGGTGGTGAGCTGCAGGCTCGTGGCGAGCAGGGCCTCGAGCGTGGGCGGATTCGGGCGGTGGATGTGCATGGCCCGCGATTCTACCGCCATTCGGGGCGCCGGGGGAGGGCCGGGGGAGGGCATCTTGGGCCCGCGCTCACGCTTCCTTCATTCCACGGCCGACAACTTGCGCCCCATGCCACTGTCCCGCCGTGACTTCGGGCTCTTCGTCGTCGGGGTCGACGGTTCGCCGGAAAGCGGGCACGCACACGAGGTCGCGGTGGAGCTCGCCCGGCGGTGCGGCGCCCGGGTGATGCCGGTGACCGCGGACGGCGCGGCACGAGTGCCCGACGGGGCGCACCGGATCCCCGGCCTCCCCGGGATCGAGCTGCCGCGGCACGCGGAGTCGGTCGGCGCCGATCTCCTGGTCCTCGGCCGGCGGCCCCGCGATGGCACGAGCCCCCCTCTCGGCGCCACTGGTGACGCCGTGGTCCGCCGCAGCCGTGTCCCCTGCCTCCTCCTGCCGAACCACGTGCCGTTCCCCCGGACCATCCTCCTGGCACTCGACCCCGGTCCTCGCGGCGGGGCGGTCCGGGATTTCACCACCGAGTTCGCCGCGGCGGCGGGACTCGAGCTCCGCTGCGTCTCGGTCAAGCGGGTGCCCGGGGCACCCCGCGGCTCATCCCACCCGTCCGGCGAGGCCGTCACCGCGTGTGACTCAGCCGGCCACTGCCTGCGCCGCTGGCGCGAAGGGGAGCTCTCGACCGAGATTCTGGCCGAGGCCGACGAGGTCGGGGCCGACGCCATCGCGTTCGGGGTCCACCGCGGGGGCCGGCTGGGCGCCGAGTGGCAGCTCGGTGTCTCCCACCACCTGGTTCGCGAGGCGCGCACCGCGCTGCTGACCGTGCCGCTCTGAGCCGCCCGGGAGGGCGCGGATGACCGAGGCCCTCGACATCGTCGCCCGGCTCGTGGTGGCCTCCCTCGCCGGACTCGGCGTGGGGATGGAGCGGGAGTGGTCGGGCCACGCCTCCGGGCCCGAGGGCCGGTTCGCCGGGATCCGCACTTTCTTCCTCTATGGACTGACCGCCGGGGTGGCGGGATGGCTCGCGGCCTCGGGCCTTGTGCCCCTGGCCGCCGTGCTGCTCACGGCCGAGGGAGGGTTCGCCATCGCCGCCTGGGTGATGGCCGTGCGCCGGCATCCGGAGAATCTCGACGCGACCACCGAGGTCGCGGCCCTCGCGGTCCTGGCACTCGGCACCCTGGCCGGCCTCGGGCGGCTCGACCTCTCCGCCGGCGCCACCGCGGTGGTCGTCCTCGCGCTCAGCGAGAAGGGGCGGATCCACGGGTTCGTCCGGCGGATCGGCGAGCCCACGCTCCGGGCCGCGCTCCAGTTCGCGGTCCTGGCGCTGGTCATACTCCCGCTCCTCCCCACCGGGCCCTTCGGTCCCTACGAGGCCATCCGCCCCCGGGCCCTGTGGGCCATGGTGCTGGTCTTCTCCGGGCTCAACTTCGCCGGCTACCTGCTGCGGCGGGCGGTGGGCGAGGGCCGGGGGTACGCGGTGACCGGGGCGCTCGGCGGGCTGGTGTCGTCCACCGCCGTGACCGTGGTCTTCAGCCGCCGGAGCCGCGAGGAGCCCCGGGCGGCCCGGCCGCTGGCACTCGGTGTCGTCCTGGCCTGCACCATCCTCTCGGGCCGCATCGGCGTGGTCACGGCGGTGCTCGACCCGCGGGTGGCGCTCCGGCTCCTGCCGGCGCTCGTCCTGCCGGCACTCGTCGGCCTGGCCATCGCGCTCCGGGAGCTCCGCCGGATCCCCGCCGGCGATGGGGAAACCGAAGCACTGGGCGGGAGTCCGCTCCGGCTCCGGAGCGCGATCCGCCTGGCGATCTTCCTCCAGGCGGCGTTCCTGGCGGTGGAGATCGTCGGCGACCGACTGGGCGGGGCCGGGGTGATCGGGCTCGCCGCCATCCTCGGGCTCACCGACACCGACGCGCTCACCGTCTCGCTGGCTACCCGGCCCGAGGCGGTCGGCGGGGTGGTGACGGCGGCCACCGCGATCGGCGTCGGCGTGGCGAGCAACGCGGTGATGAAGCTCGCGCTCGCGCTCGGGATCGGCCGGGCGGAGTACCGCCGCCTCGCGGGCCTCGGGCTGCTGCTCCTGGCACTCGCCAGCGCCGCCGGAGTGCTGCTCATCCGTTGACGGGCCGCGGGCGGTCCCGCGCCGGGCGCGCCGGGCACCGCCGAGGCTCGATGGGGATCGAAGCGCCGCGCTGCCTTCCGCGTCGCCTGCGGTGATGTGGAACGGCGCGCGGCCCGGGGGTTGCCGCCCACGGGGATGGCCGCGCCAGAGTGGGGTCGTGTCCGCCCTGCTGATCGTCCGGCTGCCGTCGCCGCCGCCCCCCTCGGCCCTCGGCCTGCTCCGCGCCGCGCACCGGGTCGAGCCGGAAGTGGTGCCGCACGGACTGCTGCTCCGCCTCGGCGAGAGCTCCCCCGAGGCGGTGCTCGCCGAGTGCCTCGCCCTCGGACTCCCGGTCCTCGCCTCCACCGTCCTCCCCGTCCGCTGACCGGCCGGCCGCCCGGCCGGTTGACCCCCGCTCCGCGCCCGCCGTAGGTTCCGGGTCCCCTTCGCCCCGGCCCCGGACGCCGCTGATGCACGTTGCCCTGCTCCTCCCCGGCTGGCTCACCCAGCTCGGCACCCTCCTCGACATCGACGCACGGCTCCTGATCCAGCGGGGGCTCCGCCTGGCCGTCGTCTGGGCGGGAGCATGGGTCGCGATCAAGCTGGTCAACCTGCTCGCCCGCCGCATCGTGAAGGCGGTGGACGACGGCGACGACCGGTACATGACCCTGAAGGAGAAGCGCGGATACACCCTCGCGCAGCTGCTCCGGAGCGTCGGCCGGTTCGTGGTCCTCATCTTCACGCTGATCCTGAGCCTCGGCGTCTTCGTGAACGTGACGCCGCTGCTCGCCGGCGCCGGCGTGGTGGGGCTCGCGATCTCCTTCGGCGCGCAGAGCCTGGTCAAGGACTTCTTCGCCGGGTTCTTCATCCTGCTGGAGGACCAGTTCTCCGTCGGTGACGTGGTGGACATCGAGGGCCGGTCGGGCGTGGTCGAGCGGATGACGCTCCGCCTGACCCAGCTCCGCAGCCTCGACGGCACCCTGCACTCGATCCCGAACGGCACGATCACCGTCGTGAGCAACCGGACCCGGGGCTGGTCCCGCGCCGTGCTCGAGGTCGCGGTGGCCTACGGGACCGACGTGGACCGCGCCCTCGAGGTGCTCCGGGACGAGGTGGCCGCCTTCGCCCGGGACGAGGAATGGTCCCTGACGCTCGACGGTGCGCCGGAGGTCTGGGGTGTGGAGGCGCTCGGCGACAGCGCCGTCACCATCCGGATCGTGGCCCGCACCCGGCCGGGACAGCAGTGGGCCGTGGCGCGCGAGCTCCGGCGCCGGATCAAGAAGCGGCTGGACCAGGAGGGGATCGAGATCCCCTTCCCGCAGCGCGCGGTGCACGTCCGGGTGGACCAGGCGCCGAGGCTGCCGGGCGCGGGGGCGGTCGTGGCCCAGGCGGCGGCCGAGGGGGCCGAATGACCCTCCGGCTCCACGACACGATGCGGCGGGCGATCGTCGACTTCGTCCCGCTCGCCCCGCCGCGGGTGACGCTCTACACCTGCGGCCCGACGGTCTACAACTACGCCCACGTCGGGAACTTCCGGACGTTCCTCTTCGAGGACCTCCTCCGCCGCTGGCTCGAGGCCCGGGGGCACGACGTCTTCCACGTGATGAACCTGACCGACGTGGACGACAAGACCATCAAGGGCGCGCTGGCCGCCGGGCGCCCGCTCCGGGAGCACACCGCACAGTTCGTGGCGGCGTTCCACGAGGACCGCGACTGGCTCGGCATCCTCCCGCCCCACGCGGAACCGCGCGCCACCGACTTCATCCCCCGGATGGTCGCGCTGGTGGAGTCGCTGCTGGCCAAGGGGGTGGCGTACCGCGGCGAGGACGGCTCGGTGTACTTCTCGATCGCCCGGTTCCCGGCCTATGGCCGGCTCAGCCGGCTCGACGCCCGGGAGCTCCGCGCCGGGGCCAGCGGGCGCGTCTCGGCCGACGAGTACGCCAAGGAGGACGCGCAGGACTTCGTCCTCTGGAAGGCGGCGCGGGAGGAGGACGAGCGGGTGGGGGCCGCCTGGGACACCCCCTTCGGGCGCGGGCGGCCCGGGTGGCACCTCGAGTGCTCCGCGATGGCCCTCGCCCTGATCGGCGACCGCTTCGGCGCGCGGGTGCTCGACATCCACGCCGGCGGGGTGGACCTGATCTTCCCGCACCACGAGGACGAGATCGCCCAGAGCTGCGCCCACACCGGCGAGGGCGAATTCGCCCGGATCTGGATGCACGGGGAGTTCCTGAACATCCGGGGCACCAAGATGTCGAAGCGGTGGGGGAACGTGACCACCGTGCGGGACCTGCGGGAGGACGGGGTGCCCCCCCAGGCGTTCCGGCTGCTGGTATACACCACGCACTACCGGCAGACCCTGGACCTCACCGACGAGGCGCTCGAGTCCGCCCGGGAAGGGAGCCGCCGGCTGGGTGGCTTCGGCGCCCGGCTGGCCGAGGCGATCGGGAGCGGTGGGGCCGGCCCGGAATCCCCGGGGTTCGTGGCTGCCGCCGAGCGGTTCGAGGCCGCATTCGGGGCGGCACTCGACGAGGATCTGAATGCGCCCCAGGCACTTGGGGCGCTGTTCGACCTCGCTCGGGAGGGCAATCGCCTGCTCGACGCGCGGGAAGCCCCGGGCGCGCGCGCGGCGGCGGCCTGGGCGCTGGCGGACCGGGTGCTCGGGGTGGCGACGCCGGTGGCCGGGCGACAGACGATCGGGCTCGGAGATGGGGCAGGGGGCGAGGCCTGGACCGAGGCGCGTCCGGCCGACCGGGAGGGAGCGGAGCGGTGGGCCCGGCACTGGGCCGGCCTCCGCCTGGAGGCCAAGGCGCGGCGGGACTACGCCGAGGCGGACCGGATCCGGGGGTTCCTGGGAGCGGCCGGGTACGAGGTGCGGGACCGGAAGGACGGCGCGGTGGAGGTGGTGTACCGCGGGAGTTGACCCCTGTCGCAAGGCCGTGTAAGATACGAGTCTGCCGATTTTTGGCGGCAGCCGACGCTGACGTAGCTCAACTGGTGGAGCAGCCGATTTGTAATCGGCAGGTTCCGGGTTCGAGTCCCGGCGTCAGCTCCAGCGTGCGTGGCGGGGGCGTGCTGGTCGGGTCTGGTGGGGTGGCCGAGTGGCTAATGGCAGCAGACTGTAAATCTGCCGGGCTCACGCCCTACGTAGGTTCGAATCCTACCCCCACCACTGGTGGACGGACAGTCGGGCCGTCGGACAGTCGGGCAGCAGATGTGGCGAGCAGGCCTGGTGCGAGCCGCGGGGCCGGCGGCAGTCGTGGGGACTGACCGACCGTCCGACTGTCCGACCATCCGACGACCCGCGGGCGTAGCTCAGTTGGTAGAGCGTCAGCCTTCCAAGCTGAGGGTCGCGGGTTCGAGTCCCGTCGCCCGCTTGCTCGCGTAGCTCAGTCGGTAGAGCGCGTCCTTGGTAAGGACGAGGTCACCGGTTCAATCCCGGTCG
>DATIBS010000129.1:0-3159 GCA_035457305.1 Gemmatimonadales bacterium
AGGCGGGCGAGCGCTACACCGAGCCGGGGCCCGCCTGAACCCGCTGCTGGCCCTCGCGCTGGCGCTCCAGGCCGCCGGAGCGGACCCGACGGGCCCGTGGCGGGGCGCGCTCGACCTCGCCGGCGGCACCCTCCCCTTCCACCTGGAGATCTCGCGCACGGCGGCCGGTCACGCGGGCCGCCTCTGCAACGGCAGCGCCTGCGACGTGGTGGAGGTGCGCCTCGAGGCCGACTCGCTGCGGGTCGAGATCCCGGACTACGACGCCCGCATCGTCGCGGCGATGCGGGGCGACTCCCTGGTCGGCGACTACCGGAATGTCGGCAATCGTGGACCCCGCACCATCCCGTTCCGCGCGGCGCGCGGACGCTGGCCCGCCGAGCCGCCGGACGCGCGGCTGGCGGGCAGCTGGGACGCCTTCTTCGGGGCGCCGGGGGGGCGCCAGAGCCCCCGGGTGATCCGGGTCTGGGCCACGGAGGGCGGCACCGAGGGGACGATCATCGGCAACAGCGGGGACAGCGGGCTTTTCTGGGGCGCCGCGAGGGGCGACAGCCTCCTCCTCGCGCGTTTCGACGGCTCCTACGTCTACCTCCTGACCGCGCAGCTCGAGGGCGACACCCTCCGCGGCACCTGGCACGCCGGGCTCCGGTCGCAGACGCCGTTCACCGCCATCCGCACCTCCGGACGCCCCCACCTCACCGCCCCCACCGAGGTCACCCGGGCCGACACCGCCCCGTTCCAGTTCGCCTTCCCCGACCTCGACGGCCGCCGGGTGACCCGGGACGATCCGCGCTTCCGGGGCAAGGTCCTGCTGGTGGACGTCTTCGGCACCTGGTGCCCGACGTGTCACGACGCGGCGCCGGTCCTCGTGCAGCTGCACCGCGACTACCGCGACCGCGGGCTCGAGATCGTGGGGCTCGCCTACGAGGTCACCGGCGACAGCGTGGTGGACAACCGGCAGCTCCGCCGGTACCGGGAGAAGCACGGGATCGATTTCCCGCTGCTTCTCGCGGGGCTCAACGACACCGAGCTCACGGCGGCGACCCTCCCCCAGCTCGCCAACTTCACCGCCTACCCCACCACCCTCTTCCTCGACCGCCGGGGCCGCGTGCGGCGGGTGCACGCCGGGTTCTACGGCCCGGCCACCGGGGCCCAGCACGAGCGGCTCGTGGCCGAGTTCCGCGCCGAGATCGAGCGACTGCTGGCCGAACCGTAGCCCCGGCGCCGGGCCGGCTCCGACCCCCATCGGCTGGCATAGGCCGCGGGGTCCAAGTATCATTCCGGCCTCCTGTTAGGCCTCCAGAACGGAGCTTCCGGCGCGTGGCCGCACCCCTGGTCCAGCTCAGCCCCCGGTCCCCCGTCCCGGCCCGCCCCGGACCCGTCCTCGTGGCGGGTCCGCGGAAGCCGGGGTGGCTCAAGGTGCCCGCCCCCGGGGGCCGGAACTACCTCCAGGTCAAGGCGATGATGCGGGAGCTGGGCCTCCACACCGTGTGCGAGGAGGCCCGGTGCCCGAACATCGGGGAGTGCTGGGAGCACCACGCCGCCACCTTCATGATCCTGGGCGACGTTTGCACCCGGAACTGCACCTACTGCGCGGTGGCCCACGGCACGCCCCAGCCGTTCGACCCGGTCGAGCCGGTGCGGCTCGCCGAGGCGGTGGAGCGGATGCGGCTGCGCCACGTGGTGATCACCTCGGTGGACCGTGACGACCTGCCGAATGGCGGCGCCGAGGCGTTCGCCGGCTGCGTCACCGAGATCCGGCGCCGGCTCCCGGACACGACGGTCGAGGTGCTGATCCCCGACTTCAAGGGGTCCGGGCGGGCGCTCCGGATCGTGCTGGAGGCGCGCCCCGCCATCCTCAACCACAACCTCGAGACCGCCGAGCGGCTCTATCGCCTGGCCCGTCCGGGCGGCCGGTACGACCGCGCGCTCCGGCTGCTGGGCGATGCCCGGCGGATCGGCGGCCTCGGCCAGCTGACCAAGTCGGGCATCATCCTCGGCCTGGGCGAGGAGTGGGGGGAGATCCTCACCTGCATGCGGGACCTGCGCCGGGCGGACGTGGACATCCTGACACTCGGGCAGTACCTGCGCCCGTCCGATGGGCACCTGCCCATCGCGCGGTTCTACACCCCGGACGAGTTCACCGAACTGGCGGAGGTCGGCCGGCGGATGGGCTTCCGGCACGTGCAGGCGAGCCCGCTGACCCGATCGAGCTACCACGCCTGGGAGCAGGTGGACCGGGCGAAGGAGAACGTGACCCCGTGACGGCCACCGTGAGCCGCAGCCGGAAGCCCGCCCCCCTCGACGCCGAGACGGCCGGGCGCCTGCGCGGCTACCTCCGGCAGATGATGCTCATCCGCCACTTCGAGGAGCGCGCGGGCGAGGCCTACAGCCTCGGCCTGATCGGCGGCTTCTGCCACCTCTACATCGGCCAGGAGGCCGTCGCGATCGGCACCATCCCGGCGCTGCGGGACGACGACTACGTCATCAGCGCCTACCGCGAGCACGGGCACGCGCTGGCGCGCGGCGTCCCCCCGCGGGCGGTGATGGCCGAGCTCTTCGGCAAGGCCACCGGCAGCTCGGGCGGGAAGGGCGGCTCGATGCACATCTTCGACGCAGGGCGCCACTTCCTCGGCGGCCACGGCATCGTGGGGAGCCACATCGCGCTCGCCGCGGGCCACGCCTTCGCCAGCAAGTACCGGGGGCAGGACAGCATCACCCTCTGCTTCTTCGGCGAGGCCGCCGCCAACATCGGCGCCTTCCATGAGACGCTCAACATGGCGGGGCTCTGGAAGCTGCCGGTGGTGTTCGTCTGCGAGAACAACTTCTACGGCATGGGCACCGCGCTCCACCGCGCTGCCGCCATCGAGGACCTGCACTCGCGGGCCGCAAGCTACGGCATGCCGGGCGAGGCGGTGGACGGGCAGGACGTGGTGGCGGTGCGCGAGGCGATGGACCGGGCCGCCGCCCGCGCCCGGGCCGACGGCACCCCGACGCTGCTCGAGATCCGCACCTACCGGTACGTCGGGCACTCGATGTCCGACGCGGTGCACGGCACCTACCGGACGAAGGAGGAGGTCGAGGAGCACAGGCGGCGCGACCCGATCCGGCTCCTCGCGGAGCTGCTCCGCGAGCGGGGCGGGCTGGAGGAGGCCGAGGTGG
>DATIBS010000130.1:0-11449 GCA_035457305.1 Gemmatimonadales bacterium
GAACTCGAGGTGGCTCGGGTTGTGGGCCAGCGTCACGGCGATCGTCTTCCCGCTCCCGGTCCGCACCACCCCGTCGGCGCCGAGGTGGTACTTCACGTCGCCGGTGCCGGCGTCGGGCTCCTCGGGATGCGCCTTGTGGCCCTCGAACTCGCCCAGGATCGTCTCGTACGGCCGGCCGACGTTGTGCACCAGCACGTTGAGCCGGCCGCGGTGCGCCATCCCGATCACCACGTGGCGGGCGCCCTGGGTGGCGGCGAGCTCGGTGGTGAGGTCGAGCATCGGCACCAGCAGGTCCACGCCCTCGATCGAGAACCGCTTCTGGCCGAGGTAGGCCTTGTGCAGGAACCGCTCGAAGGTCTCCACCTCGGTGAGCCGCTGGAGCAGGACCTTCCGCTCCTCCGGCGCGAGCGGCTGCCGGTAGGCGCCCGACTCGATCGCCTCGCGGAGCCACACCCGCTCCTCGTGGCTGGCGATGTGCTCAACCTCGTAGGCGATCGTGCCGCAGTAGGTGGCCTGGAGATGCGGCAGCGCGTCGGCCAGCGTGGCGCCGGGGACGTACACCCGGAGTGTCCTCGCCGGGATGGAAGCCATCACCTCGGGCGTGAGGTCGAGTTCGGCCGGGTCGAGCGCCGGGTCGCCGATCGGCTCGGTGCCGAGCGGGTCGAGGTGCGCCGCGAGGTGCCCGTGGGTCCGGAACGCCTTCACCAGCGACATCGCGGCGGCAACGTGGTCGAGGGTCTCGGGCGCCGCCGGGGCGGACTGGTCGAAGGTCGAAGGTCGAAGGTCGAGGGCACCAGCCGCCCCAGCCGCCCCAGCCGCCCCAGCCGTCCCAGCCGTCCCCGCCCCCAGCCCGAGCGCCGCGAAGACCTCCTCGTAGAACCCCTGCTCCCCCTGGAGGAACTGGTCCACGGTGCGCAGGTACTCGCCCGATTCCGCGCCCTGGATGACGCGGTGGTCGTAGGTGCTCGTCATCGTCATCACCTTGGCGATGCCGAGCGATTTCACCGTCTCCTTCGAGGACGTGCTGAACTCCGGCGGGTAGCCGATGGCGCCCACCGCGATGATCGTCCCCTGGCCCGCCATCAGCCGCGGCACCGACGCCACCGTGCCGAGGCCGCCGGGATTGGTGAGCGTGATGACCGCGCCCATGTACGCGTCGGGCAGGAGCTTGTTGTCCCGCGCCCTCGCCACCAGGTCCTCGTACGCCGCGTGGAAGCCGGCGAAGTCCATCGCCTCGGCGCCCTTGATGACCGGCACCACGAGGCCGCGGCTCCCGTCCTTCCGCTCCACGTCCACCGCGAGGCCGAGGTTCACCTGCGCCATCGGCACCCGGTACGGCTGGCCGTCCTGCTTCACCAGCACCGTGCCCATCGCGGGGTGCTTCACCGCCGCCTTCACCAGTGCCCAGGCGATCAGGTGGGTGAAGGAGACCTTGCCCGTCCGCCCGGTGGCGGCCAGGCCGTCGTTCACCTGCCTGCGCCGCGCCTCGAGCACCGACACCGCCAGCTCCCGGAAGCTGGTGGCGGTGGGAACCTGGAGGCTCTCCTCCATGTTGGCGACGAGGCGGGCCGGCGGGCCCTTGAGGAGGACGGCCCCCTCGGGAAGCGCGCGCTGGTCGGCCGGAGCGGGCGGCGTCTCGCGGCTCGCGACTCGCGACTCGGCGTTTGCCCCGCCGTTCGCGGTGCCCGTGGGGGCGGGCGCCACCGGCACCTCGCGCCCGTTGCCCTGGGCCACGGGCGGCTCCCCGACGACGCCGCTCTCGAAGAGGCGGCGCCACTCTGGGTCCACGGAGTTGGGGTCGCGAAGGAAGTCCTCGTACAACGCCTGGGCGAAGCCGGCGTTGGCAGTCTCGAACGGGTTCGGGTCCACGTCCTGCTCCCCGGGGTGGCGTCGGTCGGGAGGGTGCGGCGTCCGCCGCGCCCCAGCCGTCAAAGATAACCGGCCCCCGACCGCCCCGGCGGCTGGTATTCTCCCGCCCGGCGGGCGGTCTCGTCGGCGCTCCAGCCCAGCTCCCGGGCCAGCAGGGCCGCGGTTTCGGCGGCGGCCGCGGCCCCCCCGTCTGCCGTCTCCCAGGCCACGCGGATCCGCCGCACCAGCACATCCTCCACGGTCCGCGCCAGTTCCCGTCGGGCGACGTGCAGCACTTCGGCGGCGATGGCCGGATGCTCCGGATGGATCGCCCGGGACAGGAATCGCTCCTCCCGCACCAGGTTGCACACCGCCGCCGCCTCGGTGCCGTAGAGCCGGAGCAGGTGCCGCACGGTGGGGAGGGGAAGCCCGAGCTCGATGGCCTGGCTCCGGATGGTGCCGAGTTCGGCCGACTCGCCGCCGGGAAGCGGGGTGAGGTCGGTGAGGGCTTCGGGGGGCTCCGGCCGGCCATCCCGCCCGCGGAGCGCGGCGACCGCCGCCTTCACGGCATCCTGCGCCATCACCCGGTAGGTGGTGAGCTTCCCGCCGACGACCGTGATCATGCCCCCCGAACCCTCCGTGACCAGGTGCTCGCGGGAGCGGGTCGACTCCGCCTTGCCATCCCCGGGCGCGAGCAGTGGACGGAGGGCGGACCAGGTCGCCCGCACGTCGGCCTCGGTGAGGTGGGCGTTGGGGAAGAGCGCGTTCACCGAACGGAGGAGGTAGACCACGTCGTCCTCCGTCGCGGCCACCTGCTCCGGGGGCTCGACGGTGTCGGTGTCGGTGGTGCCGACGTAGGAGAGCTGGTCGTCCCACGGGAGGATGAACATCACCCGCCCGTCCACGGGACTCGCGAGGGTGATGGCACCCCGGTGGCCGATCCGGCTCCGCTCCACCAGCACGTGGGAACCGCGCGTGGACCGGAGCAGCGGCTCCACGGCGGGATTCTCCAGCCGGCGAAGCCGGTCGGCCCAGGGACCGGCGGCGTTGATGACGGTGTGCGCCAGTGCGGTCCCGGTCTCCCCGGTGAGCCGGTCGCGGAGCTCGACCCCGCTGATCCGCCGCCCGGCGTGGAGGAACCCGGTGACCTCCGTCCAGGTGGCCACCAGGGCCCCGTGCGCCACCGCGGCTCTCGCGGTGGCCACCACGAGCCGGGCATCGTCGCACTGGGCATCCCAGTAGACCGCCCCGCCGGCCAGGTCCTTCTCCCGGAGCATCGGCTCGCGGCGGAGCACGGCTCGCTTGCCGAGCATCCGGTGGACACGCACATTCCGGAAGAGTGCCAGGGCGTCGTAGGCCAGCATCCCGGCGGCGACCTTCCAGAGCGGCACTCTCGCATTCCGGTGGACTGGAAAGAGGAATGCCATCGGCCGCACCAGGTGCGGGGCGATGGTGAGCAGCACCCGGCGCTCCCGGAGGGACTCGCGCACCAGGCCGAGGCGGCCCTGCTCGAGGTAGCGGAGTCCTCCGTGCACCAGCCGGCTCGAGCGGGAGCTCGTGCCCCAGGCGAGGTCGCGCGCCTCGACCAGGGCCGTGCGGAGCCCGCGCATCGCGGCTTCCCGCGCCACCCCGGCGCCGGTGATGCCACCACCGATCACGAGCACGTCCCAGGGTTCGCCGGCGAGCCGCGCGAGCGGCGCCGACCTCCCTGAGGGAGACCGCGTGTCCGTAGCTCCGGCGAGCGTCATTCCCCGTCCCAGTCCCTGGTTCACCTGGCACGACCGGTGGATCCGGCCCGGCACCCGAGTCCTCGACCTCGCGTGCGGCGAGGGGCGTCACAGCCTCGCCGCCGCCGCGCTCGGCGCGGCGGTGACGGCGGTGGACCGGGACGAGCAGCGTCTCGACACCGCTCGCCAGGCCGCCGAGCGGCAAGGCGTGCGGATCGAGTGGGTCCGGGCCGACCTCGAGCAGCCCTGGCCGGACCTCGGCAAGTTCGACGCCGTCCTGGTCTTCAACTACCTCGACCGGGGCCGGATGCCCGCCATCCGCGACGCCGTCCAGCCCGGCGGCGTGCTCGTGATGGAGACCTTCCTCGCCTCCCAGACCGAACTGGGCTGGGGGCCCACCGACGCCGCTCACCTGCTCCAGCCGGGGGAACTCGTCCGCCTGGTGGCCCCGTTCGAGGTCCTCCACGGCCGGGAGGTGCTGGAGCCGCTCGAGGCCAACAAGTGGCGGGCGGTGGCCAGCGTCGTGGCGGAAAGGACAAGGTAGCAACGGGGAGCGGGGAGCGGGGACCGGGGAGCGGGCCCGTCCCCGCCCGTTCCCCGTTCCCCGTTCCCCGCTCAACTCACCGTTTCTTCACTTCCCCCCGGTTAGCTTTGGGCCTCCCCCACCTTCCGGGGTAGCCGATGTCCGATCTCTTCACCCGCCGCCGCGTGGCCGTGGTTGCCGGCCTCCGGACGCCCTTCGCGCGGAGCGGGTCGGTCTTTGCCGACGTCAACGCCGTCCAGCTGAGCCGGTTCCTCGCCCGCGAACTCCTCGCCCGGGCCGAGCTCGCCGGGTCCGAGGTGGACGAGGTGGTCTGGGGCCAGGTGATCCCCTCGGTGCTCGCCCCGAACACCGCGCGCGAGGTGAGCCTTCTGCCCCAGTTCCCCCGCACCATCCCCGCCTACACCCTGAATCGCGCCTGCGCGTCCGCCGGGCAGGCAGTGACCAACGCCGCCGACCAGATCGCCATGGGCCACGCCGACGTGATCCTCGCCGGCGGGGTCGAATCGCTCTCCGACATTCCCATCCTCCACTCGAAGCGGATGAGTCGCCTCCTGGTCGAGGCGAGCAAGGCGAAGTCCCTGGGCCAGCGCCTCGCGATCTTCGGGAAGGTCCGGGCCAGGGACCTGGTCCCGGTCTCGCCCGCGATCGCCGAGCCGAGCACCGGCGAGACGATGGGGCAGTCGGCCGAGAAGATGGCGAAGGAGAACGCGATCAGTCGGGTGGAGCAGGATCGCTATGCCCTGCTGAGCCACGAGCGCGCCGCAGCCGGCACCGCCGACGGCCGGCTCACCGCCGAGATCGCCCCCTGGCTCGAGGGCCCGGAGCCCTTCACGAGCGACAACGGCATCCGCGCTGACAGCTCGCTGGAGAAGCTGGCCGCCCTCAAGCCGGTGTTCGATCGGAAGTACGGCTCGGTGACCGCGGGCAACAGCTCGCCGCTCACCGACGGCGCCGCCGCGGTGCTCCTGATGGCGGAGGACAAGGCGCGCGCGCTGGGCTACGAGCCGCTCGCCTATGTGCGGAGCTACGCCGTGGCGGCGGTGGACCCGGGGTGGCAGCTCCTGATGGGGCCGGCCTACGCCGTGCCGAAGGCGCTCGCCCGCGCCGGGATCCGCTGGGACGAGCTCGGCCTGCTGGAGATCCACGAGGCCTTCGCGGCACAGGTCCTGTCGAACGTGGAGGCCTGGGCCTCGAAGGCGTGGGCCGACCGGCTCGGCCTGCCCGGCCCGGTGGGCGAGGTGGACTGGAACAGGACCAACGTGATGGGGGGCTCGATCGCCATCGGCCACCCGTTCGGCGCCACCGGCGCCCGGCTCGTCACCACCCTCGCCAACGAGATGAAGCGCCGCGACGTGCAGTACGGGCTCATCTCGGTGTGCGCCCAGGGCGGGATGGGGTGGGCGATGGTGCTGGAGCGATAGACGATGCCCGCATTCACGACGGCAACCCGGGACGGCATCGCCGTCCTGACCTTCGACCTCCCCGGCGAGCCGGTCAACAAGCTCACGGCTGCGGTCAAGGCCGAGTTCGAGCAGGTGTTCGCGGCGCTGCAGGCCGACCCGGCGGTGCGCGCGATCGTCCTCACCTCCGGCAAGCCCGACGTGTTCATCGCGGGCGCCGACATCGAGGAGTTCACCCGGCTGGAGACGCCCTCGCAGGCCGAGGCCCTCTCCCGCGACGGCCAGGAGATGATCGGGCGCGTCGCCGCGAGCGCCAAGCCGGTGGTGGCCGCGATCCACGGGGCCTGTGTCGGCGGCGGACTCGAGCTCGCGCTCGCGTGCCACTGGCGCGTCGCCACGGACCACCCGAAGACCCAGATCGGCCTCCCCGAGGTGCAGCTCGGCATCCTGCCCGCCGCCGGCGGATCGGTACGCCTGCCGCGCCTCATCGGGCTCCGTGCTGCGCTCGACATCATCCTCGCCGGGAAGACCGAGCGCGCCGCCAAGGCGTTCAGGCTCGGGATCGTGGACGAGCTGGTGCACCCCGCCATCCTGCTCGACACGGCGTTGCGGGCCGCCGGGCGGCTGCTGAAGGACGGCCAGCCGCGGCGGGAACCGAAGGGCGGGCTGGTGGGCTGGTTCCTCGACCGCACCCCGCCGGGACGGCGCATCGTCTACGCCCAGGCACGGAAGGGCGTGATGGCGAAGACCGGCGGGCACTATCCGGCGCCGCTCGCCGCACTGGAGGCGGTGGAGGCCGGGCTCGAGCAGGGGCCGAAGAAGGGCTTCGAGGCCGAGCACCGCAAGTTCGGCGAGCTGGCGATGGGCGAGGTGTCGAAGGAGCTGGTGCGGATCTTCTTCGCCACCACCGCGCTCAAGAAGGACGACGGCGGCTCGGGCGCGAAGCCGCTGCCGGTGGGGCTCCTCGGTGTGGTGGGCTCCGGCTTCATGGGCGCGGGCATCGCCGGGACCGCGGTGACCCAGGCCCAGGTGGAGGTGCGACTCAAGGACGCCGCCCTCGACCGGGTCGCCGCGGGACTCAAGGCGGCCCGGAAGGTCGTGGACGGCCGGCTCGAGCGCCGGCGCATCACGCGCCAGGAACACCAGCGGCTCGCGGCGCTGATGGGCGGGTCCGCCGGCTGGGACGGCTTCCGCCGGGCGGACCTCGTGATCGAGGCGGTGTTCGAGGACCTCGACGTCAAGCGGAAGGTGCTGGCCGAGGTCGAGGCGGCGGCCCCGCGGGCGATCTTCGCGACCAACACCAGCACGATCCCGATCGGGAGGATCGCCGAGGGCGCCGCCCGGCCCGGCCGGGTCCTGGGGATGCACTTCTTCTCCCCCGTGGACCGGATGCCGCTGCTCGAGGTCATCCCCCACGCGGGCACGGAGCCCGAGGCCGTGGCCACCGCCCTCGCCTTCGGCCGGAAGCTGGGGAAGACCGTGATCGTCGTGGCGGACCGTCCCGGCTTCTGGGTGAACCGGATCCTCGCGCCCTACCTGAACGAGGCCGGGCACCTCCTGGCCGAGGGCACGCCGATCGAGGCGATCGACAAGGCGATGACGAAGTTCGGCTTCCCGGTCGGGCCGGTGGCGCTGCTGGACGAGGTCGGCCTCGACGTCGGGGCCAAGGCCGGCGGGGTGATGCACGCCGCATTCGGCGATCGGCTCGCGCCGGCGCCGGTGATCGCGAAGATGCTCGAGGCGGGCCGCCAGGGACGGAAGAACGGCAAGGGCTTCTATCGCTATGAAGGCGGGAAGAAGGCCGGCCCCGACCCCGCGGTCTACGAGCTGCTGGGGGTGCAGCCGAAGCAGGCCCTGAGCCCCGAGACCATCGAGCAGCGACTCCTGTATGCCATGCTCAACGAGGCCGCGATGGCCCGGGGCGAGGGCGTGGTACGCTCGGCGCGCGACGGGGACATCGGCGCGATCTTCGGGATCGGGTACCCCCCCTTCCGCGGCGGCCCGCTCCGCACCCTCGACCGGATCGGGCCCACCCGCGCGCTCGACGTGCTCCGCGGGCTGGAAAACGTCTACGGCAAGCGCTTCACCCCGGCGCCCGCGCTGGTCGAGGTCGGGATGCGGAATGGCCGGTTCACGGACGAGGGCTGAGTTGTCTGATCACCGCAGAGGCGCAGGGGGCGCAGGGGATCGCGAAGCAAGGGTGGTGCGGTCAGGGAAACAATCCACGGCGAGGCGTCGTCGGGGACAGGTGCGCCAGCCCTCGCGGTCCTCTGCGCCCTCTGCGCCTCTGCGGTGAAATCCCTCCAGGAGGAGTCACGATGAAGCGAGCGATGTTCGGAATGCTGCTGGCCGCCGCGATGGCGATGCCGGCGCAAGCGCAGACCTTTCCGGTGGACGACCCGGTCCTGAAGCGCATGTGGGCGCTCGGCATGGACAGCTCCCGCGCGATGGACCTCGCCCAGGTGCTCACCGACTCGATCGGCCCGCGCCTCACCGGCACCCCCGGTTACGACGCCTCGACCCGGTGGCTCGTCGACACGTACAAGGCCTGGGGCGTGGACGCCCGCGCCGAGCGCTACGGCACGTGGAGAGGTTGGCGGCGCGGCCCGACCCACCTCGACCTCGTGGCCCCGCGGGTCCGGTCGCTCGAGGCGATGATGCTCGCCTGGAGCCCGGGCACGAAGGGGAAGGCAGTCCGGGGCCGGGTGGTGATCCTCCCCGAGCTGGCCGACTCTGCCGCGTACGCCGCGTGGCTTCCGTCGGTGAAGGGCGCCTTCGTGCTCCTTTCCCCGGCCAACGCGAGCTGCCGGCCGGCGGACAACTGGAAGGAATTCGGCCAGACCGGCGCGGCGGACCGGGTGGCCGCGGAGCGCCGCGCCCAGGCCGAGGCGTGGACCGCCCGGCTCGGGAAGACCGGCTACGACAACCGCACCGGCCCGCTGGCGCTGGAACGGGCGGGCGCCGCCGGCATCCTCACCAGCACCTGGAGCGGTGGCTGGGGCGTGACCCGGATCTTCAACGCCCGCACCGGCACCACGCCCACGCTCGACCTCTCCTGCGAGGACTACGGGCTGCTGTGGCGCCTGGCCGAGAAGGGCCAGGGGCCGGTGGTGCGGCTCACCGCCGACGCCGAGTTCCTCGGGGACGTCCCGGTGGCCAACGCCATCGCCACTATCCGCGGGTCGGAGAAGCCGGACGAGTACATCCTGCTCTCGGCCCACCTCGACTCGTGGGACGGTGCGTCCGGCGCCACCGACAACGGCACCGGCACCACCACCATGCTCGAGGCGCTGCGCATCATCCGGCAGGCCTATCCCAACCCGAAGCGGACCATCGTCGTCGGGCATTGGGGCGGTGAGGAACAGGGGCTCATCGGGTCGCGGGCCTTCGCGGCCGACCATCCCGAGATCGTGCGCGGACTCCACGCGCTCTTCAACCAGGACAACGGCACCGGCCGGGTGCGGAACATCTCGATGCAGGGGCTCACCGATGCCGGCGCGGCGTTCGGCAAGTGGTTCGCGCGGCTGCCGGCCGAGGTGACCGACTCGGTCAACCTCGCCAACCCGGGCATGCCGCAGGGCGGGGGGACCGACAACGCGTCGTTCGTCTGCTACGGCGCCCCGGCATTCGGGCTCGGCTCGCTCAACTGGGGCTACTTCACCTACACCTGGCACACCAACCGGGACACCTACGACAAGATCGTCCCGGAGGACCTCAAGCGGAACGCGACGCTGACCGCCATGCTGGTATACCTGGCCGACCAGGAGGAGAGCGTGATCGGCCGCGACCGGCGGGTGCTGCCGGTGAACCGCAACACCGGCCAGCAGGCGCAGTGGCCGGAATGCGGCGCCCCGGCGCGGTCGTTCGCGGAGTGGACCCGTTGAGGGTGGAATTCACCGCAGAGGCGCAGAGGACGCAGAGGACAGCAATAGCCTGAAACTGATTTGCCCCACCCAACCCCAATTCGAGCATCTGGGGCGGGGTGGGGCAATCTCATCGTGGCGTGTCGCTGCGTCCTCTGCGCCTCTGCGGTGAATCAGTCACCCGGCGGCCGGGTGCCGCGCCCGGAAGAGCGCCACGACCGCGGCGGTGAGGAGCGCGAGCGCGCCGAACTGGTGCACCGTCCCCCAGAAGACCGGGTGCGCCGGCAGTCGCAGCACCGTGAGGGCCCCGAGGCCGAACTGGAGCACCGCCATCCCCCCGAGCCACGCCGCCGCACGCCCCACCACGGCGTTCCTGTGCCACCGGTAGGCGAAGGCGAGTGCCAGGGCCGCCACGACGAGCCCCAGCACTCGGTGGATGAACTGGACCGTCACCGGCTGGGCGGTGAGGTCGGCGACGAGCGACCCCGCGCCGCCCGTTCCCGGCGGCACCCAGTGCCCGCCCATCGTGGGAAAGGTGTTGTAGAGGAAGCCCGCCCGGAGTCCCGCCACGAAGGCGCCGTACGTGACCTGCAGCATCAGCAGCACCAGCACCGCCACCGCCCATCCGTGGGCCGGCGAGCGATCGACGGGGCGGGCGACGTCGCTTGCCGCCTCCCACCGCCCGGCGCGGACGCCGAGGGCGGTCCAGAGCGTGACCGCGAAGGTGGTGAAGGCGAGCAGCAGGTGGGCCGCGAGCCGGTAGTGGCTCACCCGGGGATCGTCCACCAGGCCGCTCGCCACCATCAGCCAGCCCATGAGGCCCTGGGCGGCACCCAGGCCGAGGAGGAGCAGCAGGCGGGGCAGGAGCGGCCGGGCCACCCGCCCGGTCGCCAGGAACCACGCGAACGGGACCACGAAGACCACCCCGATCGCGCGGCCGATGAAGCGGTGGATCCACTCCCACCAGAAGATGGCCCGGAACTCGGCCAGCCCGAAGTGCGCGTTCTCCCGGAGGTACTGCGGCGTCGTCTGGTACTTGGCGAAGAGCTCCTGCCAGTCGGCGTCGTTGAGCGGGGGAAAGGTACCGCCGAGAAGGTCCCACTCGGTGATCGAGAGTCCGGAGCCGGTGAGGCGGGTGATCCCGCCCACCACCACCATCAGCGCGATGAGGCTGCACCCGGCGAGGAGCCAGACATAGACCGGTCGGGTGCGGGCGTCGAGCGTCACGGGGGGTGAATCTAGTCATTCACCGCAGAGGCGCAGAGGGCGCAGAGCACAACAACGGCTTGATGCAGATTGGCCCCGCCCCACCCCGATTCGGGCAATCGGGACGGGATGGGGCCCCTGATCACCGCAGTCCTCTGCGCACTCTGCGCCTCTGCGGTGATGAAAGTGACGCGGACGGCCACCCAGGGAGCAGCCGCCCGCGCGCCCGGCCAGGCCGGGTATGTCCCGCAATGAGTGCTAGTGGAGGTGGCTCGCGGCGAGCTGCGTCCCGCCAGCGCCCTGCCACGTCTCCCACGTCAGGTGGCACATCTCGGCGAAGTACGGCTCCGGGTGCCCCTCCCGCGACAGCAGGTCGTGCAGCATCTCGTGCCGCACCACCATCTCGTGCTCGAGGTACCCCTCGGCGATGATGATCTGCCGCCGCTCCCCGCTCTTGACCCAGAGCCCGACCTTCTCGCCCACCTCGGTCGGGAACGAGCTCGCGCCCGGCACCACGAACCACTCCACCCGCTCGAACGAGCCACCGAGGTCGGCACAGGCCTCCGTGGCCGCCCACCACTCCTGGTAGAGCACCGGCGCCTCCATCGGGACCGCGCCCACGGGGAGCGAGTCCGAGGGTGCCACCGTCGAGCAGGAGGTGGCCAGGGCCACGAAGGCCGGCAGCACCGCCCCGCGCATGGCGTCGTCCACCCACGTCCGCGTTCCCGGCATCGGCGCTCCATCGGTCGGTGCCGCCGCGGGGGCGCGGCGTCTGGATGGAGGGGATAGCGACGGGTGTGCCAAGGCGGGGAGCGGGGAACGGGGAGCGGGGCGCGGGCATGGCTCGGTGGCCTAACTAGT
>DATIBS010000131.1:0-66324 GCA_035457305.1 Gemmatimonadales bacterium
GCCCTCGACGGTGGCGGGACGATTTCCCTCAAGACCGACGCCCAGGGCAAGGTCTATTCGACCGCCCTCCTCCGGATGGAGATTCGGGTGCCCCGCGCGGTGGCCAGGACGGTCGGGCAGTGAGCGCCGTGACCGTCGGGCTCGCGGACGGCGTGCTCTCCATCACGCTCGACCGCCCGGAGAAGCGGAATGCGCTCGATGCGGCCATGGTGGAGGAGCTGCACCGCGGGCTGGAACGCGCCGCGCTCGACGCCGAGGTCCGGGTGGTCGCCCTCCGCGGGGCCGGGAAGGACTTCTGCGCCGGCGCCGACCTGGCCGAACTGCTGGCGTCGCGCGAGCTGTCCCCGGCCGAGAACGAAGCAGGCGCCCTCCGCCTCGGCGAGGTCTTTCTCGCCATGCGGCGGCTCGACAAGCCCGTCGTGGCGCTGGTGCAGGGCCGCGCCCTGGCCGGTGGCTGTGGGCTGGCCACGGCATGCGACCTCGTCGTCGCCGCCGACTCCGCGCAGTTCGGGTATCCCGAGGTGCAGCGCGGCTTTGTGCCCGCGATGGTGCTCACCCTCCTCCGCCGTCAGGTGGGCGAGAAGGTCGCCTTCGACCTGGCGGCCACCGCCCGCCTGGTGGGAGCCAGCGAGGCACGCGAGCTGGGGCTGGTGTCCCGGGTGGTGCCGGCCGATCGATTGGAGGCGGAGGGAGGGGCAACGATGGCGGCGCTCGCCGCGGCGAGCCCCACGGCCCTCTGCCTCACGAAGCGCCTCCTGTACGAGCTCGACGGGCCGTCATTCGAGGAGGGCATTCGCCTGGGCGCCCGCGTCAACGCCCTGGCCCGGAGCACACCCGACTTCCGCGCAGCGGTGGAGAAGTTCCTCTCGTGAACGTGCTGGCGCTCCGGATGATCCTCGGGGCCGTCGGCCTCGGCCTCGCCCTTGTGGCCATCGCCCGCGACGACCGGAGGGTCACGTGGCTGGCCATCGGGGTGCTGGTCGTGGCGCTCGGCCTCCGCTTCCTCCAGCCCCCGGGGGACCGCCGGCGGCGCTAGGCCCCCGGCTGCGGGCGGAAGTGTGATGCAGGTCCTGTTGCGAATCCGACCCGGATGCGATTCTCTTCCCGGCCCATTCCCGCCCCGCGCTCCTGAAGGGTAGTCCTTGCCGATGCCGTCCGACGTCCTCGCCCGCCGCCCCGCTCGCGCCGCCCTGTTGCTCCAGGCCCTGCTCCTGCTGGGATGTGGCGGGGAGACCCTCGGGGCTGGCCCCGACGGACCGCCGGTGGCGGCGATCAGCGAGCCCGGACCCGGGGTCACGTACCGGGCCGGCACTTCCCTGGGGTACTCGGGCGGCGGGACCGACGCGGGCGGAGCGGCGATTCCGGGGAGCCGCCTTTCGTGGTGGGCCGAGTTCCATCACGACACCCACACCCATCCGTTCCTCGCGCCGACCCCGGGGTCGGTGGGGACGCTCGAGATCCCCGACCAGGGGGAGACCTCGGCCAACGTGTTCTACCGGCTCTACCTCCGGGTGGAGGACGCCGCCGGCCGGTCCGACACGGCGGTGCGCGACATCCTCCCGGAAAAGGGGACGTTCCGTGTCGTCACGTCGCCGGCGGGACTCCAGGTGCTCCTCGACGGCCAGCCGCGCGCCACTCCGCTCCAGGTGGAGGGGGTCGTGGGCATCCGCCGCACCCTCGGGGTGGCGAGTCCGCAATCCAGGTCGGGAGTCGCCTACGCCTTCAACTCGTGGTCGAGCGGGAAGCCAGCGGAACACGTGGTCGTCACCCCGGCGTCCGCGGAGGAGTTCGTCGCGAACTTCAGCGCCAGCGGGGCGGCGAACCTGCCGCCGACCGTGGCGCTTGCGGAGCCCGCCGGGTCCCCCGTGGTCGGGAACCCGGTGACGCTGGCCGCCTCCGCGAGCGACTCCGATGGCCATGTCGTCTCGGTGTCGTTCTTCGACGGCACGACGCTCATCGGCACCGACGGCACCTCCCCCTTCGCGGCGACGTGGACGCCGAGCGCGGCCGGTCCGCGGACCCTGACGGCGCGCGCCACCGACGAGGACGGTGCGGTGACCACCTCGCCGGGGGTCGCGGTCACGGTGCAGGATCAGGGTGGCAGCGACACCCAGCCCCCTACCGTCCGGTTCCTCCAGCCGGCGGACTCGGCCACCGGCCTCGGCACGCTCGCCGTCTCGGTGGACGCGACCGACAACCTGGGGGTGGCCGGCGTCGAGTTCGAGCTCGACGGAACCCCGGTGGGCCCGGAGGACACCGCGGCCCCGTGGGGCTTCTCGCTCCCGAGGGCCGCGGCCTACACCGGCGGACAGCACGAGGTGCGCGCCCGGGCGCGGGACGCCGCGGGCAACCGCTCGCCGTGGGTAAAGGTCACGTTCACGCTCGCCTCAGCGTCCGACCTGCCCCAGGGGTTCGTCCGCGAGCTGGTGACCGACGGACTCACCGCGCGGGTCACGGCCATCGCGTTCGCCCCCGACGGCCGGATGTTCGTCGCGCTCCAGAACGGGAGGATCGAGATCATCAGCGGGGGCGTGCGGCTCGGGACGCCGTTCGTGGACCTGGATGTCAACTCGGCGGGCGAGCGCGGGCTGATCGGCCTCACGCTCGATCCGGCGTTCTCCTCGAACGGCCGGGTCTACGTCCACTACACCACCGATGCGGGCGGCACCCACAACCGGATCAGCCGGCTCACCGCGAGCGGGAACATCTCCGCCGGCGAGACGGTGCTCGTGAACCTGCCGGCGCTCTCCTCCGCCAGCAACCACAACGGCGGCGCGCTGGCATTCGGTGCCGACGGGAAGCTCTACGTCGGCGTCGGCGACAACGGAAACACCACCGCCGCGCAGAGCACGTCGAGCGTGCTCGGCAAGCTGCTCCGCTTCAACGCCGACGGGACCATCCCGACCGACAACCCGTTCTACGGGCAGGTGAGTGGCCTGGCCCGCGCGATCTGGGGGCTCGGCCTGCGGAATCCCTTCACGTTCGCCTTCGATCCCGCCACCGCGACGCTCTTCATCAACGACGTCGGCGGCACCGAGTGGGAGGAGGTCAACGTGGGGGTGCGCGGCGGCAACTACGGCTGGCCCGGGTACGAGGGGCCGGCCGCCGCCCTGGGTCCGACGTCCCCACGCTACGCATACTGGCACGGCAACGACTTCGTCCCCGGCTTCGCGATCGTGGGCGGCGCCTTCTACCGGCCCGCGACGCAGCGCTTCCCGTCCGACTACGCGGGAGACTACTTCTTCGGCGACTACGTGTCCGGCCAGGTCCACCGGATGGACCCCGCGCGGGGCGACGTCGTCGGGGCATTCGCCCGCGGGTTCCCGGAGCTCACCGCGCTGGCGGTCGGCCCGGACGGCGCGCTGTACGTGGGTGCGGACGCGGGGAGCGGCACCGGAGTCCATCGCATCCGGTACGCGAACTAGACTCGTCCCACCCAGCTTGCGGCGTGGAGCCCTCGCTCGACGCCGCCGGCGCCCTCCTCGCCCGTCACTTCGGGCACCCCGCGTTCCGCCCGCTCCAGGAGCGGGTGGTCCGCCCCCTGCTCGCCGGCCGCGACGTGCTCGGCGTCCTCCCCACCGGGGCGGGGAAGTCGGCCTGCTTCCAGGTTCCGGCCCTCCTCGGTCACGGATTCACCCTCGTCGTCTCGCCGTTGATCTCCCTGATGCAGGACCAGGTCGAGGCGGCCCGCGGCCGGGGGCTCCCGGCGGTCGCACTCCACTCGGCGCTTCCGCCAGGCGCCCAGCGCGAGGCCGTCGGAGCGGTGGCGGCCGGGCGGATCCGGCTGCTCTACGCCTCCCCGGAGCGGCTTGCCCGGCTCGCGCGCGAATTGCGCGAAGTCGGTGCGGCGCCGGCTCGGCTCGCGGTGGACGAGGCCCACTGCATCAGCGAGTGGGGACACGACTTCCGTCCGAGCTACCGGGTCCTCGGTCGGCACCGGCTCGCGCTCGGCTCGCCGCCCGTGGTCGCGCTCACCGGAAGCGCCACCCCCGAGGTCCGGGCCGACATCCGCCGGACGCTCCGATTCCGTGCCGGCGCCGCCGAGGTGGTCGGCTCGTTCGACCGCCGGAACCTCCGGTTTCTCGTGGTCCCGGTGGCGGACGAGCCGGGTCGCCTCCGGGCGCTGCTCGCGCTGCTCGGCCGGGCTGATCGCGTGGCCATCCTGTACGCGCCCACGCGACGCGTCACGGAGGCCCTTGCCCGCACCCTGGGCCGGCACGGCTTCCGGGCTGCGGCCTACCACGCGGGGCTGTCCCCGGACACGAGGCGCGTCACCCTCGATCGCTTCCGCGACGACGACCTCGAGGTCGTCGTGGCCACCTGCGCCTTCGGGATGGGCATCGACAAGCCGACCGTGCGCCTCGTGGTGCACTGGATGATGCCGCCGACGCCGGAGTCCTACTACCAGGAGGCCGGCCGGGCGGGCCGCGATGGCGCACCGGCCGACTGCGTGCTCCTCCACGGCAGGGGCGACGCCGAGCTCCACCGGCGCCAGCTCGCCGTGACCTTCCCGCCGAGGGCGGTGGTGGAACGGGCCTGGCGTGACCCGGCCACGGCCGGCCTGCCGCCGAACGTGCTGGCGTCGGTCGAACGGCTGCGCGGAGAGCTTCACCCGGAGCGGGGGCCGGTCCGGTGGGACCGGATCGAGCGGCGGCGGGAGCGTGCCGAGCGACGACTGGTTGCGATGGAGCGGTATGCCGGAGGGCGGGGCTGTCGTCGCCGGGCACTCATCGGTTGGTTCGGGGAGCGCCTCCCGCGGTGCGCGGGTTGCGACCGGTGCGTCGTGCGACAGCCGCCGGCGCCCGCACCGGAGCCGTCGCCGCCGGTGGCGACGGAAGTGCGGGCGCGACTCCAGGCCTGGCGGGACGCGGTGGCGGCCACGGCCGGCCTTCCGCGGGAGTACGTCCTGGGTGATCGGGTGCTCGACGCGATCGCGGCCGCTCGCCCCGGCACCCGCCGCATCCTTGGCCTGGTGCCGGGTTTCGGCCCCCGCGCCATGGCGCGCTTCGGCGAGGTGGTGCTGGCGATCACCGCTGGACGGCAGGAGGGCTAGAGGGCAAGTTGAGTCCTCGGCATTCCCCGCTCCCCGCTCCCCGCTCCCCATGTCAACCCGGCTCACCCTGTTGCTCACAGTCCTCGCTTCGCCCCTCGCCGCGCAGGCCCGCGCGCGAGACCTCGGCGTGGCGCCCGGCATCTTCGCGCCCGGCCCGCACAATGCGATCACCGACGTGGCCGGGGTCCGCGTGGGGCACGCCACCGTGATCCGCGGTGACTCGGTCCGGACCGGGGTCACCGTCGTCCTCCCCCACGCCGGCAACCCGTTCCTCGACCGGGTGCCGGCGGGGCTCCACGTCGGCAACGGATTCGGCAAGCTGCTGGGCGTGACCCAGGTGCGCGAACTGGGCGAGCTCGAGTCCCCCATCCTCCTCACCTGCACCCTCTGCGTCTGGAAGGCCGCCGATGCGCTGGCGGCGTGGATGCTGCGCCAGCCCGGCATGGAACAGGTCCGCTCCATCAACGTGGTGGTGGGCGAGACCAATGACGCCGGCCTCAATGCCATCCGCAGCCGCCCGATCGAGGCCGTGGACGTCGAGCGGGCCCTCGGCGCCGCCGACACCGGCGCGGTCGTCGAGGGGGCGGTCGGCGCGGGAGCCGGGACGGTCGCGTTCGGCTGGAAGGGTGGCATCGGCACCAGCTCCCGCCGGCTGCCCGCCGCGCTCGGCGGGTGGACCGTCGGCGTCCTGGTGCAGAGCAACTTCGGCGGGATGCTGCAGGTTCTCGGCGTGCCGGTGGGGGAGCGCCTCGGGCGGTTCGCCTACCGCAGCGCGGTGGCCCCGGCGCCGGGCGACGGTTCGATCATGATCGTGCTGGCCACGGACGCGCCGGTGGGGGAGCGGAATCTCGGCCGCCTCGCGAGCCGGGCGATGCTCGGGCTCGCCCGCACCGGCTCCTTCGCCTCGAACGGCTCCGGCGACTACGTCCTCGCCTTCAGCACGGCGGCCGCGCTCCGGCGCCGCCCGGGCGAGGCGCCGCCCGCCGCCGCGGAACTCGGCAACGAGGCCGCGTCGCCGCTCTTCGCTGCGGTGGTGGAGGCGACGGAGGAGGCGATCTACAACTCGCTCTTCACCGCCACCACCGTGGAGTCCAACGGACAGCGGGTGGAGGCGCTGCCGCTCGACCGGGTGCGGGAGCTCCTGGCCGAATACCGCGCCGCCCGTCGCTGATCAGTCGGGCAGCGCCAGCTCCACCCGGTAGACCCGGCCCGAGGCCAGCACCACGTACACCTCGCCCGCGGCATCCTCGCCGAAGCCGGTCACGTTGTCGTTCGCGACCGGCAGGGCCCACTCCGACCGGTCCACCGGGGCGCCGGCGCTGGAGCGACGGACCACCCGGACCAGGCTCCGGCAGAAATCCCCGTAGAGGTAGTAGCCACGGAGCGCGGGCCAGGCGGCGCCGCGGTACACGTGGCCGCCGGTGATGGAGCAGCCCTGGCCGTGGTCGTAGACCAGGAACGGCGGCGTCAGGCCGGCCGACCGGCACCCGGCGGGGGGGAGGAAGCACGCCGAGCCCTCGCGGTAGGGCCAGCCGAGGTTGAGGCCGCCCGACCCGGCGGGCAGGAAATCGAGCTCCTCCACCGCGTCCTCCCCCACGTCGCCCAGCCAGAGATCCCCGGTCTGGCGGTCGAAGCTCCAGCGGTACGGGTTCCGCAGCCCCAGGTGCCAGATCTCGCCGGCCCAGTCCGGGCGCCCGAGGAACGGATTGTCCGGTGGGATCGCATACGGCGTCCCGGCGTCCACGTCGAGCCGGAGCATCTTGCCGCGCAGGTTCGTGCTGTCCTGTGCCGGACTGCTCGCCGCGGTCCCGCCGGTCTCGCCATCGCCGAGCCCCACGTACAGCATCCCGTCCGGCCCGAAGCCGATCGTCCCGCCGTAGTGCACCGCGTACTCGTTGATGTCGAGGGCGAGCAGGGTGTCCACCACATCCGGCTCGGCCGCATCGAACGAGGCGGCCGCGCGCATTTCCACGAGGCGGGCGTCCTCGTTCGGGTTGATGTAGTAGACGAAGAACCGGCGGTTGGCTCCGTACTGCGGATGGAACGCGAGGCCGAGGACGCCGTACTCGAGCCCGGAGCCGGGGGCGCCGGTGAGCCCGGTCAGGTCGGCGAAGGGCGTCGGCGAGCGGACGCCGTTCTTCCGCAGGTGCACGACGCCGCCGCGCTCGAGCACCAGCAGGCGGGTCGGGTCCCCGGGCGGAGCCACCGCGAAGACAGGAAAGTCGAGCCCGCTGTCGACCGGGGCGAAGCGGAGCGCGACGGGAGAGGTGCCCGGGCCGGAACCGCCGTCGGAGCAGGCGGCCGCGACGATGATCGCGAGCGGGAGGAGTCGGGTCGGGAGGCGCATGGGGGGAAACTTCGCCCGCTCGCTGCTCGCCGTCATCCCCTGCCGTCCCTTCACCGTGGAGGGCGCCCAGGTCCGGCATGAAGCTCCACCGCTGTGAACCGGAGGAATCCGTGCCCTCCGCGGTGAATGGGGGGCGGGTATATTCCGGCAACCCCGCACCTCCGAGTCGAGCCTGATGGATGCGTCCCTGTACTTCACCGAGCAGCACGAGCAGGTCCGCGAGATGGTCCGCGCCTTCGCTGCGGAGCACGTCGCTCCGGTGGCCCGCGAGCTGGATCGCACCTCGGCCTTCCCGTGGGAGAACGTGAAGCGCATGGGCGAACTCGGGCTCCTCGGGGTGCCCTGGCCCGAGGAACTGGGCGGCGCCGGGATGGACCAGCTCTCCTACTACGTGGTGCTGCACGAGCTGGCGAAGGTGGACGCGAGCCACGCCCTGACCGTCAGCGCCCACACCAACCTCGGGACCTCCCCCATCGTCGAGTTCGGCAGCGAGGAGCAGCGCCGGCGCTACGTGCCGCTCCTCGCGGCCGGCACTGTGCTCGGCGGGTTCGGCCTCACCGAGCCCGGGGCGGGGAGCGATGCGGGCGGCACCGCCACGGTCGCCGAGGACCGGGGCGACCACTGGCGGCTCAATGGCAGCAAGATCTTCATCACTCACGCCGGCGTGGGCGAGATCTTCTCCGTCACCGCGCGCACCGGGCCGGGCCACGGCAGCCGGGGCATCACCAGCTTCCTGGTCACCAAGGACACGGTGGACCTCGAGCGGTGCGCGGCGCTCGGGGTGGGCCACGCGCCGGACCTGCCGAAGACCCCCGGGGTGCGGGCCGGGAAGAAGGAGGAGAAGATGGGCTGGCGCGCGAGCGACACGCGCGAGCTGATCCTCGAGGACGCCGTGGTGCCCAAGGACAACATCCTCGGCCGGCCCGGCGAGGGATTCGTCAACTTCCTCAAGACGCTGGACGCCGGGCGCATCGGGATCGCCGCGGTGTCCCTCGGGATCGCGGAGGGAGCCTACCACGAGGCACTCCGCTACGCCGGGAGCCGGAAGCAGTTCGGGCGGTACATCGGCAGCTTCCAGGGGATCCACTTCCAGCTCGCCGACCTCGCGATGGAGATCGAGGCGGGCACCCACCTGCTGTACCACGCCGCCTGGCTCAAGCAGACCGGCCGCCCCTTCAAGACCGAGGCGGCCATGGCCAAGCTCTTCTGCTCCGAACTCGCGATGCGCGCGACCACCAAGGCGGTGCAGGTCTTCGGCGGCTACGGGTACACCACCGACTACCCGGTGGAGCGGATGATGCGGGACGCCAAGGTCTGCGAGATCGGCGAGGGGACCAGCGAGATCCAGCGCATCGTCATCGCCCGCCAGATCCTCGGGGACGTCGTCGCCTGAGCCGGGGCGTTGCCTCCAAGCCGCTGCCGTTCCTACATTTGCCACATGATTCTGGCGCTTCGCCGCCTGCGTGAACTGCTCGCCTCCGGCCCGGACCGGCCGGGGGCGCGTGCTGTCGTGAGTTGGGGCCCGCCCGCGGGGCGGGTCCGCAGGTCATTCCTGGCCATCCTCTCCGCCCGGGCGCACGGGTGCGCGGCTGCCGCGAGTCTGCGGCCCGTCCCGCCGGCTCCCGACGCCGGGCGGAAGGTGGCCGGCCGGCCCCTCCGGGCCCGCTTCCCACTGCCAGCCGCCAGCCCCTCGTGGCGCCCGCTCGGGCGCCTGCGGGAGGCGGCCGAGGACTTCCGCCTTGAAACGCGTCATCCTCATCAATGGCGGCCAGCGCGAGTCGCGCGTCGCCATCCTGGAAGACGACACCCTCGTCGAGCTCCTCTACGACCGTCCTGACCAGCGGCGGACCGTAGGCGACATCTATCTCGGCCGCGTGGACGCGGTGCTGCCTGGGCTCCAGGCGGCCTTCGTCGATATCGGCCTCGAGAAGAGCGCCTTCCTGCACGCCTCCGACCTCGTGGAACCGGAGGAGGACGAAGAGCCGGGCGATGAGGAGGAGGAAGACACCGCCGAGGGCGGCGAGGAGGCCGAGGAGGCCGAACCCGCCAAGGCCGGGAACGGCAACGGGGGCGGGGGCCGCCGCCGCCGCGGTCGGCGCCCCGTCCCGGACATCGGCGACCAGCTGAAGAAGGGCGAGACGATCCTCGTCCAGGTCACCAAGGAGCCCATCAGCACCAAGGGCTGCCGGGTGACCAGCCAGATCTCCCTGCCGGGCCGCTTCCTCGTCTACATGCCCCACGCCTCCCGGGTGGGCGTGAGCCGGAAGATCGAGCAGCGCGAGCAGCGCGCGAAGCTGCGCGAGATGGTCTCCAAGGTCGTGCCCAAGGACATGGGCGGGTTCATCGTCCGGACCGTCGCCGAGGAGGTCACCGAGGAGCACTTCCAGCGCGAGGTCGACTCGCTGCTCGGCCTCTGGCGCAAGATCAACCGGAAGAAGCTCTACGTCCGGGCCCCGGCGCTGGTCCACCGGGAGACGAGCCTCACCCGCGGCATCATCCGGGACCTCTTCAGCGCCAAGGTGGATGCGCTCCACGTCGACACGAAGGAACTTCACCACGAGATCGGGCAGTACCTGAACCAGGTCGACCCCACCCTGATGGAGCGCGTTCATCTCTACCAGGAGTCGACGCCGCTCTTCGACAAGTTCGACATTGAGGCCGAGATCCGGGACCTCTTCAAGGCCCGCTGCGAACTCCCGACCGGCGGATCGCTGGTCATCCAGCCGACCGAGGCCCTGGTGTCGATCGACGTGAACACGGGTCGATACACGGGGAAGAAGGACCCCGAGAAGACGATCCTCCGCACCAATCTCGAGGCGGCACGGGAGATCGCCCGGCAGATCCGCCTCCGGGACATCGGCGGGATCATCGTCTGCGACTTCATCGACATGGAGTCGCGCAGCAACCGGGACCGGGTGCTGCAGGAGCTCCGCACGCACCTCGGCCGCGACCGTGCCCGCACCAAGGCCTACGCCGTCTCGGAGCTCGGGCTGATCGAGATGACCCGGCAGCGGGTCCGGCCCTCGCTCTGGCATTCGCAGACTGTCGAGTGTCCCGCTTGCGCCGGTACGGGCCGGGTCTTCCGTCCGGAGATCGTCGCCCGCCGGCTGGAGCGTTCCCTCCGCCGTGCGGGGCACGAGCACAAGGAGCGGCAGCTGGCCGTCCGGGTCCACCCCGAGGTCGCCCTCTACATGTTCGAGGAGGAGCCGAAGCTGCTGCAGACCCTGGCCCGGAGCACCGGGCTCGACCTGGTGGTCCGGGACGACCCGATGATGCGGCTGGACGAATTCCGGCTGATGAGCCGGCCCGCCGGCCGGGACGTCACCGACATCTACGCGGTGGCCTAGGCCGGCGGCGCTCGGCGGCCTTGACCGAGGGCCGCAAAGCGGCTAGCTTGTGAGGCTTACAACCCGCAGGCTCTCAGGCAGGATTGGCCATGTACGCGATTTTCCGGGCGCTCGGCAAGCAGTTCAGGGCGGAGAAGGGGCAGGTGCTCCGGCTCCCGCGGATGCAGGAGGCCCCCGGCACGACCGTGACCTTCGACGAGGTGCTCCTCACCTCCGACGGGGAATCCGTGAAGACCGGCACCCCGACCGTGAAGGGCGCCCGGGTCGTCGCGGAAGTCCTCGGCGAGGGCAAGGGCGAGAAGCTCTACGTCTTCAAGTTCCGCCGCCGGAAGAACTATCGCCGGAAGACTGGCCACCGCCAGCATTTCACCGAGGTCCGCGTGACGGACCTGACGGTCGGCTGAGGATCCCATGGCTCACAAGAAGGGCGTCGGCTCGAGCCGCAACGGCCGCAACAGCAACCCGCAGTACCTCGGCGTCAAGAAGTACGGCGGCGAGGCGGTGCGGGCGGGGAACATCCTCGTCAAGCAGCGCGGCACCGTCTTCCATCCCGGCAAGAACGTGAAGCGCGCCAGCGACGACACGCTCTTCGCGCTCGTGGACGGCGTCGTGGCGTTCGAGCACAAGGACAAGAAGCGGATGAAGATCTCGGTCTACCCGGCCGAGGTCGTCGCGGCCGGCTGACCCACGCCGCGTCCCGCTCGTCCGCCCCCCGGTGCATGCCGGGGGGCTTTTCGTTATGCTTCGTCCTGAAACATCGCCGGGACGTCCGGCGTAGATGGGGCATACGACACCCGGAGGCGACCGTGTCCTCGTTGATGGATCGGCTGCAGCGCGAGCTGGAGCAGCTCGGCAAGAACGCGCAGGAGGCACTGGAGGAGGGAAAGGTCCGCGTCCGCGTCCTCCGGCTGGAGCGCCAGCGCGACAACGCGGCGCGCGACCTCGGCATGCTCACCTGGCGGAAGGAACGGGGCGGCGACGTGGATGCCCGCCGGATCGAGTCGCTGCTCTTCCGGCTCGACGACCTCGAGGCGGAGATCGCCCGGGCCAGGACCGAGGCCAGCGCAACGCCCGAACCGACGGGCGACGTCCCCGCGCCGGCTCCGCCGCCCGCGCCGCCCCCGCCGACCTGGTAGGGCCGAGTCAGGAGCCGCAAGTCGCGAGGCGGAATTGAACCGCTCGCGACTCGCGACTCGCAGCTGGTAACTACTGCGGCGGTAGCCGCCGATACCGCTCCAGCAGCTCCGTCTGCCGGCTCATCGCCGGCACCTCCCGGCCGCCGATCAGCACCAGCTCGGCTCGGGTCGCGTACTCGAACGGATCCCCGCTCCAGACCACCACGTCGGCCAGTTTGCCGGGCTCGAGCGAACCGGCCTCGTGGCCGGCGCCGAACGCCCGAGCCGGCGCGAGGGTGACCGCCTCCAGTGCCCGCGCCCAGGGGAGGCCGTTCCGCACGGCGTGACCCGCCCCCCAGCGGAGGTTCCGCGGTCCGCCCGACTCGGATTCCGTGAGGACCACCGTCACGCCAGCCTCCGCGAGGAGGGCCGGATTGTCCCAGCGGGCGCCGAGGTTGTCGAACCCGGGAACGTTCTGGAAGGGGTTCACGACCACCGGCACGCCCGCGCGGGCGAGCTCACCCGCCACCTTCCAACCCTCCGCCGCCCCCAGGAGCACCAGGCGCAGCCGGCGCTCGGCCGCGAGGTGCAGCGCGTTCCGGATGTCCCGCTCCGAGTTCGCCACCACGTAGAGCGGCCGCTCGCCCCGGAGCACCGGAAGGAGCGCCTCGAGCTCCTCCGCGGGCGCCGAGAGCGGCTGGATCGCGTTGCGGCGGAAGTCGGCTCGCCGGCGGTCGTACTCTGCCGCATCGTCGAGCAAGCGCTCGAGCCGCGCCAGTCCCCGGGCCCGGGCCCCCCCGCCGGCCCCCTTCGCCGCGGCGCCCAGGTTCGCCAGCAGGGCCACGCCGGCACGGCGGATGACGTCCTCCCTCCGGTCGCCCAGGAGCCCGATCCACGCCGCCTGCCCGGCGACGAATCCACCGCCCGGAAGCACCACCGTCGAGGTCACGCCCTCGAGCCGCGCCACCGGGATGCGCACGTTGTCCGGGTTGATCCCCGCCGAGACGTCGAACGAAGGCGTCACGTCGCCCGCCACGTCGGTCTCGTCGGTTGCCTCGATCGACGAGACCTCGAGCAGCCCGAGGTTGGACGCAGGATGGATGAGCCCCGGGGTCACCACCTTGCCCCGGGCGTCCACCCGGCGCGCGTCCGCGGGGATCGCCACCTCCCGGCCCACGGCCACGATCCGGCCGTCGCGGATGAGCACGGTGGCGTTCTCCAGCGGGCCGCCGCTCACCGGGTGGACCGTGCCGCCGGTGATGGCGATGGTCTGGGCGCCTGCGGGCAGGGCGGCGAGCGCGGCCGCCGCCGCCAGGGCGCTGATCCGTCGGATGCGGTTCATCGTCCCACCCCCGGCGCGGCCTGGCCCAGGTTGAAGTCGGTGCGGAGCTGTCGCGCGGGATCGGTGCGGTCGAACACGAGCCAGCCCTCGTTGAACACGAGCTCCGCCCTGGCGTAGACCGAGAAGGGGTCGGCGGACCAGACCACCACGTCGGCCTTCTTGCCCGCCTCGAGCGTCCCGGTCTCCGCCTCGAGGCCGAGCGCCCAGGCCGGGTTGGCCGTGATCCAGCGGATCGCGTCCTCCCGCGTCACCGGGAGCCCCGCCTGCCGGCCGGCGTGGAGCGCCTTCGCGGCCTCCTGGTTGAGCCGCTGGATGCCGCCCTCGTCGTCGGAGTGAATGATGGCCCGCGCGCCGGCCTGCTGCAGCAGCGCCGCGTTCTGCGGCACGCCGTCGTAGGACTCCATCTTGAAGCCCCACCAGTCGGCCCACACCGAGGCGGCGGTGCCGGCCTGTGCCAGCAGGTCGGCGATCTTGTAGGCCTCGACCGCGTGGTGGAACGACCGGATGGTGAACCCGAACTCGCGGGCCAGGTCGAGCATCTGCGCCATCTCATCGGCGCGATAGCAGTGGTTCTGCACCAGGATCTCGCCGCGGAGCACGCCCGCGAGCGACTCCAGCCTGAGGTTGCGTTCCGGGGGATCACCCTTCCGCTCGGCCCGCCACTTGTCCCACTTCGCCCGGTACTCCTCCGCGTCGATGAACGCGTCCCGGTAGCCGGCCATGTTGCCCATCCTGGTGGAGGGGCCGCGGGACCGGTAGACCCGCTTCGGGTTCTCCCCGCAGGCCATCTTGAGTCCGTACCTCGCACCCGGGTACTTCATTTCCTGCACCGTGCGGGCCGGCACCAGGCGGATGACGGCGGAGCGGCCGCCGATCAGGTTCGCCGAGCCGGGCAGCACCTGGATGACCGTCACGCCCCCCGCGATGGCGAGCGGGATCTGGGGGTCCTGCGGCCAGATCGAGTGCTCGGCCCAGACCTCGGCGGTGACCGGGTTGGTGGCCTCGTTCCCGTCGCCCTCGGCGAAGGTCCCCGGCGCCGCGTAGACCCCGAGGTGGCTGTGAGTGTCGATGATCCCCGGCGTGACGAACTTCCCGGACCCGTCCACCACCATCGCGCCCTCGGGAGCGGCCAGCGCGGTGCCGATGGCGGTCACCTTTCCGTCCTCGAGCAGCAGCGACGCATTGCGCAGTTCGGGGCCGGCGGCGGTGAGGATGGTGGCGTTCCGGATGAGCACCGGCCGGAACGGGCGGCGCGCGTAGGTGGACGCGTATTGGACGCGGTCGGCCGACGTGGCCGGCGCGGCGTCCTTGGGGCCGGGTTGGGAGGGAGCCGGCTGCCCGGCGCAGGCGGCCAGCAGGCCGGCGCCGAGGAGGGCGGACCAGCGAGGCATCAGGAGTCCTCGGGGCTGGAGGGAGGAGTGGCGATCACTGCGCGAGCACGAACTCGAGGGGGGAGCCGACCACCTCGATGCGGACCACCCGCTGCGGGGCGGCAGTGGTGACGAAGATGGCGAGCGGCGCCGGCCCGCCGGTCACCGTCACCCGCCAGGCGTCGAACCGGCCGGCCGGTGCGTCCACCGTGTCGCGCCCGGCGACCGCGAGCGTCATCGGGATCAGCTGGTTCTGTCCCGAGCTGAACACCGTGAAGTTCCAGCCGGCGCCCGCCACGAACGGCAGGGCGGGCGCCAGGGCCACGAGCGCGTTGTCGTCCACCACGGCGCCCACCGCCGAGTCGATCTCGAAGACCGTGACCGACCCGTCGGCTGCCGGGTTGCTCGAGCGCCCCTTCACCCGGCCGCCCCCATAGGTGAGGTCGGTGGCCATCGGGACGCCGCGGCTCGTGCCGCGCTGCTCCACCCGGAGCAGCGCCCCATCCCGGGTGAATTCCACGGTGGTGTTCTGCTCCACCCGCCCGGTCATCACGGTCTGGTCGATGTAACGCCAGCCGGCGGCACTCGGCTCGAAGCGCGTGCGCTGATAGCCCACCTCCCGCCCGGGCACCCGGATGGTGAAGCTGTCGCTGCCGACCGCGCGCGCGCCGAGGTCCACCGGCAGCGGGGATTGGGCCGCGGCCGGCACAGCCGCGGCGAGGAACGCGAGCGCGAGTGCGCGTCGCTTCATGGTGGTGGCCTCATTCGTCCCAGTGGTAGAACCCCTCTCCCGTCTTCCGGCCGAGTCTCCCCTCGGCCACCAGGCGCCGCAGCAGGTCGGGCGCGCGGTACTGCTCGCCCCCCAGTTCGCGGAGCAGGATGTCGGCCACCCGGAGACGGACATCCAGGCCGACGAGGTCGGTCAGGCGGAGCGGCCCCACGGGGTGATGGTAGCCGAGCACCATCGCCTGGTCGATGTCCGCGGCGCTCGCCACCCCCTGTTCGAGCATCCGGATCGCCTCGAGGCCGAGGACGATCCCGAGCCGGCTGGACGCGAAACCGGGCGTGTCGCGCACGACGATCGCCTCCTTGCCCAGGGCGGCCACCACGGCGCGTGCCTCGGCCAGCGTCTCCCCGTCGACCGCGTCGTGCACCACGATCTCCACCAGGCGCATCCCGTGCACCGGGTTGAAGAAGTGGAGCCCGACCAGCCGGCCGGGGCGGGGCAGGTCGGCGGCGAGACCACCGACGGGCAGGGCGGAGGTGTTGGTCGCGAGCAGCGCGTCGGTGGCCGCCCAGTCGCTGGCCTGCGCGAGGACCTCGCGCTTCACGTCGGCATCCTCCACCACCGCCTCGATCACGAGATCGGCACCGCGGCACGCCTCCCGGATGGAGGCCGCAGGGCGAAGCCGGCCGGCAGCGGCGACCGCGGCCGCCGGCTCGAGCTTGCCCCGGGCAACCCCGCCATCGAGCAGGGCCCGCACCCTGGCGAGGCCGCGGTCGCGGGCCGCCGCGTCGGCGTCGTGCAGCGCGGTGGCCCACCCGGCCGTCACGCAGGCGTGGGCGATCCCGGCGCCCATCACGCCGGCGCCGAGGACCGCGACGGTGCGCGCGGTCACGCCACCGCCTCCAGCGCGGCGCGCGCGACATCGGGAGCGTCGGTGCAGATCCCGTCCACGCCGAGCGCGGCGAGCCGCCGGACGTCGTCCGGCCGGTTGACCGTCCACGCGATGACCCGCCCGCCGGCGGCGTGCGTGGCCCGCACCAGGCTCGCCGTCACGACGTCGCGGCGGGGCCAGAGATCCCCGGCGCCCGCGCGCGCGAGCAGCGCCGCCGGCTCCGGCGGTGCCGCCTCGACGAGCAGGCCCAGGCGCACGCCCCGGCCCGCGAGGCGGGCGACCAGTGCATGGTCGAAGGAGTGGACCGCGCACCGCGCCGGCGCCGCCGAGATCGCCGCGAGGAGCGCGGCTTCCGCCGCGGGCGGCATCGCCTTCACCTCGACGAACACCTCGAGGCCGGCCAGCGCGGCGAGCGCCTCCTCGAGGAAGGGCGGGGCCTCCCCGTTCGGGAGGCGCGCCGACCGCGCCGCGGCCGCGTCCAGCTCCCCGATGGCCCCCCGGCCCGGGAGCTCGGGATCGTGGTGCACCAGCAGCCGATGGTCGCGGGTGGCGTGCACGTCGAGCTCGACCCCGTCGGCCCCGAGGTCCACCGCGAGCCGGAACGCCGCGAGCGAATTCTCCTGCGCCCTCGCGGAGGCGCCGCGATGGGCCACGATCAGCGGGCGGGTCACGGCCCGCGCTCCGCCTCCACCACCATCGCGATCCCCTGGCCCACCCCGATGCACATCGTCGCGACGCCGAAGCGACCGCCGCGCCGCCGGAGCGCGTGCACCAGCGTCGTGAGGAGGCGGGCGCCACTCGAGCCAAGCGGGTGACCGAGCGCGATCGCGCCGCCGTGCACGTTGACCCGCGCGGCGTCGAGCCCGAGGTCCCGGATGCATGCCAGGACCTGGGCCGCGAACGCCTCGTTCAGTTCCCAGAGGTCCACGTCGGCGATGCCGAGGCCGGCGCGGGCGAGGACCTTCCGCACCGCCGGCACCGGGCCGATGCCCATCACCTCCGGACTCACCCCCGCCACCGCGGTCGCGACGATCCGGGCGAGCGGCACGGCCCCCGCCTCCCGGGCGGCGGCTCCGCTCACCACCGCCAGCGCGGCCGCGCCGTCATTGAGTCCGCTGGCGTTGCCCGCCGTCACCGTCCCGTCGCGCTCGAAGGCGGGCCGGAGCGCGGCCAGCGCGGCGGTGGTGGTGTCGGGCCGCGGCGCCTCGTCCCGCTCGACGGTGCCGCCGCCGGGCAGGGCGACGGGCACCAGCTCCATCGCGAAGCCGCCCGTCTCGGCGGCCGCGGCGGCCCGTCGCTGGCTCTCCGCGGCGTAGGCATCCTGCATCTCGCGGGTGATGCCGTAGCGCCGCGCCACGACCTCGGCCGTGTGGCCCATCGTAATGGTCCACTCGGCGGGCAGCCGCGGGTTGGTGAACCGCCAGCCGAGCGCACTGTCCGCCACCTCGGGCGCGCCGCGGGGCCAGGCCCGGTCCGGCTTCCGCATCACCCACGGGGCGCGGCTCATGGACTCGACGCCGCCCGCGAGGAAGCGCTCGCCCTCGCCGGCACGGATCGCCTGCGCCGCCGACGCCACCGCCTGGAGCCCGCTGCCGCAGAGGCGATTGACCGTCTGGCCCGGCACCTCCACCGGGAAGCCGGCGAGGAGGGCGGCGATGCGCGCCACGTTCCGGCTGTCCTCGCCGGCCTGGCCGGCGCAACCCAGGATCACGTCGTCGAGGCTGCCCGGGGCGAGCCCGGCGCGGCGCGCCGCCTCACCCAGCACGAGCGCGGCGAGGTCGTCCGGCCGGACCGCCGCGAGCGCCCCGCCCGCGCGGGCGACGGGCGTGCGACAGGCGGCGGTGAGGAAGACGTCGGCGTGCGTCATGGCGCGTAACCTATGGTGACGCGGCCGGGAGGCAAAGCGCGCTCCGGCCGCCCGCGAGGCTTTCCCCCGGGGTGGTGGCAAGGTAGGATTCGGCCATCGTCCCCGTCCTCCCGGAGCCCGCGATGCGTCGCCTCCTCCCGGCCCTCGCCGTCGCGCTCGCCGTTCCCCTCTCGGCCGCGCCTGCGCAGGTCGTCTACCGCGTGCCGGTCCAGGGCACCATCGAGAACGGACTCGCGCCGTTCGTGGCGCGGGCGCTGTCCGAGGCGCGGGCGGCGGGCGCGGCCGCGGTGCTGCTCGACATCGATACTCCCGGCGGGCGGATCGACGCCGCGGAGCGGATCGTCGACGCCGTCCGGCGGAGCGAGGTGCCGGTGCATGCGTGGGTGCACCCGCGGGCCTTCAGCGCCGGCGCGTTCATCGCGCTCGCCGCCCGGCAGATCTGGATCGAGCCCGGCGGCGTGATCGGCGCGGCCACGCCGGTGGGCGGACAGGGGGAGAAGCTGCCGGAGAAGTACGTGTCCGCGATGCGGGCCGAGTTCCGGGCCCTCGCGGAGGCCCGGGGGCTCGACCCGCGGATCGCCGAGGCGATGGTGGACGAGAGCATCGCCGTGCCCGGGGTCGTGGAGGCGGGCCGGCTGCTGACGCTGAGCGCCGACGAGGCCGTCCGGCACGGAGTGGCGAACGGCCAGGCGGCGACCCTCGACCAGGCGCTCGCAGCCCTCGGCCTCGCCGGGGCCCGCGTGGTGACCCCGGCGCCCAACTGGGCGGAGCGCGTGGTCCGGTTCGTCACCAACCCGCTGGTGGCTCCGATGCTCCTCTCCCTCGGGATGCTCGGCCTGGTCTTCGAGCTCAAGGCGGGGGCGTTCGGCCTCGGCGGCCTGGTGAGCCTCGCCTCCCTCGGCCTCTTCTTCGGCTCCAGCGTGCTGCTCGGGCTGGCGGGCATGGAGGAGGTGATCCTCCTCGTCCTCGGGATCATCGCCCTCGGCGTCGAGGTGTTCGTGCTCCCGGGCTTCGGGGTCGCCGGCGCGGCCGGGCTGCTCCTCGTCGGCGGCAGCGCCATACTCGCCATGCTCGGGAGCTTCCCGACCGCCGCGGACGTGAGTCGGGCCTTCATCGTGCTCGGCGCCGCCGCCGTGATCACCGGCGCCGTGGTCTATGCCTGGCTCCGGCACCTGCCGTTCAGCCCCCGCTTCCGCCAGGCGCTGCTGACCGAAGGGCTGGACGCGCGCGAGGGGTACGTCGCCGCCCTCCCGCGGGCCGACCTCGTCGGGCGCGAGGGCACCGCGGTCACCGACCTGCGCCCGGCCGGCACCATCGTCGTGGGCGACGAGCGGATCGATGCCGTGGCCGAGACCGGCTTCGTCGCGTCCGGCTCGGTCGTCCGCGTGGTCCGCGCCGAGGGCTATCGTCACGTCGTGCGGCCGGTCGCCTGAGTGGCGGACCGGCCCGACTCCTTCCTTCCCCTCCGCCGGAGCGACCGGTGAACGACTTCTCCACGCTGGGTCCCGGGATCATCCTGGTCCTGTTCTTCTTCGGGTTCCTCCTGCTGGTGGTGTTCCTGCGCTTCTTCCCGATCGGCCTCTGGTTCCAGGCGCTGGTGTCGGGCGTGCGGGTGCCATTCCTGCAGCTCTTCTTCATGCGCTTCCGGAAGGTGATCCCCTCCGGCATCGTCACGCCCCTCATCACCGCGCACAAGGCGGGCCTGGCCCTCAGCATGGACCGGCTCGAGTCCCACTATCTCTCCGGCGGCAACGTCGGCCGGGTGGTCAACGCGCTCATCTCGGCGGACAAGGCGGGGATTCCCCTCGACTTCAAGCAGGCCACCGCGATCGACCTCGCGGGCCGCGACGTCTTCGAGGCGGTGCAGGTGAGCGTGAACCCGAAGGTGATCACGACGCCGAAGGTGGCGGCGATGGCCAAGGACGGGATCCAGCTCCTCGCCCTGGCGCGGGTCACCGTCCGGGCGAACATCAACCGGCTGGTCGGCGGCGCCGGCGAGGAGACGATCCTGGCGCGCGTGGGGGAGGGGATCGTGAGCACGATCGGCTCCGCCGCCTCCCACAAGGCGGTGCTCGAGAATCCCGACATGATCTCGAAGACGGTGCTGGCGAAGGGCCTCGACGCGGGCACCGCGTTCGAGATCCTCTCGATCGACATCGCCGACGTGGATGTGGGCAAGAACATCGGGGCCGAGCTGCAGACCGACCAGGCCGAGGCCGACAAGCGCATCGCCCAGGCGAAGGCCGAGGAGCGCCGGGCGCTGGCGGTGGCGATGGAGCAGGAGTACCGGGCGGAGGCGCAGAAGCAGCGTGCCGCCGTGATCGCAGCCGAGGCCCAGGTGCCGCTCGCGATGGCCGAGGCGTTCCGGAGCGGCAACCTCGGCGTGATGGACTACCAGCGGTACAAGAACCTCCAGGCCGACACCTCGATGCGGCAGTCCATCGCCGGCGGCGACGGTGAGCCGCGGCCCGAGGGAGAGCGCTGACCGATGGAAGGGCTCGGCATTGTCCTGGTAGTCGCGTACCTGGTCTTCTCCTTCATCTCGGAGGCCGTGAAGCGGCAGCGCGGCGACCCGCGGGAGGAGGAGCGCCGGCGTGCCCGCGCCGCCGCGCGGGCGCGGGCCGAGCGCCTCGCGCGGGCGGGCGCGCCGCCGCCCGAGCGCGGCGCCGACCTCGGGACGAGCCCGACGCAGGTCGAGGCGCGGCGGCTGGAGGAGCTGCTCCGGTCGCTCGGCGGCCTGATGGAGGAGCCGGAGGAGGCGTACAGCCTCGAGGGCAGGACGGTCGAGGCGGAATCCGGGGACGCGGTGCCGCTCCGGGCCGAGCGGGTCGAGGCTTCGGCCGACGACGCGGCCGACGCGGTGGTCCAGCGCCGGATCGCGGCGGCCGAAGCCCGGAGCGGCGCCCTCGGCCCCGCCGACCACGAGGCGTTCCATCTCCGCCTGGCACGGCAGGAGACGGCCCGCGCGGCCGAGCGGCCGGTCCGGCAGCCCGGGCCGGCCCGGCGCACCCGGGCCGAACTCCGTCGTGCGGTGGTCTGGAGGGAGATCCTGGGGCCGCCCGTCTCCCTGCGCGGCGGCGACCCGGTGTGACACGGGGAGGGGGCGCCGCGGGGCGCCCCCTCCTGCATTCAGGCGGTGGAGCGGTGGCCGCCGTCCCCGAGCAGCTCCCACGGCTCCTTCGTGGGCGCCTGGACCCACGCCTGGCGCGTGGCCCGCTGCCAGAATCCGAGATCGAGCCGGGGCAGCCCGAAGTGGGCCTCGGCCGCGTCCCAGATCAGCTTCGGCACGGCGTGGCCCCCTTCCCGCAGGGCCTGGCGCCGCATCCCCTTGGCGAGCCGGAGTGCCTCGGCCCCGGTGGGATCGAGCCGCCGGGGCCCGTCGTCCAGCGCCGCCAGCAGGCGCATCACCTGCTCGAACGACACCGCCATGTGCCGCTCGACGTCGGCGTCGTCGATGTCGTGGCGGCTGCGCTCCCGCGCGAAGCTGAAGGCCCGGCGGTAGGTCTGCCGGTCGGCCAGCTGCACCATCCCGCGGAACAGCCGGCGGTTGGTCGGGATGCTGAAGAGTGTCGGCGAGATGATGCGGTCGAGGTGGGCGTCGGCGTCCACGTGGTCGTGGCGCAGCAGCTCCCGCGCCTCCCGCGCCCAGCGGTCGCCGAGGTGGCTCTCGAACCGGGCCTCCCAGTACGCGTGGCCCAGTCCCTTGATCAGGGCCGTCGCCGCAAGCTGCCGCGGGACGTAGTAGTTGTGGGCGATGGTGTCGGCGGCGAGATGGCTCAGGTAGCCGAGTCCGAAGGCGCGGAGGCGGTCCTCCTCGGCGCGGTCGTGCACCTCCTGGCCCAGGTGCCAGTGGTGGCTGTGCCGGTGCACCGGGGCATAGTCCTTCGCGAACGAGGTGTCCGGTGCGATGCTGCCGTAGAGGTATTCGACCGGGTGGGCGCGGAGCAGCGCGGCGAGCGCCGGCGGAAGCAGCGCGAGGTTGTCGAGGATCGACTGCCCGATGAAGACGTGCGTGCCCGGCGTCCAGGCGTGCAGCTGGTCCGGCAGGAGAAGGGCGGCCGCCGCGACCAGCACGAGGGCCGCGGCGACCCGGCGGAGCGTCACGCGGACCACCGCTTGGCCCGCCGCCGGCGCCGGCCGAGGAGCGCGCGCGCATGACCCGCCACCGACCGGCCGGTCCGGAGCGCGCCCGCGAGCGAGAGGGCGGTGTCGGCCACCTCCTCGTACACCACCTCGTAGAGCGCGTCCAGGTCGCCGAGCCGCTCCTCCGCGCGGGTCGTGGCGGCATCCACCTTCTTCCGCACCCGGCGGGCGGTCACCAGCACCGCCTCGGCCTCCTCCTGGACCCGCTGGGCCACGGTCTCGCCCCGTCCGGTGATCGCCCGGAGCGACCGGAGCGCCGGGACCAGCTCGTCCCGCAGCTCGTCCACCGCCGGGGAGAGCCGGTCGAGCTGTCGCACGGCCTTGAGCGCCGCGAACGCCACCGCCCCGGCGCCGACCACCACGGCCGCCGCCACGATGCCGAGTGACACCGCCATGACCGTCCACTGCCACGCCGGCACCCCGGCCTCGGGGAGCTGCTGGATGATGCGGAGCGCGGCGATCGCCACGGGGCCTCCAGGTGCGGGTCCTCCCGAATATAATGGCCGGTGCGCGGCTTGACCCCGCCCCCACTCACCCGGCAAGCTTCCTTCATGCCTCCAGCCTTCCGCGTCCAGGGCGGCGCCCAGCTCCGCGGGACCGTCCGCCCCGCCGGCAACAAGAACGCCGCGCTCCCCATCATCGCCGCCACCCTCCTCGCCGACGGCCCGGTGGAGCTGGACAACGTCCCGCACATCCGGGACGTGCTCACCCTCCTCGACCTGGTGGGGCACCTCGGGGCGCAGGTGGAGTGGCTGGGGGAGAACCGGGTGCGCGTGGACGCCCGGAGCGCGCAGGGGCGCACCCTCGACCCGGCGCTCTGCGCCAGGATCCGCGCCTCGATCCTCCTCGCCGGCCCGCTCCTCGCGCGGTTCGGCTCCGTCACGCTCCCGCCCCCCGGCGGCGACGTGATCGGCCGCCGGCGGGTGGACACGCATTTCCTGGCTCTCGAGCGGCTCGGCGCCGAGGTGGTCGTGGGCGACCGCTACGAGGTGGTCGCCAAGCGGCTCCGCGGCGCCGACATCTTCCTCGACGAGCCGAGCGTCACCGGCACGGAGAACGCGCTGATGGCCGCGGTGATGGCCGAGGGCACGACCGTGCTGCGCAACGCCGCGAGCGAGCCGCACGTCCAGGACCTCGCGCGGATGCTCGTCACCCTCGGCGCGCGCATCGACGGCATCGGGACCAACACCTACGTCATCGACGGTGGGCACCCGCTGGGCGGCGGGGCGCATCGCATCGGGCCCGACCACATCGAGATCGCCAGTTTCATCGGTCTCGCCGCGGTCACCAACGGGGCGCTGGTCATCGAGGACGTGCGGGGCGACGACCTCCGGAGCACGCTCCTCGGCTTCGAGCGCCTCGGCATCCGGCCGCGCCTCGACGGCAGCCGCCTGATCGTGGACGCCGACCAGGAGCGCCGCATCCGGCCCGACCTCGGCGGCCACGTGCCGAAGCTGGAGGACGGCCCCTGGCCCGCCTTCCCGGCGGATGCGATGTCCATCGCGATCGTCGCCGCCACCCAGTGCGAGGGGATGGTGCTCGTCTTCGAGAAGATGTTCGAGTCGCGGCTCTTCTTCGTGGACAAGCTGATCGGGATGGGCGCCCGGATCGTCCTCTGCGACCCGCACCGGGCGGTGATCAACGGCCCCTCGCCGCTCCGCGGCGGGACAGTCGAGTCCCCCGACATCCGCGCCGGGATGGCGATGCTCCTCGCGGCCCTCGCCGCGGAGGGCACCAGCACCATCCACAACGTCGGGCAGATCGAGCGCGGCTACGAGCGGATCGACGAGCGGCTCCGGGCCCTCGGCGCGGCGATCGAGCGGCTCGACTAGCGTGCCGGCGTCCGTCCCGGCCCCGCTCCGGGAGTCCCCGCTGCCCGGCGCGGTGCCGCGGCTCGAGGTTCCGGGCTGGCGCGAGCGGTTCGGCCTCGCCGCGGGGGTCACCTGGCGGGGCGCCGGCGCGCGCGGGTTCGACCTCGGCCTCGCCACCGCCGAGCCGGTGGGCGAAGTGATGGAGCGGTGGCGCGTGTTCCGCGCGGCCGAACCCGGGTTCACTGCCGCGGTGCTGGGCCGGCAGGTGCACGGGGCCGAGGTCCGCTGGCACGCCGATCCCGCCGGCTGGGTGATGCTTGACGGGGTGGACGGGCACGCGACCGACCGCCCCGGCGTGCTCCTCTGCGTGACGGTGGCGGACTGCACCCCGGTCTACCTCGCCGCCCCCCGGCACGGCGCGGTGGCGCTGCTCCACGCCGGGTGGCGCGGGACGGCGGCGGGGGTCCTGGCGAGAGGCATCGCCCTGCTCCACGGGCGGACCGGCGCGGCGCCGGGGGACCTGGTGGCCCACCTCGGCGTCTCCATCTGCGGGGCCTGCTACGAAGTGGGGCGCGAGGTGCTCGAGGCCTTCGGGCTCCCGGCCGGCGGGCCCGGCCCCTGGCGGCTGGACGTCCGGGACCAGCTGGCGCGCCAGGCGCAGGCCCTCGGGGTGGCCGAGGTGACCCGGTCGGACTGGTGCTCGGCCCACGACCGGGACCGGTTCTACAGCCACCGGGCCAGCCGGGGGGTGGACGGCCGGATGGTGGCGTATCTGGGCCGCCCGGTTGACGCTACCGGGGGCGGCCGCTAGAATTCCGGCTTGGGCGGTTACCACCCGTCCGGCAGTGCGGTGGCCGACGATGTGGGGGAGTTCCCCACATTTTTTTTTGGGTCTTCCGATGATCGCCGATCCCCTGCTCGATCCGATCCGCCGGCTCCTCGCCGAGCTGGGTTACGAGCTGGTGGACCTCCGGCGCGGCGGCACCCCGGCCAGGCCGGTGCTGCGGGTCCGCCTCGACCTCCCCCACAGCGAGCCCGGCCGGCGCGTCTCGGCCGACGACTGCGTGCGGGCGAGCCGGGCGCTCGAGCACTGGCTCGAGGGGCCGGGCGGCCTCGGCGAGCGCTACGTGCTCGAGGTCTCGTCGCCGGGCATCGAGCGGCCGGTGGTGTTCCCGGAGCACTGGCGGCGGTACGCCGGGCGGGAGGTGCGGCTCCGGGCGGACGCGTTGCCCGGACGGCCGGTGGCGCGCATCGTGGCCCTGCCGGACGACGGGCGGGTGACCCTCGCGCTGGCGGACGGGCGCGAGGTGACCCTCCGGCTGGCGGACATCCGCGAGGCCACCCTCGTGGTGGACTGGACGACCATAGGCAAACGGCAGGAGTGACGATGGCGGGTTCGGCAGAGCTGTTGACCGCGTTCCGCGAGCTCACGACGACGAAGCAGCTCGAGCGCGGCGAGTTGCTCGATCTCCTCAAGGACGGCATCCAGGCCGCCCTCATGCGGAGCTACGGCCCGAACGTGAAGTTCGAACTGGACGTGGACGAGCTGAAGGGCACCATCCGGGTGGTCCGGCTCCGCCAGGTGGCGGAGACGGTCGAGGACCCGTCGTGGCAGGTCTCCCTCGAGGAGGCCCGGTACGAGGACCCGGACTTCCAGCCCGGCGACGTGCTGGAGGAAGAGGTCCCGTTCGCCCAGTTCGGGCGGCTCGCCGTCCAGGCCGCCAAGCAGCGCATCATCCAGCGGGTCCGGGAGGGCGAGCGCAACCGCATCCGCGAGGAGTTCGGCGACCAGGTCGGGGAACTGCTCTCGGGCGAGATCCAGCAGGTCGAGCGCGGCAAGTTCGTCATCCTCCTCCCGAAGTTCCGCGAGGCGGAGGCGATCATCCCCTACCGCGAGCAGAATCACCGCGAGCATTTCCACCAGGGCGACACGATCCGCGCCGTCCTGAAGAAGCTCGAGGAGACCCCGAAGGGCCCCCGCCTCATCTTGTCGCGCGCCGACCCGGGATTCGTGAAGGCGCTCTTCCGGCTGGAAGTGCCCGAGATCCAGCAGGGCATCGTCGAGATCCGCGGCATCGCGCGCGAGACCGGGAGCCGCACCAAGGTGGCGGTCATCTCCCGGGACGACGCCATCGACCCCGTCGGCGCCTGCGTCGGCCTCAAGGGCTCGCGGGTGCAGGCAGTGGTGAACGAGCTGGGGGGGGAGCGGATCGACATCGTGCCCTGGTCGCCCGACCCCGAGCGCTTCGCCCGGCTCGCGCTCGCGCCGGCCCGGGTGGCGAAGGTCTTCTCCGACCCGGAGACGAAGACCATCCAGGCCATCGTGGACGAGGATCAGCTCTCGCTGGCCATCGGCCGCAACGGCCAGAACGTCCGGCTCGCCTCCGAGCTCACCGGGTGGAAGATCGATCTCTACTCCAGCCGCGAGTGGCTGGAGCGCGGCGGCGAGGGCCCGCTCTTCGCCCCGCTGCCGCCCGAGGAGGAGGCGGCCACCCACGTCCCGCTCAGCGAACTGCAGGGCCTCTCGCCCGAGCTGGTGGCGCTGCTCGAGGGCGCCGGCTTCCGGCACCTGAACGAGATCCTCGACTTCGAGCGGGAGGACATCCTCCGCGTGCCCGGGATGACCGAGGCGCTCGCCGGCGAACTCGAGGCCTTCCTGGCCGAGCTGATGGAGGAGGGTGGCGAGGAGGCCGGCGGCTGATGGAGCGCCTCCTGGGCCTGCTCGGCCTGGGGATGCGGGCGCGGCAGCTGGTGGTGGGCGTGGACGCCGTCCGCCGCGCCCTGCAGGCGGACGAGGTGCGGTGCGTGGTGATGGCGGCGGACGCCGGGCCACGGGCCGCGGAGAAGGTGGTGCGGCTGGCCCGCGGGCGGGGGGTGCCCCTCGTCCCGGGCCCCGCCGCGGAGATGCTGGGGGCCCGGCTCGGGCGCCCGGCGGTGATGGCGGTCGGTATCCGGGACCGGGCGTTGGCCGATGGCGTCCTGCGGTCGGCCGGCGGGTCCCCTTGAGGAGGTGGACGTGGGCAAGCTGAGGGTGCACGAGCTGGCGGCGGAGTTCGGGGTGGAAGTCGAGCGACTGCTCGACCTCCTCCGGGAGATGGGTGTGTTCGTCCGGAGCCATCTCTCGACGCTCGAGACGGACCAGGTGGCGGCGGTGCGTGTCCGCTGGGAGCGGGAGAAGCGGCGCGCCGCCGAGGAGCCCAAGCCGAAGCGGGGCCGGCGGAAGGCGGTCGCCGAGGCCCCTGCGCCGGCGCCCGAAGCCCGGCCCACCAAGCGTCGCCGGACCGCGGCCGAGGTGGCGGCCGCCGAGGCGGAGCAGGCCGCGGTCGAGGCCGAGCGCCAGGCGGAGCTCGACGCGCTGGAGCGCGAGCGCGCCCAGCTCGAGCAGCCGGAGCCGGCCAAGCTGTCGCTCGAGGAGCGCGCCCGCGCCCTGTTCAAGGAGCTGCCCCCCGCACCGGTGGAGGACGAGACGACGCCCGAGCCGACGGTCGAGCCGGCCCGCCGGCCGGGCCCGCGTGCCGTGGAGCCCGCGACGGAAGGCCCTGCGCTTCCCGCCGCCCCCACGCCGGCCGCCCCGAAGGCGCCCTTCATCCCGCCGCGGGTGCCGCGCCCGGTCCGCGCGGGCCTGCCCAAGCCGGTGTTCTCCAGTGCGCCGGCGCCGGCCGCCCCCACGGAGCGGGGGCCGGCCCGGCCCGACGGCGGGCGGGGCGCCCGGCCCGGTGAGGCCGCGCCGGCCACCGGCGGCGACCAGGCCCGCGGCCGCCGCGGCAAGAAGGGGCGTCGCGACAAGGTGGACCAGGAGGCGGTGCAGGCCAACATCTCGCGCACCCTCCAGGGCATGAAGGGCGCGCGGCGGAGCGTCCGCCGGAGCGACGAGCCGAGCTACCGCGACATCGTCGCCGGCCAGCGCGCGGAGGAGCGGGAGCGGGAGAAGACCCGCATCCGGGTGAACGAGTTCATCTCGGTCGCCGAGCTCGCCGAGCTGATGAAGGTCTCCTCCACCCAGATCGTCCAGTTCGCCTTCAAGGAACTGGGCCTCATGGTGACGGTGAACCAGCGGCTCGACTTCGACCAGATCGAGCTGATCGCCTCGGCCTTCGGCTTCGAGGCCGTCCGGGAGGAGGAGTACACCGCCGAGGTCGAGGCCACCGCCGAGGTGGAACTGGCCGAGGACCTCGCCCCGCGCCCGCCGGTGGTCACCATCATGGGTCACGTCGACCACGGCAAGACCTCGCTGCTCGATTACATCCGCAAGGCGAACATCGTCGCCGGCGAGGCCGGGGGCATCACCCAGCACATCGGCGCCTACCACGTCCAGCTGCCGAACGGGAAGGCCATCACCTTCCTCGACACGCCGGGGCACGAGGCGTTCACCGCCATGCGCGCCCGGGGCGCCCAGGTCACCGATATCGTCGTGCTCGTCGTGGCGGCGGACGACCAGGTGATGCCGCAGACCGTCGAGGCGATCAGCCACGCGCGGAACGCGGGTGTGCCGCTCGTGGTGGCGATCAACAAGGTGGACCTCCCGAGCGCGAACGTGGCGAAGGCCAAGCAGGAGCTCCTGCAGCACAGCGTGGTCCTCGAGGAGTTCGGCGGCACCGTGCTCGCCACCGCGATCTCGGCCAAGACCGGGCAGGGCATCGACGCGCTGCTCGACCAGATCCTGCTTCAGGCCGAGCTGCTCGAGCTCAAGGCCAACCCGGGCCGGGCGGCGCACGGCACCGTCCTCGAGGCGAGCCTCGACCCGGGCAAGGGGCCGGTGGCCACCATCCTGGTGCAGCGCGGCACCCTGCGCGCCGGCCAGGACTTCATCTCCGGCAAGTTCTCCGGCCGCGTCCGCGCCCTGTTCGACGAGCGGGGCAAGACCGTCAAGGAGGCCGGTCCCTCGATCCCGGTGCAGATCCTCGGCTTCGAGGGCGTCCCGCTCGCCGGCGACACCTTCCTCGTGACCGAGAACGCCGCCGAGGCGCGCGAGATCGCGCAGAAGCGCCAGCGGCTCGACCGCGAAGCCCAGAACCGGCGGGGCGCCCGCGGCACCACGCTCGAGGACTTCAGCCGCGCCATCGCGAAGGGCGAGGTCGCCACCCTCGCCATCATCATCAAGGCCGACCAGGGGGGACCGGCGGAGGCGCTCGCCGACGCGCTCGCCCAGCTCAGCACCAGCGAGGTCCGGGTGGACGTCGTCCACCGCGGCGTCGGGGCGATCACCGAGAGCGACGTGCTGCTTGCGAAGGCCTCCGGCGCCATCATCCTCGGGTTCCACGTCCGCCCCGACTCCAACGCCCGCACCGCCGCCGAGCGGGAACACGTGGACCTCCGCACCTACCGCGTGATCTACGAGGCGGTGGACGACGTGCGGAACGCGCTCGAGGGACTGCTCAAGCCCGAGGAGAAGGAGGTCGTCCTGGGCGAGGCGGAGGTGCTCCAGCTGTTCAAGGTGAGCAAGGTGGGCACCATCGCCGGGTGCGTGGTCCGCGCCGGCACCATCAGCCGGACCGGCCAGGCCCGCGTCGTGCGGGACGGCACCACGGTCTACACCGGTCGGCTCTCCAGCCTCAAGCGCTTCAAGGACGACGTGCGCGAGGTGAAGGAGGGACTCGAGTGCGGCCTCTCGGTCGAGAACTTCAACGACCTGAAGGTCGGGGACCGGATCGAGAGCTTCACGGTGGAGTCGATCAAGCGGACCCTGCAGTCGGCCGCGTCGGGCACCGCCTGAGCCGGTGGTGCTGGGACTGCGGGTCTGGGAGCTGCACCTCGAGGGGTGCCGCTCGCTCAAGGAGAAGCGCGGAGTGCTGCTGCCGCTCAAGGAACGCCTCCGGCGGGGGCACAACCTCTCGGTGGCGGAGACCGACCACCAGGACAGCTGGCAGCGCGCGGAGCTGGGATGTGCCGCCCTCGGGACCGACCGGGCGGTGGTGGAGGAGACCCTGCGCGCCGCCGACCGGATGGTGGAGGCGGCCGACGGGGTGCGGATCCTCGACACGGTGACGAGCTACCGATGAGGGGTGGCGGGCGACGGCCGGAACAGGTGGCGGAGGCGCTGCGCGCGGTCATCGCGGAGGCGCTGGTCCGCGAGGTGCGCGACCCCCGCGTGGGCCTCGTCACCGTCACCGGGGTGCAAGTGACCCCGGAACTCGCCGTGGCCCGCGTGCGGGTGGCGGTGCCGGGCGAGGAGGAGCACAAGCAGGAGGCGCTGGAGGGGCTCCGCAGCGCGTCGGGGTTCCTCCGCTCGAAGGTGGCGCGGGCGCTCGCCACCCGGACCGTGCCGGAGCTCCGGTTCGAGCTCGATCGCGGCCTCGAGCACGCGCAGCGGATCGGGGAGATCCTCGCCGACCTCCGGCGCGAGGGGGAGCTCGACTGACCGGCGTGGTGCTGCTGGACAAGCCGGCCGGCCCCACGTCCCACGACCTGGTGGCCCGCGCGCGCCGCGCCCTCGGGACCCGCGCGGTGGGACACGCCGGCACCCTCGACCCCTTCGCGACCGGGCTGCTGGTCCTGCTGATCGGGAAGGCGACCCGGTTGGCCCGGTTCGCCGGGAACCAGCCGAAGACCTACCTGGCCACGGCGGTGCTGGGCGAGCGGACCGACACCGACGACGCCACCGGCACGGCCCTCCCGGGCGGGCCCGGGCCGGTGCCGGTCGACCGCGCCGAGGTGGCGCGCGCGATCGCCCGCTTCCGCGGGACCGCGCCGCAGCGCCCGCCGGCCTTCTCGGCCAAGAAGGTGGGCGGCGTCGCCAGCTACCGGCGGGCGCGGCGCGGGGAAGCCGTGGCCCTGGCGCCGGTCGACGTGACGGTCCACGCGATCGAGTTGGCGGACTGGACGCCGCCCCGGGTGACCTTCCGGGCCACGGTCAGCGCCGGGACCTACATCCGCGCCCTCGCGCGGGATCTGGGGGAGGCCCTCGGCTGTGGCGCGCACCTCGTGGCGCTCCGCCGGGAGGCGATCGGGGCACTCCGGGTGGAGGAGGCGGTGCCCCCCGAGGCGGTCGGCCCCACGGCGGTGCTGCCGGCGCGACGCGCGGTGGCGCACCTCCCGGCCGTGGAGCTGGACGGCGTGGCGGCGGCGGCCGTGGCCCATGGGCGCCCGGTGCCGGGCGGCGCTGGGCTCGAGGGCCACGTGGCCCTCCTGGCCGGGGGCGAGCTCGCCGCCGTGGCGCGCGCCGAGGGGGGTGTGCTCCGGCCCGAGGTGGTGCTCTCGTGAGCTGGCTGCCTGCGGCGGACGTCGGGACCACGGTGACGGTGGGCACCTTCGACGGGGTGCACCTCGGTCACCAGGCGGTGATCCGGGAGATCGCGGAACGGGCCCGCGCCGCCGGCCGGCGGAGCGTGCTGGTCACGTTCGACCCGCATCCGCTCGAGGTGGTGAACCCGGCGGCGGCGCCGCCCCGGCTCAGCACAACCGTCGAGCGGCGCGAGATGCTGGCCCAGACGCCGCTCGACTGGATGGTGGAGCTGCGGTTCGATCACGCTCTGGCTGCGCTTGGTCCCGAGGCGTTCGTGCGTGACGTCCTCCTCGCCGGCTGCGGGATGCGCGAGCTGGTGATCGGGCACGACCACGGGTTCGGGCGCGGGCGCTCGGGGGATGCCGAGACGCTCCGCCGGCTCGGCGCCCGGCACGGGTTCGCGGTGGACGTGGTCGGGCCCGTGGAGGTCGGGGGGCACCAGGTGTCCAGCACCCTGATCCGGCGCGCCGTGGCGGGCGGGGATCTCGCCACCGCCCGCCGCCTGCTGGGTCGGCCCTATGCCGTGACCGCGCGGGTCGGGCGCGGGGCGGGCCGGGGCCGGCAGCTCGGGGTGCCGACGATCAACCTGGCGGACGTGCCCGCCCGGAAGCTCCTGCCGCCCGACGGCGTCTACGCCGTGCGCGCGGAGTGGCGGGGGGGCGCCGCCGGCGGGATGATGAACCAGGGCGGTCGGCCCACCTTCGGCGAGCGGGCCCGGGCGCTGGAGGTCCACCTCTTCGGGGTGGACGCCGACCTGTACGGGGAATGGGTGCGGGTGTCGTGGGTGCGCCGCCTCCGCGACGTCGCCCGCTTCGCCACACCCGAGGCGCTCCGCGCCCAGCTCGATCGCGACCGCGCCGCCGCCCAGGCGGCCCTCGCGGACCACGACCACCTTCAGCGCGCGTGACCGACGCGCGAGCGAGCCGATGTCGAAGACCATCCGCAACCGAGTGATCCTGATCGCCCTGCTGGTGCTGGGCTCGGCCTGGGCCCTGCTGCCGCGCACGGTGACGGTGCGCGAACGGGGCCCCGACGGGGTGATGCGCGACGTCGAGGTCCGGCGGGTGCCGCCGAAGAAGGGCCTCGATCTCCAGGGCGGGATGCACCTCGCGCTCGAGCTGGACGAATCCCAGCGGGTTTCGGCCGACCGTGCCCACGACATCGAGCTGGCGCTCCAGGTGCTGCGCAAGCGGATCGACGAGTTCGGCGTCGAGGAGCCGCTGGTGCAGAAGGTCGGGGACGAGCGGATCGTGGTCGAGCTTCCCGGCGTGAGCGATCCGGCGCGCGCGCGGCAGATCGTCCAGCGGGCGGCGTTCCTCGAGTTCCGCATCACCGACGAGACCCAGGCGCTGGAGAAGGCGCTGCCCGCGATGGACCGCGCTCTCCGGACGCTCGGGGTGGCGGCGGCGCCGGGCGCGGCCGCGGCGCCCGCGCCGTCCGCGGTTCAGCAGCTGCTGGGCGGGGACAGCACCGCGGCCGACTCGGCGCCGGCCGACACCGCGGCCGCGGGCCCGGCGGTGCTCTCCGCCCTGATCCAGCCGGGCCAGCTCCCCGGCGAGTACATGGTGCCGGAGACCGCCTTCCCGCGGGTGGATTCGATGCTCAGCCTCCCCGAGGTGCGGCGCCAGCTGCCCCGCGGGGTCGAGTTCTTCTGGAACGTGCGGCCCACCAGCGTGGGCGCCACGCCCTTCCGGTTCCTCTACGTCCTCGAGGACGAGCCGCTCATCACCGGGCAGAGCCTCGTGGACGCCCAGGCCCAGCTCGACCCGCTCACCAACGGGGCGGTGGTGGTCTTCGACCTCGACCGCGCCGGCGCCCGCCGGTTCGGCGCGGGCACCCAGCAGCACATCGGCGACTACATGGCGATCCTGCTCGACGGCCGGGTGCAGGACCGGCCGCCGGTGATCCAGAGCCGCATCGATCGCCGCGGGCAGATCACCCTCGGCGGCCGCTCGATCCAGGAGGCGCAGGACCTGGCGCTGACCCTCAAGGCGGGCGCGCTGCCGGTGCCGCTCAAGATCGTGGACGACCGGCAGGTAAGCGCGAGCCTCGGCGCGGACGCGATCCGGTCCGGCCTCCTGGCCGGGCTCATCGGCACGGTGTTCGTGATCCTCTTCATGGTGGCGTACTACCGGCTCGCGGGGCTGCTCGCGGTGGTGGCCCTCGGGATCTACGTGCTGCTGGTGATGGGGGTCCTGGCGGCGCTGGACGCCACGCTCACCCTTCCCGGGCTCGCCGGCCTGGTGCTCTCCATCGGCATCGCGGTGGACGCCAACGTGCTGATCTTCGAGCGGATCCGGGAGGAGCTGGACGCGGGCCGCACCGTCCCACTGGCGGTGGACGAGGGCTTCCGGCACGCGATGTCGGCCATCGTCGACTCGAACGTCACCACGCTCATCACGGCACTCTTCCTCTTCCAGTTCGGCACCGGGCCGGTGCAGGGCTTCGCGGTCACGATGGTGATCGGCATCCTGGCGTCGATGGTCACGGCGATCTTCGTCACCCGCACCTTCTTCCTGATCTGGATGCAGCGCCGCCCGGGCCTGCAGTCCCTGAGCATCTGACCATGCGCTTCTTCGCCAACGCGAACTACGACTTCATCGGCAAGCGGCGCTTCGCACTTGCCGTCGTCGCCGCGCTGACCCTGCCGGGGCTGGTGCTGCTGCTGCTCCGTGGCGTCAACTACAGCATCGAGTTCACCGGCGGCACCCTGGTCCGGATCGAGACCCGGGCCCCGGCCGACATCGCGGCCCTCCGTGCCGCACTCGACGCCAACGGGGTGCCGGGTGCGGAGATCACCCGGTTCGGATCCGACCGCGAGTTTGCCATCCGGGCGCTGGTGGTCGGGGAAGGGGCCGACGCCGACAACACCGCGCTCACCACCACCGCGGTCGCCGCCGCACTCACCCAGGCGGTCGGGGCCGACGGCTTCACCGTGGTGAGCTCGGCGGCCGTGGGCCCCAAGGTGGGCGGGGAGCTCCGGAGCCAGGCGGCCATCCTGGTGCTGCTCTCGCTCCTGGCGGTGCTCATCTACCTCGCCTTCCGCTTCGAGTGGCGCTTCGGCATCGCCGCGGTCGTCGCCACCATCCACGACGTCGTGGCCACGATCGCGTTCATCGGGCTCGTTCGGCTCGAGGTGAGCCTCTTCGTGGTGGGCGGGATCCTGAGCATCGTGGGCTACTCGCTCAACGACACCATCGTCGTGCTCGACCGGGTGCGGGAGAACCTCCGCAAGCTGCAGCGGGCCGACTTCCAGTCGCTGCTCAACCGGTCCATCAACGAGACCCTGCCCCGGACGGTGTTCACCGGCACCACGGCCCTGGGCAGTCTCATCGCGCTCGCCGTCCTGGGCGGCGACGTGGTGCGGCCCTTCGCGCTGGTGATGCTGTGGGGCGTGCTGGTGGGCACCTTCTCGTCCATCTGGATCGCGAGCCCGGTCCTCCTCTGGATCGAGCGGCGCTGGCCCGGGCCGCAGGCCCGGGGCGTCCGGCAGGCGCCGGCGGCCAAGCCCCCGGCGCCACGCCGCCCCCAACCGGTGGCCTGAGCCGGCCGGCCCCCGTGCTCGTGGACACCCACTGCCACCTCGCCGACGCCGCCTTCGAGGCCGACGCGGGCGAGGTGGTTGCCCGGGCCCGGGCGGCGGGAGTGGGCCACGTGGTCGTGATCGGGGAAACGCCCGAGGCAGCCGACCGGGCGCGGGCGCTCGCGGCGGCCCACCCGTCGTGCTCGACCACCGCGGGGCTCCACCCGCACGAGGCCTCGCGCTGGAGCCCCGACCTCGAGGCCGATCTGCGCGCCCGCCTCCGCGACCCGGGGGTGGTGGCCGCCGGGGAGACCGGCCTCGACTACCATTACGAGCACTCGCCCCGCGCCCGGCAGCGGGAGGCCTTCGCCGCGCAGCTCGCGCTCGCGGCGGCCGCGGGCAAGCCCGCCGTGGTGCATGCGCGGGAGGCGGACGCGGACGTCGCCGCCGAGCTCCGCAACCAGCCCGGCGCCGTGGCCATCCTGCACTCGTTCAGCAGTGCCGGGCTCTTGCGGGCCGCCCTCGACGCCGGGCACTATGTGTCGTTCAGCGGGATGGTGACCTTCCGCTCCTGGGCGCTCGACGACGCCCTCCGCGCGGTGCCCGCCGACCGACTCCTGCTCGAGACCGATGCGCCCTACCTCGCGCCGGTGCCCCACCGCGGCCGGCGGAACGAGCCGGCTTACGTGGCCGACACGGCGCGGCGCGTGGCCGAGGTCCGCGGGGTGGGGCTCCCCGAACTCGTCGCCCAGACCACGGCCAACGCCGTGCGCGTGTTCGGGGCGCGGGTGGCATGCTGACGCCCCGCCCGACGCTCCCGACCCGGTCCCCGGCACCGGGCGCCCCCGGGGCGCCGGGACCCGGCCACCCGGGACTCTCTCCAACCCCGACGCCATGACCACGAAGAGCCAAGTCCCCAGCGATATCGCCATCGCCCAGGCCGCCCGCCTCCGGCCCATCACGGAGGTGGCCGCCGAGGCCGGCCTGGCGCCGGACGAGATCCTGCCCTACGGCCGGTTCAAGGCGAAGGTCACCGCGGCCGCGGCCGCCGCGCGCCCGCCCCGTGGCAAGCTGGTCCTGGTCACGGGCATCAGCCCCACCCCGGCCGGGGAGGGAAAGAGCACCGTCCTGGTGGGGCTCGGCATGGCGTTGCGCCGGCTGGGACACCGGACGATGATCTGCATCCGCGAGCCGTCCCTCGGCCCGGTGTTCGGCGTGAAGGGCGGGGCCTCGGGCGGCGGCTACGCGCAGATCGTCCCGATGGAGGAGATCAACCTCCACTTCACCGGCGACTTCCACGCGATCACCTCGGCGCACAACCTGCTGTCCGCCCTCCTCGACAACCACCTGCACCATGGCAACGCCCTCGGGATCGACCCGCGCACCATCACCTGGCCGCGCACGATCGACATGAACGACCGTGCGCTCCGTGACCTGGTCATCGGGCTCGGCGGCGTCAACGGCGGCGTGCCGCGGCAGGAGCGCTTCGTCATCGTGCCCGGCAGCGAGATCATGGCGATCCTCTGCCTGGCCACCGACCTCACCGACCTCGAGGCCCGCTGCGCCCGGATCCTCGTCGGCCTCACCCGCGATCGGAAGCCGGTCACCGCCGGCGACCTGAACGCGCAGGGGGCGATGACCCTGCTCCTCCGGGACGCGCTCCTGCCGAACCTGGTCCAGACCCTCGAGGGCGGCCCGGCGCTGGTGCACGGGGGCCCGTTCGGGAACATCGCGCATGGCTGCAATTCGCTCGCGGCCACCCGCCTCGGACTGGGCATGGCTGACGTGGTGGTGACGGAGGCAGGCTTCGGCGCCGACCTCGGGGCCGAGAAGTTCCTCGACATCAAGTGCCGCTTCGGCGGCCTCGACCCGCAGGCGGCGGTGGTCGTGGCCACGATCCGCGCCCTCAAGATGCACGGCGGCGTGCCGAAGGACGCGCTCAAGGTGCCCGACGCCGCCGCCGTGCGGCGGGGACTGGTGAACCTCGAGGCCCACGTCGCCAATGTCCGGAAGTTCGGCATTCCGCCGGTCGTGGCGGTCAACCACTTCGTCCACGATGCCCCGGAGGAGGTGGCGGCCATCACCGACGCCTGCGCGGCCTGGGGCGTGCCGGTCGCCTTCACGGAGGTGTGGGCGAAGGGCGGGGAGGGCGGGGAGGCGCTCGCCCACGAGCTGGTCCGGGTGCTCGAGGCCGGCGGCGCCCGGTACCGCCCGCTCTACGACACGGCGCTCCCGATCAAGCGGAAGATCGAGACCATCGCGACCGAGATATATGGCGCCGACGGCGTGGACTACACCTCCCACGCCGACAAGGCCATCGCACGCTGGGAGGCGGTGGGGCTGGGGCAGACACCGGTCTGCATCGCCAAGACCCAGTACTCCTTCAGCGACGACCCCGGCCGGCTCGGCCGGCCGTCGGGCTTCCGGATCACCATCCGCGACGTGACGCCGAGTGCCGGCGCGGGCTTCGTCGTGGCCCTGGCCGGCGACATCATGACGATGCCGGGGCTCCCGAAGGTGCCCGCCGCCGACCGGATCCGCGTGCATCCTGACGGCACGATCGAAGGCCTCTTCTGACGGACGGACCGATGACCCTCGAGCCCGTGAGCACGCCCGACGCCCCGAAGGCGATCGGCCCCTACGCGCAGGCCGTGGTGGCCGGCGAGTTGATCTTCACGGCGGGCCAGATCGCGCTCGATCCCGCGACGATGGAAGTAGTGCCGGGGGGGGTCGCCGAGCAGACCGAGCGGGTCATGCGGAACCTCGCCGCGGTGCTCGCCGCGGCCGGCTCCGACCTCTCCCGCGTCATCAAGACGACGGTGTTCCTCGCGGACATGGCCGAGTTCGGCGCGATGAACGAGGTCTATGGGCGGGCGTTCGGCGCGCACCGGCCCGCGCGCTCGACGGTGGCGGCCGCCGGGCTCCCCCGGAACGTCCGGGTCGAGATCGAAGTCATCGCCGCGCGCCGGTGAGCGCGACGATCACCCGGGATGTGCGGCTCGTGATTCGTGCCCGGGGCGGGGCACCGCCGGGGGGCACCCCTCAGGGGGGCGGAACGGGTCTGGTGGCCCGGCCGGTCTTCAAAACCGCGTCGGAGGCGCCATCGGCGGCTCCGGTGGGTTCGATTCCCACACGCTCCCGCCACCCCGCCCGGTGACCACGGTGCTGCTGGTGAACCCGGCGGCGGGCCGCGGCCGCGGGGCGCGCGTCGCGGCCGAGGCGCTTCGCGCGGCCCGCCGTGCGTGGCCCGACGTCGAGTGCTGGCGCACCGCGGCGCCGGGCGACGGGGTGCGGCTGGCGGCCGAAGCGGCCGCGGCGGGCGCGCGCCGCGTGGTGGTGGTCGGTGGGGACGGTTCGGTGCACGAGGCGGCGAACGGCCTGCTCTCCGCCGGCGTGGCGGAGCTGCCTCCGCTCGGCGTCGTGCCGGTCGGCACCGGCAACGACTTCGCGCGGGCGGTGGGCACGAGCCGGCTGCGGCCGGCCACGGCGGTGGCCGCGCTGGCCGCGGGGCGCGTGGCGCGCTTCGACGCCGGACGGGCGGGCGACGAGTGGTTCGTGAACTCGATGGGCATCGGCTTCGATGCCGATACCGCCCGCCGCGCCAACCGGCTCCGGCGCCTCAAGGGCTTCGCCGCGTACCTGGTGGCGGTGGTCCAGACCCTGGCCGACATCCGGATGCTCCGGATCGCCGCCGAATGGGACGGTGGCGGCCACGACGGCGAGGCGCTCCTCGTCGAGCTCGGCAACAACAGCTCCACCGGGGGCGGGTTCCGGCTCGTGCCCGAGGCCCGGTGCGACGATGGCCAGCTCGATCTCTGCCTGATGACCTGCAAGGGCCTCCGCGGCGCCCTGGCCAAGCTCCCGTTCGTGCTCGTCGCCCGCCACGCCGGCCGTCGCGACGTGATCCTGACCCGGACGACCTTCCTGGGCGTGCGCGCCGAGGCGGAGGAACTCGTGGTCCACCTCGACGGCGAGATCCGGGCCTACCGGCCGGCCGTGCTCCGGGTGACCGTCGCGCCGGGATGCCTCCCGGTCATCCTGGCGGGCCGGCGGTGAGGGGCGCGGCTCTCGTCCTGCTCCTCGGGGCGGCGCTGGGGCGGCCGCTCGCGGCCCAGGACTCCGTGCCACCCGCGCCGCCGGTCGCCGCGACGGATTCGGGGGCCGCCGCCGACTCCATCGCCCGTCCGATCTCCCCGATGGGCGCGTTCTGGCGCTCGCTGCTCATCCCGGGGTGGGGGCAGGCCACGCTCGACCGGAAGCTCGCCGCGGCGCTCTTCCTCGGGTGGGAGGCCGTGACCCTGGGAATGGCGCTCAAGACCGACGTGGCGGTGGCCGAGCTGGGCGACGCCGGGTCCGGGCTCCTCGAGTCGAAGCGGCAGGAACGCGAGGACTGGCTCGTGCTCCTCGGTTTCAACCACCTGATGGCGGCGCTCGAGGCCTACGTGTCGGCCCACCTCTGGGACTTCCCCGGCGACCTCCGCATCCGGCGTGCGCCGGGCCGGACGGAGGCCGGCCTTCGCCTTCCGCTCTCCCTGCCACGATGAACGACGCCCCGATCGGGATCTTCGACTCCGGCATCGGCGGGCTGACGGTCGCCCGCGCCATCTACGAGCGCCTGCCCGCCGAAAGCACGATCTACTTCGGGGACACCGCGCGCGTCCCCTACGGGCCCAAGTCGCCCGAGACGGTGCGGCGCTACAGCCGGGAGATCCTGGACTGGCTGCTGGGGCAGGGGGTCAAGGCGGTCGTGATCGCCTGCAACACCAGCACGGCCCACGCCCTCGAGGCACTCCGGGCGGCCTCGCCCGTGCCGGTGATCGGCGTGATCGAACCGGGCGCCCGCGCCGCCGTCGCGGCGGCGCCGCGGGGCGCGATCGGCGTCATCGGCACGGCCGGCACCATCGCTTCCGATGCGTACGGCCGGGCGATTCGCGCCCTCCGGCCCGACGCCACCGTGGTGCAGCAGGCCTGCCCGCTGCTGGTGCCGCTGGTGGAGGAGGGCTGGTTCGACCGCCCCGCCACCCGGCTCATCGCGGAGGAGTGCCTGGCCGCGATGCGGGTGGCACGGGTGCAGGCGCTGGTGCTGGGGTGCACCCACTACCCGCTGCTCAAGCCGCTGCTGGCCGAGGTGATGGGGCCGAAGGTGGCGCTGGTGGACAGCGCCGAGGAGACGGCGCGCGCGCTCGCGGAAACCCTGGCCGAGACCGGGCTCGGGGCCCGCCCCGGCGGCGTCATCACCCACCGTTTCGTCGTGAGCGACGACCAGCCGCGGTTCCTCCAGGTTGGCTCGAGGTTCCTTGGCGAACGGCTCACCGAGGCGGAGCTGGTCCCGGTGGGGTAGGGGGAGGGGAGAGGGGAGAGGGCCGTCTCCCCTCTCCCCGCTCCCCGCTCCCCATCACCCCCACCGCCTGAGCTCCGCCCCCTCGGCCGTGACCACCGCGTAGCGCAGCCCGTCCATCCACGCGCCCGGGTTCAGGTACAGCCGCCCCGGCGCCACCTCCACGCTCGCCGTGATGTGGGTGTGTCCCAGCGTCACCAGCCCGAGGGCCGGATCGTCCCGCAGCGCGCGCTCCGCCCACGCGCGCTGCCGGACCGCCGCCCGCCCGAGCACGGCGGGATCGCGGGTCGAGTCGCCCAGCCGGTGACTGAGCCGGTCCACCAGGGCGATGCCGACATCGGGGTGCACGGCGCGGTAGAGCGCGATCGTGGCCGGGTGGCGGGTGAGCCGGTGCATCAGCGCTGCCGACCAGTGCTCCTCCGTCAGCCCGTCGCCGTGGATCGCCAGCACCTCCCGGCCGCCGGCCCGGAATCGGGCACGGAGCGGATGGAAGGCGATCCCCAGGTCCTGCCGCCAGAAATCCTCACCCCAGCGGTCGTGGTTGCCCCCGACCATCGTGACCGGGAGCCGCCGCTGCAGCGCCCGGAGTGACGCGGCCACGTGGAATCCCCGTCGAGGGATGACCCGGCGGTAGGTGAACCAGAAATCGAAGAGGTCCCCGTTGATCAGGAGCGCGTCCCCCAGCTCGGGGACGCGGTCGAGGAAACCGAGGAGCGCCTCCTCGACCGCTGGCGGGGCGTCACCGAGGTGGGCGTCGGCGACGATGACGAGGGCGTCGGCAGGCATCGGGCGAAGATAGGCCGGCCCGGCGGATCGTCGCAAGCGGTTGCAGCATTTGATCTTCCGCGGCGCGGGTGCGAACTTGGGGCCAACCCGCGGGCCGGTGTCCACGGCTGACCGCCTGGAACGTCTCCCCCACGACTGGAGTGTGCATGGCCGGTCCGGTGACCGAGGTCGCGCATCGCGTGAATTACAGCGAAACCGACCAGATGGGCGTGGTGTATCACGCGCGGTACCTCGTGTGGCTGGATGTGGCGCGCTGCGAGCACCTCCGCGCGACGGGCCTCAGCTACCGGGAGCTCGAGGACGCGGGCTTCCGGCTGGCGGTGTCCGAGGCGTCCCTCCGGTATCGGCAGCCGGCCCGGTACGACGACCCAGTGCGGGTCCGGTGCTGGGTGCGGGAGGCGGTCCCGCGCCGGGTCACGTTCGGCTATGCCGTGGAGCACGCCGACGGCCGCCTCCTGGCGACCGCCACCATCGCGCTGCTCTGCCTCGACGCGGCCTTCCGATTGAGCCGCCTGCCCGGCGAGCTGCTCGAGCGCCTTGTCCCCTCGCCCGACCCGGTGCGCCTCTGATGCGAGTCTTCCGCTGGGTCCCGCTGGCAGTGTTTCTCGCCGCCGCCGCTGCCCCGCTCGCCGCGCAGGACGAGGCGGGCATCACCACCCTGGCCGAGATCCTCGCCGCCGAGGACGCGCGCGACGCCGGCGCCGCCGTGCTCGGGCGGGCGGTGAACGATCCCGATCCGCTCGTCCGCCGCATCGCCGCGCAGGCCGTCGGCCGGATCGCGGATCCTGCATTGGCCTCCCTGGTCCTCCCTCTCCTCGAGGACCCCGATACCGTCGTGCAGACCACGGCGGTGTTCGCCCTCGGCCTGATCCGGGATTCGGCGAACGTCGCCCCGCTCCTCGGCCGCCTGGGGGGCGACCGTGCGGTGGCGAAGGAGACCGCGGAGGAGGCGGTGGCGGCCCTGGCCCGGATGGGTGGCAGCCAGGCGGCGGAATGGATCGGCCGGGTGCTCCGCGGGGTCGGGGCACCCGTCACGCCCGATACCCTGGGCCTCCTGCGGGAGGCGGCCGGGCAGGCGTGGCGACTCCGGCGCGACGCCCCCGCGGGCGCACTGGTCCCGCTCCTCGACCACGAGGACCGCGACGTCCGCGAGGGCGCCTGGTACAGCCTCGCCCAGCTCCGGCACCCCGCGCTGGCCGGGCGGGTCGCGTCGTGGCTCGACGATCCGGAGCCCACCACGCGCGAGCTCGCCGCGCGCGCGCTCACCCCGGCGCTGGTGAAGGCCGCGGCGATGACGAACGAGGCCGCGGCCGCGATCCTGCGGCGCGCGATGGACGACCAGTCTCCCGGCGTTCGCGTGAACGCCCTCCGGAGCCTCGGCGCCCTCCGGGACACCGCCTCCGCCGGCCGGGTGGCGGCGCGGCTCCAGGACCAGGACCCGAATGTCCGGGTGCAGGCGGCCATGACCCTCGGCGAGCTCCGCGTGCCCGGCTCGGCGCCCGCGCTGGAGAACGCACTCGCCCCCCGGGAGCGCTGGGCGCTCCAGCGGGAGGCGCTCCTGGCCCTCGCGCGTGTCGACACTGCCGCGTTCGCCCGGGCGGTCGGCTCGTGGACGACGAGCCCGGAGTGGCGCCGCCGCCGGGCGGCGGCGCAGGCGTGGACCGTGACCGCCCCCGGGGCGCCGGCGCTCCACGCGATGCTCCGCGACCCCGACTCCCGGGTGCGCGCCGCGGCCCTCCAGGGCCTCGTGCCGGCGGGATCGAAGCCCTTGCCGGAGGCGGCCGAGGCGGCCCGGCTCGCGCTCACCCAGGCCGACTTCACGGTGCGAGCCGCTGCGGCGGGGATCCTCCGCGCCGCGGCCTCGCCCGGTGACGTCCCCCGCCTGGTCGCCGCGATCCGGCTGGCCGAGCGCGACTCCTCACCCGACGCCGCCCTGGCCGCGCTCGGCGCGCTCCGGGCAATCGCCGACTCGGGCGGTGGGGACGGGCCGGCCGTGGCCCTCGCCGACGGCGTCCCGCGGGCGGAATCGTACCTCTGGCGGGCGTGGGCCGAGGCCAACTGGCCGGCGCTCGCCCAGGCCTGGGGCGCGTCATACCCGATCGCCACCGGCCGCACCATGGAGGACTATCGCGGGGTGGTGCGCGACTTCCTCACGGGGGCGGCGGCGGCCACGCCTCCGCGGGTGATGATCGAGACCGTGGAGCGGGGCATGCTGGAGGTGGAGCTCTTCGGGTCGGAGGCGCCGCTCACGGTCGCCAACTTCCTCCGCCTCGTGGACCAGCGCTACTTCGACGGCGGCACCTGGCATCGCGTGGTCCCGAACTTCGTGGCCCAGGACGGCGACCCGCGGGGCGATGGCGAGGGTGGCCCCGGCTGGGTGATCCGGGACGAGATCAATCGCCGGCGCTATTCCACCAGCGGCATCCTCGGGATGGCCCTGTCGGGGCCGGACACGGGGGGGAGCCAGTGGTTCCTGACCCACGGCCCGGCGCCGCACCTCGACGGCACCTATACCGTCTTCGGGCGCGTGGTGGGCAACCGGAGCCCGCTGGGCCGCATCACCCAGGGTGACGTGATCCGCGCCATTCGCAGATGACCCGCGCCGCCGTCCTCCTCCTGCTCCTCGCCGGCACCTTCGGCCGGGCGCCGGCCGCGGCGGCGCAGTTCTTCCCGTTCGGGGCGAACAAGGTCCAGTACAAGAAGCTGGACTGGCAGGTGGCGCGCGGCCCGCACGTGGACCTCTACTACTACCCCGCGGAAGCCGGCCTCGTGCCGATGGCCCTCGCCGCGGCCGAGGCGGGCTACGACACGCTCGCCCTCCAGTTCGGGCACGAGGTGCCCACCCGGGTCCCGCTCATCCTCTACGCCTCGCATCGGGACTTCGAACAGACCAACGTCCTCCCGTTCCGTCCGCCGGAAGGGATCCTCGGCGCCACCGACTTCCTGAAGCGCCGGGTCGTGATGCCCTACCGGGGCAGCATGTCCGAGTTCCTCGGCACGCTCCGCCACGAGCTGGTCCACGTCTTCCAGCTCAGCATCGGGGGGGAGTCGTTCCACAAGGGCTCGCGCTCCGTGGCCGCGAGCTTCCCGCTCTGGTGGACGGAGGGGCTCGCGGAATACTGGTCGGCAGGGGAGGATGCGCGGGACGAGATGATCCTGCGGGACCTGGTCCTCGGCGGCCACCTGCCGCGGCTGCAGGACCTCAATCCCTATGGAAGCGGGCTCGAGTACAGTCTGGGCGGCCGGGTCATGCGCTGGCTCGGCGTCACCTACGGCGACTGGCGCATCGCCGCCATGCACCGCGACCTCTGGACGTTCGATTCGTTCGACCAGGCCCTCCGGACCATCTACGGGAAGTCGCTCGAGGACCTCGACCGGGAGTTCGGCCTCGCGATCCGGCGGGAGTTCTTTCCCGTGGCGATGGAGCGGGAGCCCCTTCCGCTCATCGGCCGCCGCGTGGCGGATCGCGCCATCGAGCCGGTGCTCATCCCGGACGGGGAGGACGACGGGACCCTCTACTACGTCTCCCAGGCGCGGGGGTACGTCACCATCTATCGCCGCCGGCTCGGCGGTCGGGCCGAGGCGCTCGTGGTCTCCGGACGCACCCCCGAGTACGAGTCCCTCCACCCGTTCGAGTCGCGCTTCGACACGAGCCGGGACGGCCTCCTGCTCTTCTCGTCGCAGCGGGAGGATCGGGACGCCCTGATGATCGTGGATCTCGCCCGGCGCAAGGTGGTGGGGCGGTACAGCTTCCCCGAGCTCGCCGGGATCCGCTCCCCGGCCTGGTGCCTCGACGGCACGATCGTCCTCAGCGGGCTGGGGGAGAACGGGATCTCCGACCTCTACCGCGTGCACCTGCCCGAGGGGCGCCTGGAACGGCTCACCGACGACCACTACCAGGACCTGGACCCGAGCCCGTCACCGGACGGCACGCGCGTGGCCTTCGCGTCGGACCGCACTGCGGGCGGCGACACCGGCGCCGTGAACCTCTTCCTCCTCGATCTGACCACCGGCGGCCTCCGCCAGCTGACCGCGGGACCGTGGCTCGACGAATCGCCCGTGTGGGGGCAGGACGGGCGGATCTGGTTCACCTCGAGCCGGGACGGGGTGCTCAATGCGTTCTCGGTGGACACGCTCGGCGAGGGCCGTCGGGAGACCGCCGCGTGGACCGGCCTGCTCGACGTCCATCCCGTCGAGGGCCGGGAAGCCGTCACGGCCAGCGGGTTCGACGATCTGACCCTGAACGCCTGGCTCATCCCCCTCGACACGGCCGCGCGCCGGGACACCTTCGCCCTGGCCGACCCGGCGCCCCACAGCGCCTGGTCGCTCCCCGGCCTGGCGGAGACCACCGCAGAGCCGCTCGCCGGGGAGCCCTATCGCAAGCGGCTCACGGTGGACTTCCTGGCCGGGGAGGGCGCGGTCGTGCCGGGCTACGGGGGGGGCGCGTCGTTCGGGATGCTGATGAGCGACCTGCTGGGTGACCACCTGCTGGGCCTCTCCGTCTTCAGCTGGCAGGGCGAGGACCTGGGCAGCTTCATCGAGAATCTCTCCGGCACCGCCGTCTACCTCAACCAGTCCAGCCGGGTGAACTGGGCCGCGGGCGCCTTCCGCCTGAGCACCCGCAATTTCGAGGGGGAGCAGGTCGTCGCCTACGAGGAGAAGACCTTTGGCGTCCTCGGCCAGCTCCGGTATCCCCTCAACCGGTTCGAGCGGGTCGAGGGCTCGATGGTCGTGGAGCACTCCGACCGCACCGATTTCACCCTGCCGGTGGACGAGCCCAACCGGGTGGGCATGATCGTCTCCCATTTCCTCGGGTATGTCCGCGACAACTCGCTGTGGACCGCCGCCGGGCCCATCGACGGCACGCGAATGGCGCTCACCGCCGGCATCGGGAACGACTTCACCAATGCGCGATTCGACAACTGGCTCCTGCGGGCGGACCTGCGGCAGTACTTCCGGCTCGGACTCCGGAGCGCGTACGCCGTGCGGGCGTTCGGTTTCGCCTCCGGGGGCGACCGGCCGCGGCGCACCAACCTCGGTGGGAGTCTGGGCCTGCGGGGGTACCCCCTCTACGGCTACATTGTCGGCACGAAGGCGTGGATGCTGAACCAGGAGCTCCGCTTTCCGCTCTTCCGGCATGTCACCTTCGGCACCGCCATCGGCGACATCCGCTTTCCCGAGAACCAGGCGGCCATCTTCCTCGATCTCGGCTACGCCGGGTTGCCCTACGAGGCGAACCGCGCCGTGCTCGGTTCCTACGGCTTCGGCTTCCGGTGGCCGATGGGCCCGTTGGCGGTGATCCGCCTCGATCTCGGTTGGCGGTTCTCGAGCGACAACTTCCATGGCTACGCCCTCAGCGCCGACGACCAGCGGCCCTTCTTCCTCAGCGTCTTCTTCGGGTACAACTACTAACTGCTGATGTGGCAACGCTTTTCGCTTGACCGCCGCGGTCTCGTTCCGTATCTTGCCGCGGTGATGGCGGGGTGCGCGCCCCGGGTGGAGCCGCTGGTGCCGGTGGATGCGGCACCGGTCGACCGGGCGGTCGTGGTCGCCTGGAGTGCCCCGACGGCGCCTGCGGGTCCGGCGGTGCACCGGTTCAAGTGGATGTACCGTGACGGCCGGCAGAGCGCCGGCGGGCGAGGGAGTGCCCGGGTGGCCGCGCCGGACTCGGTTCGGGTCGACGCGCGTGGCCCCCTGGGGCAGGGGCGGTCGAGTGGCGTCGTGGTCGGCGACTCGATCCTCTGGGCGGAGCCGGAGGACAATCTCATCGAAGCGGCGCCCAACGTGGCGCTCATGTGGGCCCTCTTCGGGGTGGCGCGGGAACCGGGGCCGGGAGCCGCGCTCCTGGGCCTCGAACGGCCGGGATTCACCGCCTGGCGGGTCGTCGAGGGACCGGACACGCTGGAGTACGTCCGCGAGCCGGAGCGCGGGCGGTTGCGCGCCGAGCTTCGCCGGGCCGGCCAGGTCATCGGCCGCACCGAGGCGACGCGCGACGAGGCGGGGCGGCTGAAGTCGGCGCGGCTCACCGTGCCGTCGGTCCCCGCCCGGCTCGACCTGACCTTCCTCTCGAGCGAGACGCCGAGTGAGCCTTTCGCGTCGGACGTCTGGCTGCCTGATCGCCCTTAGCCTGCTGGCGGCGCCGGGGTGCGCCTACGGCTTCGCCGGGGGCGGCTTCCCGCCGGACGTCTCCACCGTGGCCATCCTGCCGTTCGACAACCTGACCTCCGAGCCGACGCTCACCCAGGAGGTGCTGGAAGCGGTGCGGGAGGCGGTCGAACGCCGGCTGGGGCTCCGGGCGGCGGGCGAGACCAGCGCTGACGCCGTGGTGCGCGGGCGGATCACGCGCTACGAGCCCGACCTGCCGGTGGCGTACACCGGGAACGACCGGAACCAGGTGACGGTCACGCGGCGCATGGTGCAGCTGTCGGTGGCGGTCGAGATCGTGGATCAGCGCACCGGGCGCACCCTGTGGCAGCGCCCCTCGCTGACGGTGGACGGCGACTACGAGCCGGGCAGCGAGCCGGAGGGGCGCCGCCGGGCCCTCGAGAAGCTCACGACGGACATCGTGGACGGAGCCCAGTCCCAATGGTGATCCATCGCCTCGGCCGCCGCGGCAGCGGCACGCGCGGGTGCCTCTTCTCGCTGCTGCTGTTCGTCGCGGCGCTCTACTATGGCGTGAACATCGGCGAGCCGTTCTACCGGTACTACCAGTACCGCGAGGCCATGCGCTCCGCCGCCCGGTTCGCCCCGACCCTGTCGGACGACGTGCTGGTCCGTCGGATCCTCGCCAAGGCGGACGAGCTCAACCTGCCGCCCGCGGCGCATCGGATCACCGTTCGGCGCCTCGAGCAGCCCAGGCGCGTCATCATCTTCGCGGAGTACGAGGAACGTGTCGAACTGCCGTTCTTCAACCACAGCTTCGTCTTCCGACCCCGCGCCGAGGAGTCGCTCTAGCCGCCGGGGGTTCCTGCTCGCCCTCCTGCTGGTACTCGCTCCCGCGCCGCTGTGGGCGCGCGCGGCGGCGGGGGAGGGTCATGACGTCGCGCAGCTCCTGCTGGTGCTCGCGGGCATGCTCGCCGGGGCGAAGATCCTCGGGGACCTGGCCGAACGGGTGGGGCAGCCGGCCGTGCTCGGGGAGCTCCTCGCCGGCGTCCTGCTCGGGCCGTCCGCCCTGGGGCTCCTGCCGGCCGGCGGCTTCGATGCCGAGTTCATCCGGGTGCTCGGCGAGATCGGCGTCATCCTGCTCCTCTTCGAGATCGGGCTCGAGACCGACCTCCGCGAGATGTTCCGCGTGGGCCCGAGCTCGCTCAGCGTGGCCGCGGTCGGCGTGGTGCTGCCCTTCGCCCTCGGCTTCGCCTACTGGACCCACGGGGCGCCCGTCCCGTCGGGCAGCGGGGATGTGCACCTCGCAGCCGTCTTCATCGGCGCCACCCTCACCGCCACCTCGGTCGGCATCACCGCCCGGGTGCTCGGCGACCTCGGCCAGCTCGGGAGCAAGGAGTCGCGGGTCATCATCGGGGCGGCGGTCATTGACGACGTGCTCGGCCTCGTGATCCTCACGGTGGTGTCCGGCCTCGCGGCGGGCGCCGCCCTGACCCTCCTCGGGGTCGTGCGGACCTTCGCGGTGGCCGTCGGGTTCCTCGTCGCCGCCGTCGTCGTCGGCCGCTACGTGGCGCCGCGGCTCTTCGACGTCATCGACCGGATGCGGGTCCGGCACGTGCTCCTGGTCTTCGCCATCGCCTTCGCCCTGGGGCTCTCGGCCCTCGCCGCGCTCGCCGGATCCGCGATGATCATCGGGGCCTTCGCGGCCGGCCTCGCGCTCTCCGGCACCAACCAGTTCGACACCATCGAGGAGCGGGTCAAGCCGGTGGCGGGCGTCTTCACCCCGTTCTTCTTCGTCAGCGTGGGCGGCCAGCTGGACCTGGGGCTCCTGAACCCTGCGCGGCCGGGGGCCGCCACCGTGCTCACCGTCGCCGCCGTCCTCACGCTCATCGGCATCATCGGAAAAGTGGCCGCGGGGTGGGCGGCTCCCTGGGACCGCTTCCGGCGGCTCGTGGTTGGCGTGGGCATGGTCCCCCGGGGCGAGGTGGGCCTCATCTTCGCCGAGATCGGCCGGCGCTCCGGCGTGCTCTCCACGGAGGTCTTCGGCGCCGTCCTCCTCACCGTCATGGCCACGACCTTCGTGGCCCCCCCGGCCCTCAAGGCGCTGTTCGCCCGGGCCGGCTCTCCCACGGAGGCCGCATGAGCTGGACCGCCGGCAAGGTGCGCTCCCTGGCGGAGGCCCGGTCCTGGCGCCGGGGCCAGGCGGGAGCGGTCGTGTTCACCAACGGCGTCTTCGACCTCCTGCACCCGGGGCACGTCGAGCTCCTGGAGGCGGCGCGGGCCGAGGGTGACGCGCTCGTGGTGGGGGTCAACAGCGACGCGAGCGCGCGCCGGCTCGGCAAGGGCCCCGGTCGCCCGGTGGCGTCGGAGGGCGCGCGCGCCCGGGTGCTCGCTGCCCTCGCCGCGGTGGATTGCGTGGTCCTCTTCGACGACGATACGCCACTCGCCCTGATCGAGGCGCTCCAGCCCGACGTCCTCGCCAAGGGCGCGGACTACGCTCGCGAGGCCATCGTCGGCGCCGACCTCGTCGAGGCCAGCGGCGGCCGTGTCGTCCGCATCCCGCTCGTTCCCGACCAGTCGTCCACCCGCCTCGTGGAGCGTGTCCGTGGCTCGTCCTGACGGCCGGCCCGCCGGTGCCCTGCGTCCCGTCGTCCTCGAGCGCGGCGCGAACCCGTACGCCGAGGGCTCCTGCCTCATCCGGATGGGCGGCACCCTCGTCCACTGCACCGCCTCCGTGGATGCCGGCGTGCCGGGCTGGCGAAAGGGCTCGGGCCAGGGATGGGTCACTGCGGAGTACGCGATGCTTCCGCGGGCCACCACCGAGCGGACCGCGCGCGAGCGGAACGGGGCCGGCGGGCGGACCCAGGAGATCCAGCGCCTGATCGGCCGCGCACTCCGCGCCGCGATGGGCACGATGGCCTTCGGGGAGTACACCATCCGCATCGACTGCGACGTGCTCCAGGCCGATGGTGGCACCCGGACGGCGAGCGTCACCGGGGCGTGCGTGGCGCTGGCCGACGCGTGCGCGTGGCTCGAGCGGGAGACCGGCACCCCGTCGCCCTTCGGCCGGCTGGTGGCGGCGGTCTCGGTCGGCGTCGTCGAGGGCGAGTCCCGCCTCGACCTCGCGTACGCCGAGGACCGGGTGGCGGAGGTGGACGCGAACGTCGTGCTGCTCGAGCCCGACCGGTTCGTGGAGGTGCAGGGCACCGGCGAGGCGGGGACCTTCGCCCGTGCCGACCTCGACCGCCTCCTCGACCTCGCGCACGACGGCGTGGCCGAGCTCTTCCGGCGGCAGCGGGCCGCGCTCGGCTGGTGAAGGTCCTCGTCGCCACCCGGAGCCCGGGCAAGCAGCGCGAGGTCCGCGGGCTCTTCGCCGGCTCGGGGCACGAGGTGACCTTCCCCGACGAGGCGGGGCTCTGGCCCGTCGCGGAGGAGGACGGGCTGGAGACCGCCGACAGCTTCGCCGGCAACGCGCGCCGCAAGGCGGAGCACTTCGCCCGGCGCTCGGGCCTCCCGACCGTCGCCGACGATTCGGGCCTCGAGGTGTTCAGCCTGGGCGGCGCCCCCGGGGTACGTTCGCGGCGATGGGCCGGCGTCGAGGGTCCCGAGGCCGACGTGGACCGGGCGAACAACGATGAACTGCTGCGGCGCCTGCTCGGCGCACCCGGGTCGAAGCGGCGGGCGCGCTACCGCTGCGTGCTCGTCCTGCTCCGGACGCCGGAGGCGCCTCCCGAGACCTTCGAGGGCGCCTGCGCCGGGTCGATCCTGGAGGAGCCGCGCGGGGCGGGCGGGTTCGGCTACGACCCGCTCTTCCTGAGCGACGAGCTGGGGAAGTCCTTCGGGGAGGCGGCGCCGGAGGAGAAGGACCGGGTGAGCCACCGCGGCCGGGCGTTCCGCGCGCTCCTCGAGGCGCTCGGGCCAGGCTGACCGGTATTAGCTTACCGGCCCACGGGGTGTAGCGCAGTCCGGTAGCGCGCCTGCTTTGGGAGCAGGAGGTCCCGGGTTCGAATCCCGGCGCCCCGATCCAGTTGCCCGTCCCCCCGGCCGTCCTCCCCGTCCCGCCGGAGACCTGCATGGCCGAGCACCCGACGCTCCTCCGGCCCGGGCCGGTCGGCACCGATGCTCGGAGTACCCCCTCCGCCCTTCCGGCGGACCTCCTGGGCCAGGCCGCGACGCGCCTCCGCGCCGCCGCCCTCCTCTACGCCTTCGCCTTCTTCATGGCCGGCGTCCTCCCGATGCTGCTCGTCCCGGCGGACCGGGCGATGCTGTTCGGGGAGGTCGTGCACTGGGGCCCGTCCTTCGGCGCCATCCTCCTGGCGCTCATCGTCGCGGCCGTGGTGGGAAGCGGCCGCGTCCCGCTCGCCACCGCCATGCGCATCGGGCTCGGCTTCGAGATCGTCGGCAGCTACGGCATCGCCGCCGCCGAACTGGCCGGAGTCGGGGGAGCCCAGATCAACGCGCAGGTGTTCGGGCTTTCCTGGGTCGCCGTCTGGACGCTGCTCTTCACCATCGTCGTGCCGACCCGGCCCAGGACAGCAGTGGCGGCCGCGGTGGCCTCCGTGAGTGCGGTGCCCGTGACCTGCGGCCTCCTCCTGGCGACGGGCGTGATCGGCGTCCGGCTGGATCCGGGGCAGTTCTTCTTCTGGCTGGTGTCGCCCTACCTGATCGTCGTCGGCATGGCCTACGTCGGGGCGCGGGTGGTGTACGGGCTGGGAACCGAGGTCGGCCGGGCACGCGAGCTCGGGAGCTACGAGCTGGAGGAGCAGCTGGGCGAGGGAGGGATGGGCGAGGTGTGGCGGGCGCGTCACCGGATGCTGGCGCGCCCTGCCGCGATCAAGCTGATCCGGCCGTCGTTGATGTCCGGGGCGCGCCCGGGGGCGTCGGAGGGCGCGATCCGCCGGTTCGAGCGCGAAGCGCAGGCGATCGCCCGCCTGCGTTCACCCCACACCGTGGAGCTGTTCGACTTCGGCGTCGCCGCCGACGGCACCTTCTACTACGTCATGGAGCTCCTCGACGGCCTCGACGCGGACAGCCTGGTGCGCCGCTTCGGGCCGGTCCCGCCCGAACGGGCCATCCACCTCCTCCGGCAGGTGTGCCACTCGCTCTCGGAGGCGGAGTCGTGCGGACTGGTGCACCGGGACGTGAAGCCCGCCAACATCTTCCTCTGTCGCTACGGGGAGGAATTCGACTTCGTGAAGGTCCTCGATTTCGGCATCGTGCGGGCAGCCCGGGACCGGGACGAGCCCGGCTCGGCGCTGACCGGGGAGAACGCGGTGCAGGGTACCCCGGCGTTCATGGCGCCGGAACAGGCGATGGGCCGCCCGGTGGACGGCCGAACCGACATCTACGCGGCGGGCTGCGTCGCCTTCTGGTTGCTCACCGGGGAACCCGTCTTCACCGGTGACAACCCGATGGGGCAACTGGTGGATCATGCGAAGACGCCCCCGGACCCGCCGTCCGCCCGGACCGACCGGCCGATTTCCGCGGCCCTCGATGCCGTGGTGCTCTCCTGCCTCGCCAAGGACCCGGCGAACCGGCCACAGTCCGCTCGCGAACTGTCGCGGCGGCTCGCCGCGGTGGAGGGTGCCGACACGTGGACCCAGGAACGGGCCCGCGAGTGGTGGGAGGCGAGTCAGCCTGCGGGCGCGGGGGCGAACTCCTCGACCTGGGCCGACCGTGCCGGCCCCCCGACGCCCCGACCGATGCCGTAGAGCAGGAGCCGGCCGTCCGGGGTGACATACAGGCCGGCCCCTGCGCCGAAATTGCACTCCACGCAGGTCACGCCCCGACTGCCGCGCGGGGCCAGCCGCAGTCCCTCCCCGCTCCGCTCGAAGGCATACCAATGCAGGTGGTCGTGCCCGAGCGACGGCGGGGGGAAGCCGGTGTTGTGCATGCCCACCAGGAAGAGCTCACCGTCGCACTGGGTGATGAGGTTGAGGTTCTGGAACCCGCCCTCGACGCCGTCGGTGCTCACCGGAAGGGGGACGAACTCCCGGTGGTCCGCAAGGGTGCTGTCCACCGAGCGGTAGAAGGCGAGCGACTTGGAGCTCCGCTCCCCGACCACCAGCAGCCAGCGGTGGTCGGCCAGGCGGGCGAGGGCGGCCAGGCTGGCGTGCGTCGGATCAGCCGCCGCCCCACCGGCGCGACCGCGCACCAGGCCGATCCGTCGGGGGGCGGCCGGATTCCCCACATCATAGAAGACCACGGCGGAGGAATCGCCCCGTGCCTCGTACGGCACCGCCAGCAGGTGCCCCGCGAGCTGCGGGCCCCCGGCATGCTCCAGTCCGGGTTCGGCCGGCACCGCGGTGATCACCCGGTCCATCGGCGGCGGCGCCAGGTCGCGGGCCGGGAGCCCGGAGCGGAGGCGACTCGCCCGGAAGGGGCCCCCGCTCGCATCCCGCGAGGCCATGCGGACGATCACGAAGCCCGTCGACGTGCCGCTCCGGGTGGCAACCAGCCAGCGGCCGTCGCCCACCGCGATCCGCTGGATGCCCTGCCAGTGCCGGAGGAAGGAGAGGAACGCCCCTTCCGAGGCCGGGCGGAATCCCAGGGGCTCGCCCGACTCCGGCAGCTCCGCCAGGGCCGCTGGGACGTCCGGGACGCAACGCGACGCCCCCGCCTGCCCCCAGCGGCGCTCGACCAGGCCGTGCGGGACAGGTGGCTGGGCCTCTGCCGCGCCGCCAAGACCGGCGGGCAGCAGGAGGAGGGCGAGAGTGATGCACCGGCGGCGCCGGGTCCGCGTGTGAGCCACGTTACTGTACGTCCCGTCGATTCGGGTTCACCTTTGCGCGAGCCTCCCCCGAAGGGTGACTCCGATGCCCGACCTGCTCGATCCGGTGCGCAAGGGACGCCAGGCGCTCCAGCGGTCGTGGAACCTCCGCGGCCTGGGCCGGGAGAAGGGCCCGCTCGCGGCCGCTGTCGCCGCCGCGCTCCAGGCGGCCGTGCGGGGCCACCTCACTCCCGAGGAGGAGGAGTGGACCGCCCGCATCGAGCGGCTACGCGCCGAGCTGGATGCCTCGGCGGCCCCGGTGCTGCGCCTCGACTACGGCGCGGGAAGCCCGGGCGCCCGACGCACCGCGGCGGAGATGCTGGCCGGGGTCGAGACTCCCGACACGCTCGGGCACATCAGCCGGTTGACGAGCAAGCCGCCGTTCTGGTGCCGCGTGCTCTTCCAGCTCGTCCGGCATGCCCGGCCCGTCACCTGCCTCGAGATGGGCACCTCGGTCGGTATCTCGGCCGCCTACCAGGCCGCGGCGCTCGAGCTCAACGCGAGCGGTTCCCTGGTCACGCTCGAGGGCGCTCCTGCGGTGGCGGAGATTGCGGCTGCCAATCTCCGGCGGCTCGGACTCGACCGGTCGGAGGTGGTCGTCGGCCGGTTCCAGGACACCCTCCCCGGGCTGCTCGAGGCCCGGCAGCCGGTGGATTACGTCTTCGTCGACGGCCACCACGACCAGCAGGCCACGCTGGCCTACTTCGAGCTGCTGCTGCCCGCCCTCGCCGGGGCCGCGCTCCTGGTCTTCGACGACATCGCGTGGTCCGACGGCATGCGCCGCGCCTGGAGCGCGCTGTCGCGCGACCACCGGGTCGGCATCGCCGTCGACCTCGGGCCGGTCGGCCTCTGCCTCATCGATGGCAACGGAGGACGCCGGGGGCATTACCACATCCCGTTGCCGTAGGCCGCCCGGCATGGCGCCGACCGTTCACCGGCGCCCGGCACTCACGCCAGCAGGACCGGCTCGCGCTCCAGCGTCACCCCGAATCGCGCCCGGACGCCCTCCCGGATCGACGTGGCGAGGGCGAGCAGGTCCGCCGTGGACCCGCCCGCGTTGACGAGGGCCAGGGTGTGGCGGTGGGAGATGCGGGCGCCATCCAGCGCGAAGCCCTTCGCGAACCCGGCCCGCTCGATGAGCCAGGCCGCCGGCACCTTGAGCCCGCCGGGTGCCGGGAAGGTCGGGATCGCGCCGCTGCCGCCGCCCTCCGTCCAGCGCCGCCCGAGCGCGGCGAACTCCTCCGGGGTGAGCACGGGGTTCATGAAGAACGACCCCGCCGAGCGGGTGTCGGGATCGGTGGGGTCGAGCACCATGCCCTTGGACCGGCGCAGCGCGAGCACGGTCTCGCGCACCCGGCCGAGCCCGACGACCGGCGCAACCCCCGTCACGCCGCCGCGCGTCGCCACGGCGGCGGCGAGCTCGGGGTACCGGAGGGTCGGCGCCCCGCCTGGCTGCAGTCGGAAGCGCACGCCGGTGACGACGAACCGTCCGGCGTCCTCGCCCTTGAACCGGCTCCCGCGGTACGCGAAGCGACACTCGTCGCGCGTGAACGTGCACGGTTCGAGGGCTTCCCGGTCGAGCGCCCGGACTTCGACAATCGTCTCGGCCACCTCCTGGCCGTAGGCGCCGACGTTCTGGATCGGCGTGCCGCCGACGGTGCCCGGGATCCCGGAAAGGCACTCGACCCCGGCCGCGCCTCGGCGCACCGCCTCCGCCACAAGCTCGTCCCAGGCGACCCCCGCGCCCGCGTCCACGATGGTCTCCTGCCGGGCCTCGGCGAAGGTCACGCCGGGAATCGCCACCTGCAGCACGAGCGCGTCCAGGCCGGCATCGGGCACGATGACATTGCTGCCGCCGCCGAGGATGATCACCGGCAGCCGTTCCTGCCGGCCCCAGGCGAGCGCGGTCCGGAGGTCCGCCGGGGAGGCGCAGCGGAGGAACCAGCGGGCCGGGCCGCCGAGGCCGAGAGTGGTGAGCGGCGCGAGCGGGACGCGCTCGCGCAGGCCGAGTGGGGCGGGGATGGGCATGGCGGAAAGGTAAGCGCCCCGGCGCCGGGCGCCGCGCACTGCCCGGCCGCGGCCGCGCCCGCTAGTTTGGTGGAACCCGGCCGGGGCGTCAGGCCTCGCCGTGCCGGCGCCCGTAGCTCAGCTGGATAGAGCAGCAGCCTTCTAAGCTGCTGGTCGGTGGTTCGAATCCACCCGGGCGCACTCGATTAGATTCCCCCGCGTGCGGCTCCTCCGCCTCCTCCCCGAGTCCTGGCGACCCCACCGCGACGAGTTCCGCCGCACCATCGGGCTCGCGCTGCCCATCGTGGCGGTGCAGCTCGGCTGGATGCTGATGGGCCTCGTGGACACGCTGATGGTGGGTCGGCTGAGCGCCCGGGACCTCGCCGCCGTCGCGCTCGGCAACCTCTTCTTCATGGGCATCGTGTCGTTCGGGATGGGGCTCCTGATGGCGCTCGATCCCCTCGTTGCGCAGGCCGTCGGGGCGCGCGACCGCGTGGCCGTCGCCCGGGCCGTTCAGCGCGGTCTGGTCGTGGCGGCGCTGCTCACGGTGCCGGTCGCGATCGCGCTCCTCCCGGCCGCGCCCGCGCTCACGGCCCTCCGCCAGCCGGCGGAGGTGGTGCCGCTCGCGGCGGGGTACGTCTACGCCTGTCTGCCCGGCCTCCTGCCGCTGTTCGTGTTCTATGCCCTGCGCCAGAGCCTGCAGGCGCATGGCCGCGTCGCACCGGTGCTCTGGGCCGTCGCGGTGGCGAACCTGGCCAACGTCGGCTTCAACTGGATCCTGGTCTACGGGAAGCTGGGCTTCCCGGCACTCGGCGGCGTCGGTGCCGGCTGGGCCTCGTCGGCCGCCCGCGTGCTGCTCGCGCTCGGCCTCCTTGCCGCCGGCTGGCCGATCCTCGGCCCGCTCCTCCGGCCCTGGCGGCGCGATGCCTTCGCGCTCCGGCCCCTCGGGCGGATGCTCCGGCTCGGCGCGCCGGTCGGGCTGATGACGATGCTGGAGTTCACCGCGTTCGGCGTGACCGGCGTGATGATGGGATGGTTCGGCGAGGTTCCGATGGCGGGGCACCAGATCGCCCTCAACCTCGCATCCTTCACCTTCATGGTGCCCCTCGGCATCGCGAGCTCGGGCTCGGTGCTCGTGGGCCACGCCATCGGACGGGGCGACCTCGCGGAGGCCCGGCGCGAGTCCGGGGCCGCGCTCCTGCTCGGTGTCGGCTTCATGACGGCGAGCGCCCTCGTCTTCCTGGCGGTGCCCCGGCTGCTCGCGGGGGCATTCACCACCGATCCCGCCGTGCTCGCGGTGGCGGCGACCCTGCTGCCGATCGCCGGGTTCTTCCAGGTGTTCGACGGCACGCAGGTGGTGTGCGCCGGCCTGCTCCGGGGGATGGGGGATACCCGCGTCCCGATGCTGGGGAACCTCGTCGGCTTCTGGGTGCTGGGAATCCCGGCCGGTGCGCTCTTCGCCCTGCGCCTCGGCCTGGGCCCGGCCGGCCTCTGGTGGGGGTTGGTCGTGGGGCTCGCGGCCGTCGGCCTGCTCCTCCTGGCCCGGACCGCGGCGCTGCTCCGCCGGGGTGTCGGCCGCGTGCGCGTGGACGACGACAGCACGGAACATCACGTCCTGGCGGAGCCGGCGTGAGCGCCCGCTTCCGTGCGGTGCTCTTCGACTGCGACTCCACGCTGGCCGAGGTGGAAGGCATCGACGAGCTGGCCCGGGAGCATCGCGAGGCGGTGGCCGAGCTCACGGCCCGGGCGATGGCGGGCGAACTCCCCCTCGAGGAGGTGTACGCGCGGCGGCTCGAGCTCGCCCGCCCGGGACGGGTGGAGCTGGACGCCCTCGCCGCGCGCTATGTGGCCGGCCTGGTGCCCGGCGCGCGGGAGACGGTCGCCGGCCTCCACGCCGCCGGGGTGGACGTGCGCATCATCTCCGGCGGGCTCCGCCCAGCGGTGCTCGCCGTGGCCGGGGCGCTCGGCGTGCCCGCGGACCGGGTGTACGCCGTCGGCGTCGCCCTCGACGCTGGGGGCGGCTACGCCGGCTTCGAGTCGGACTCCCCCCTCGCGCGGACCGGCGGCAAGCGCCGCCTGGTCGAGGGCCTCGCCGGGCTCCCGCGGCCGGCGCTTCTCGTCGGCGACGGCGCCACCGACCTGGAGGCGCGCCCGGCCGTGGACGCCTTCGCCTGTTTCACCGGCGTCGCCCACCGCGATCGGATCGCGGCCGCCGCCGATTTCGTGATCTCGGACCTCCGGATGGTGCTGGAGATCTGTGGCCTCGACGGCCGCGCCATCGACCCCAAGCTCGTGACTCGCGACTCGTGACCCGTGACGTCCAGATGACCACCACCGCTCCCGCCGTCCCTGCCACCGGTTTCGGCCGGTTCTTCCTCCCCGGGCCCACCGAGGTCCACCCCGACGTGCTCGCGGCGCAGACCCGGCCGATGATCGGCCACCGCGGGAAGGGTATGGAGGAACTGCTCGCCCGGATGCAGCCTGGCCTCCAGGCCCTCTTCCGCACCCGCCGCCCGGTGTACATCGGCGCCTGTTCCGCCACGGGCTTCATGGAGGGCGCCATCCGGAACTGCGCCGGCCGGCGCGCGCTCGCGCTGGTGAACGGCGCCTTCTCCGAGCGCTTTCTCCGGATCGCCCGGGCCAATGGCATCGAGGCCGACGCCCTGACGGTGGAGTGGGGTGAGGCGCATGATCCGGACCGCGTCGCCGAGGCCCTGGCCCGCCAGGCCTACGACGCGGTGACCGTGGTGCACTCCGAGACCTCCACCGGCGTCCTCAACCCGGTCCGGGAGATCGCCGACGTCTGCCGCCGGGCCGGCGACGTCCTGCTCCTGGTGGACAGCGTCACCGGTATTGCCGGCGCACCGGTGGAGCCGGACGCCTGGGGGCTCGACCTGGTGCTGACCGGCTCGCAGAAGGCGCTCGCGCTGCCGCCAGGCCTCGCGCTCGGGGTGCTGCAGCCCTCCGCCCTGGCTCGCGCGGAACGCGCGGCCAACCGCGGCGTCTACTTCGATTTCCTCGAGTACGAGGCCGCGGCGCAGAAGCACCAGACCGTCAACACCCCGGCGATCTCCCTCCTGTATGCGCTCGAGACCCAGCTGGCGCGCATCGCGGCGGAGGGCGTCGAGGCACGGTGGGCGCGGCACCGCGCGATGGCCGAGCGCACCTGGGCGTGGGTCGACGAGATGGCGGCGCGGGGCGCCGTGGCAGGCGTCCTGGCGCCCGAGGGCTTCCGGGCCCCGACCGTCACCTGCATCCGCCTGGCCGGCGGGCGCACCGGGACGGCGGTGACGGCGGCGATGAAGGCGCGGGGCTTCGTGATCGGCGCGGGATACGGCAAGCTCAAGGACGCCACCATCCGCATCGGCCACATGGGAGACCACACTCCGGCCGGGCTCGACGCGCTGCTGGCGGCGCTGACGGAGGTGCTCCAGTGACCGCCAAGCGCTGGCGCGTGCTGGTCACCGACAAGATCGACCGGGACGGCCTGCGCCCGCTCGCGGAGGATGCCCGTTTCGAGCTGCTCGAGCGGGGCTCGCTCAAGCCCGCGGAGCTCGCCGAGGCCCTCGACGGCGTCGAGGCGCTCCTCGTACGGAGTGCCACCCGCGTGCCCCGCGAGGCCCTGGCCCGCGCCAAGCGCCTTCGGATCATCGGTCGCGCCGGGGTCGGCGTGGACACCATCGACCTCGACGCGGCCACCGAGAAGGGCGTCGCGGTGGTCAACGCACCGGGCGGAAACACCATTGCCGTCGCGGAGCTCACCTTTGCGCTCCTCCTCGCCCTGGTCCGGAAGATCCCGGCCGCCGACCGCTCGATGCGGGCCGGTGGATGGGACCGGAGCCGGCTGGGCGGCACCGAGATCCACGGCAAGCTGCTGGGCCTGGTCGGCGCCGGCCGGGTCGGCGCCGAGGTGGCGCGCCGTGCCCGGGCCTTCGGGATGTCGGTGGTCGCGCACGATCCCTTCCTCGCGGCGGAGCGGGCGCGCGAGCTGGAGATCGAGCTGGTGCCGCTCGATGACCTGCTGCGCCGGTCCGACGTGGTGAGCCTCCACACGCCGCTCACGGACCAGACCCGGGGTCTGGTCGGCGCGCGCGAGCTCGGCCTGATGCGGCCCGACGCCATCCTCATCAACGCCGCGCGGGGCGGCGTCGTGGACGAAGTCGCCCTCCTGGAGGCGCTCCAGGCTGGACGGCTGGGTGGCGCGGCGCTCGACGTGTACGCCGTCGAGCCGCTGCCGGCCGACCACCCGTTCCGCAGCCTCGAGAACGTCATCCTCACCCCGCACCTCGGCGCGTCCACCGAGGAGGCCCAGCGGAACGTGGCACTCGAAGTCGCCGAGGCGGTGCGGGCGGCGCTGGTGGATGGTGATCTCTCGCGCGCCGTCAATGGACCGGCCATCGGCGGGGAGCGGCTCCGGCGCGCCCGGCCCCTGCTCGACCTGGCCACCCGGCTGGGACGGCTCCTCGCCTCCCTGGCGGGGGGAGCCGCCACCCGGCTGGAGCTCCGCTATTCCGGAGCGGAGGATCTGGTCCTCGATCCGCTCGCCGCAGCGGCCGCGGTGGGGTTCCTCGAAAGCGTCGTGGGCCGGGACGGGGTCAACCTGGTGAACTCCCTGCACCTCGCCCGGACCCGCGGCATCGAGATGGCGCGCACCCGGAGCCGCCGCCAGGACGCCTGGCCGGAGCTGCTGGAGCTCCGCAGTTGCTGGGCGGGGGGCGTTTCCAGCGCCAGCGGCGTCGTGCTCGGGGGCGGACACACCCGGATCATCGAGCTCGACGGCTTCCGCGTGGACGTGCGGCCCTCGGGCACGCTGCTGATCCTGCGGAACCGCGACGTGCCGGGGGTCATCGGGCGAGTCGGCACGGCGCTCGGCCAGGCGGGCCTCAACATCGGCGAGTACCATCAGGCGCGGCACGAGCAGGGCGGGGAGGCCCTCGCGACCGTGAGCACCGATGGCTCGCCCTCCCCGGAACTGCTCGAGGCCCTGCGGACACTGCCCGAGGTGCTCGACGCCCGGGTGGCGCGCCTCGACTGACGCTTCCGACTCCCGACTTCCTTCTCACTTCTCACTCTCGCATCCACCTGCCCATGCTCCTCGCGCTTCTCGCGTCCGCCGCGCTCCTCCAGGAGCCCACCGCCCCCGTGTCCATCCGGCCCTCCCCGGTCGCGCGCCTCGTGCTCAAGCCGGGGCCCCGGCCGGTCGTCACCGCCGGCGACACGCTGCGCCTCTCGGCCGAGGCGCTCGACAGCGCCGGCCGGCCGGTGCCCGATGTCCGCATCCGTTTCATGCCGGCGGGCGGCCGCTTCGAAGGAGAGGTCGAGGCGGACGGCCTCGTCACCGCGGGATCCACCGGCACCATCCCCGTAAGCGTCGTGGCGAGCGTGTCGGGGTCGCGGCCGTTCGTCGAGCGGGTGGAGGTCCAGATGGTGCCCGGGCCGGCGGCCCGCGTGGAGATCACCCCGCGCCCGGCGCGGATGGTGACGGGCCAGCGCTTCCGGCTCACCGGCCGGAACTGGTCGGCCGCCGGAGACCCGCGCCACGAGTCGGTGACCTGGTCCAGTTCCGCGCCTAGGGTGGCGCGCGTGGGGGAGGATGGCCAGCTCGTGGCCGGCGCCCCCGGCCGGGCGACGATCACCGCGCGCGCCGGGCGCGCGGAGGCCAGCCTCCCCGTCGAGGTGGTGGCAGGTGCGATCGCGCGGGTCGAGGTCACGCCGGCCCGCGTGGAGGCGCGCACCGGCGACGTCATCCGATTCACTGCCCGCGCCATGGGCGCAAACGGGCGGGTCATCTCCGGGCTCACGCCGACCTGGACCTTTGCGCCGGGCCAGGGCCGGGTGGATCCCGACGGCGCCTTCGTCGGCTACGAGCCGGGGGAGTACACGGTGAGTGCGTCCTTCGGGGCCGCCGGCGCCGACGCGGCCGTGACCCTCGCCCCGCGGGACGTGCGCCGGCCGCTCACCGTGGTCGGCCGACTGCCCCGGGACCTGTTCAACACCGAGGAGGTCTGGGTGCACCCCGACGGCCGCCACGCCTACCTCGGCACCGGCGGCGGCGGGGACCGGCTCTACGCCATCGACATCAGCAATCCCGCCCAGCCGGTGGTCACCGACTCGATCGTCGCCAACACCCGGCGGGTGAACGACGTGATGACCACGCCGGACGGGCGCACGATGGTCTTCACCCGCGAGGGAGCCTCGGACCGCCGGAACGGCATCGTGATCGCGTCGCTGGAGGACCCGGCGCATCCGAAGCCGATCGCGGAGTTCACCGACGGGGTCACGGCCGGCGTCCACTCGGCCTTCATCTATGCCGACCCGAAGTACGGGACCCACGTCTTCCTGACGAACGACGGCACCGGAGCGATCCACGTCCTCAACATCGACGACCCGTATCGCCCCCGCGAGGTGGCGCAGTGGCGCACCGACCGGCCCGATGCCGGCCGGACGCTGCACGACGTGGACGTCCAGGACGGCCTCGCCTATCTCAGCTACTGGAATGACGGCCTGGTCATCCTCGACGTGGGCAACGGCATGAAGGGCGGGCGGCCGGATCATCCGGTCCTGGTGTCGCAGTTCAAGTACGACCTGAACGCGCTCTATCGTGACGTCGAGGCAACGGCCGGGCCGGGGTTCATCCGGGGCACCCACACCGCGTGGCGCCACCGGACCTACGTCTTCATCGCCGACGAGGTCTTTCCCGCTGCGGGAGTGAAGGGGGCGAAGGACGCCGCCTCGGGCCGGGCCTACGGCCGGCTGCAGGTGATCGATGTCGCGGACCTGGAGGCGCCGAAGTCGGTGGCCTTCTACGAACCGGAATTCGGTGGGGTGCACAACATCTGGGTGGCGGGCGACACGCTCTACCTGGGCGCCTACAACGGCGGCTTCCGCGCCTTCGACGTCTCCGGCGAGCTGCGCGGCGACCTCCGGGCCCAGGGCCGGGAGATGGCCCACCTCAACACCGCGGACATGGAGGGGCGGGTCAAGAACTCCGCGATGACCTGGGGGGTCGTCGTGAAGGACGGCCTCGCCTACGTCAACGACATGCACAACGGGCTCTGGATCGTCCGCCTCGAGCCCCGGCGGGAAGAGCCGCTGCCGTAGGAGCGGTGCCGGCCGCCCGGGGTGGGGAGGGGCCATCAGGGCCCCACCCCACTCTGGCCGGGCCTGCAGTCCCGGGAGGTGACTTCCGGGCCCGGAGCGAGGCTCCTGGCCCCCGGGGCCCGGGCCCACACTTCCGCGCCCCCCGCCCGCCCGGCATCTTGCTGGGGAATGCAGACCACGATCGCGGCCCTCGCCGTCCTGGCGGTGGGCTACCTCCTGAATCACCTGCTGTTCGACCGCCTCCGCCTCCGGTTCGGGTACGTGGGCGCGGCCGAATACGTGCTGCTGGGCATGCTGCTCGGCCCGGCCACCGGCTTCCTCTCCCAGGAAGTCGTGCGGGATCTGACGCCGCTCGTGAGCCTGGCGCTGGGCTGGGTGGGGATGACGGTGGGCACCTACTTCCGTCTCCCGGCGATGGCGCTCCTTCCGGGGGCGCACGTCCGAATCGCGTTCGCGGAGGCGGCCGCCACCTTCGGCCTCGCGGCCGGGCTCCTCTTCGCGCTGCTCCATTATGCCGCGGGGTACGACCTGTCGACCGCGGCGATCCCGGCCCTCACCCTCGCGGCCATCGCCGTGATCGGGGCGCCGTCGGCGGTGGACGCGCTCGCCCTTCGCGGGTACGGGAGCCGGCGCCTCTTCCCGGTGCTCCAGCTCACGGCGCGGATCGACGCCCTGGTGGGCATCGTGGCGTTCGGCCTCCTGCTCGCCGTCTTCCACCAGGGGGCGACGGCCCCGTCGGTCCGGCCACCCACGCCGACGGAATGGGCGGTCATCAACGTCGCGGTGGGCGTGGTGAGCGGGGTGCTCTTCCACCTCTTTCTCGGGCCGAAGGGCGACCTCGCCGCGGCGGCCCAGCAGTCGCGCCTGTTCATCGCGCTCGCGGGCGCCATCGTCATCGCGAGCGGTGCGTCGTACTACCTCAACCTCTCGCCGATCTTCACCACCCTCGTCCTGGGGGTGATCCTCGCGAACACCGCGGGCGGGGAGCGGAGCGCCACCCGCGTGCTGCGCGCCACCCAGCGGCCGATCTACCTGGCCCTCCTCATCTTCGCCGGCGCGGCGTGGCGCGGAAGCGACCCGTCGCTCTACTTCATCCCGCCGGCCTTCGTCGCCATCCGGCTGCTCGCCCGCCTCACGGGCGGGTTGGTGGGCGGGCGGGTCGCGGCGCCTCGGGACCTGCGGGCGCCGGCGCTCGGCCGGGGGTTGCTCAGCCAGGGGGCCATCGGCGTGGCGGTGGCCCTCAACTACGCGCAGGTCTTTCCCGAGCTCGCCGCGCAGACGGTGCTCGGCGCGGCCCTGGTCTCGGTGCTGGTCTTCGAGGTGGTGGCCGGGCCGGAGACGGCGGCGCTCCTCGACCCGGGGGGGACGCCGCCCCCGCCCCCCACGCCCGACGAGCGGGATCCCGCGCTCACGCCGCTGACCGGCGTTCCGGCCGTCGGGCGACCGCCGGGACCGGCGGAGGACGGGTCGTGATCCGGCGGCTGGTGGTCCTTCTCCTGCTCGTGGGTGGGCGCGCGCTGATCGAGCCGCTCCGGGCGCCGACGGAAGGGGTGATCGGCCCCGCGTCGCTCCTCTCCTTCGGCGTCCTCCTGCTCACCGCCGACACCCTCGGCCAGCTGGCGCACGACCTCAAGCTGCCCCGGCTGCTCGGCTATCTGCTGGCCGGCCTCGTCCTCGGTCCGACGCTGATGGGCGTCGTTCCCGACGGGGCGATCACCGACCTCGGGATGATGAAGCAGCTGGCGGTCGGGGTGATCGGGCTCCTCGCGGGCGTCGAGCTCCGGCTTCCGGACGTGCGCCAGCGATGGCGGACCATCCTCGCGATCCTCGTCGCCCAGACGGTGTTCGTCGTGGCCCTGCTCTCGGCGGGCGTGCTCCTGCTCCGCGGCCAGCTCCCGTTCCTGGGCGGGTTGGGCACGGCCGCCGTGGTGGCGACGACCGTGCTCATTGCCACCACCCTCACGGTCAACTCGCCGATGGTCACGCTGGCCGTGCTCTCCGAGACGCGCGCCCAGGGGCCGGTGGCGAAGACGGTGCTCGGCGTGGTGCTCCTCGCCGACGTGCTCATCATCGTGCTGTTCACGGTGGCGCTCGCGGTGGCCCAGGGGACGATGGATGTGGGCGGTGGGGTCGGCGTCGGGGAGCTGCTGGCCCGGCTCTGGGGCGACGTGCTCGGCTCGATCGTGGCCGGCGTGGTGATCGGCGGGATCCTCACCCTGTACCTGCGATTCGTCCAGCGGGAGATGATCCTCTTCGCGGTGATGGTGGTCTTCGCCACGGCGTTCGCCGCGGAGACCCTGCACTTCGAGTTGCTCCTCAGCCTGCTCGTGGCCGGGTTCCTGGTGGAGAACGTGGCACCGGTCCGGGCCGAGCCGCTCGTCCACGCGCTGCAGGAGACGGCGGGACCGGTGTTCGTCGTGTTCTTCGCCCTGGCCGGGGCGGAACTCCACCTGGAGGCCTTCCTCACCCTCTGGCCGGTGGTGCTGGCGCTGGCGACACTCCGGGCGGCGGGGGTCTTCGCCGGGGCCCGGCTCGGGAGCCGGTGGGGTGGGGCGGAAGAGCCGGTGCGGCGCTATGCCTGGATGGGGCTGGTCTCCCAGGCCGGTGTGGCCCTGGGGCTCGCCACGCTGATCGCGGAGCGGTTCCCGGCGGTCGGGATCGGGGCCCAGGCGGTCATCGTGGGGATCATCGCGGTGAACGAGACGGTGGGCCCGATCCTCTTCCGGCAGGCGCTGGTGCGGGCGCGGGAGGTCCAGGAGGCGTAGGGCCGGGCCTTGACCCGCGGAGGGCTCCCGGTTAGGTTCGGCGTCCCTTCGCCAGGGCGGGTGCTGGCGGGGCCGGGGGCGGAGCCGGAATCCAGTGCAGTGACAAGCACTTGACTCTGGGCAACGCACCGGATATTATGAATGGCTCCCCGCGAACTTCGCGGGTTCGAGCACCGCACGATGCTCTTTGACAAGTGAAGTGAGCGAGAGGTGGATGAGGTGCGGACCCTGTGAGGCGGACGGGTTTTCAGAGCCCGGCCGCGGATGGGTTCAACTCTGAGTGATATTTCGGACGACATTTTACCAGTGTCGTTAGAGCTGATTGAATTCTCTTGGAGAGTTTGATCCTGGCTCAGGACGAACGCTGGCGGCGTGCCTAACACATGCAAGTCGAACGGGACCGGGGGCAACTCCGGTTCAGTGGCGAACGGGTGCGTAACACGTGAGGAACATGTCCATCGGCGGGGGATAGCCGGCCCAACGGCCGGGTAATACCGCGTACGCTTGCCCGGGGGCATCCCCGGGTCAGGAAAGCAGCAATGCACCGATGGAGTGCCTCGCGGCCTATCAGCTAGTTGGCGGGGTAATGGCCCACCAAGGCGACGACGGGTAGCTGGTCTGAGAGGATGGCCAGCCACATTGGGACTGAGACACGGCCCAGACTCCTACGGGAGGCAGCAGTGGGGAATCTTGCGCA
>DATIBS010000132.1:0-9153 GCA_035457305.1 Gemmatimonadales bacterium
CTGATCGGCATCGGGCAGCTGGACGAGTACTGCTCGTAGGCCAGTTCACCGTGGAGGGCACGAAGGACGGCTCGTTCACCGCAGAGGCGCAGAGAACGCAGAGTACGACGGCAGCTTGGTGCCCCACCCCTCCCCTTCTCATGCTGTCCGGGGACAGGGTGGGGCGGTTCACATCGTGTCCGCCGCTCCACTCCGCGCCCACTGCGCCTCTGCGGTGAACCCCTCCGCGGCCCTCCGCCACTCCTCCGCGTCCTCTGCAGTGGATTCATCCGCCACGCGCAAAGCAGAGTACCCCGCCCCACGGTGTCGGCGGCATCGTGCCACCGTGCCCACGAGCCGCCCCCGCATCCCCGTCTCCCAGTGGACCGATCCGCGTCACGTGCGGGGGCTGCTCGGCGAGCGGACGGCGGCGCGCTGGCTGCGCGCCCGCGGGTGGGAGGTACTCGACCACCGGTTCCGGGTCGGTCGACACGACCTCGACCTCGTGGCCCGCCGCGGGCACCTGGTGGCGTTCGTGGAAGTGAAGACCCGGTCGGGTGCGGAATTCGGTTCCCCGGTCGAAGCCATCGGTTGGCGAAAACGGCTGGTGCTCGCCAACCTGGCCGACGTCTGGCGCGCGCGGCATGGACGCAGCGGGGAGGAGTACCGGTTCGACGTCGCGGCGGTCACCTGGCGCCCGGGCCGGCCGGCGGTCGTCGAGATGCTGGAGGACGCGTGGCGTCTCGGGTGACCGGAAATCGGTCACTCGAGTACTCTTGATTCGGGAGATATTCGGTTGTAGCTTGGAGTCAGTAGGTTGGTGTCCAGAAATCGGTCACAATACTATCTGAGGATCCCACGATGGCCACCGCTCCTGACGAGACCAAGCTCGACCCCGAGCGCCGCAAGGCGCTGAATCTGGCCATCGCGCAGATCGAGAAGACCCTCGGCCGGGGCGCGATCATGCGGATGGGATCGGAGTCCCCTCGCGTCCGGGTCCAGGCCATCCCGACCGGGGCCATCAACCTCGACGCCGCCACCGGTGTCGGCGGCGTCCCCCGCGGCCGGATCACCGAGATCTACGGCCCCGAATCGTCCGGCAAGACCACCCTCACGCTCCACCTGGCCGCCAACGTCCAGCGGGCCGGGGGCGTGGCGGCCTACGTCGACGCCGAGCACGCGCTCGACATCGAGTATGCCCGGAAGCTTGGCGTGGACGTCGAGAATCTCCTCGTCTCCCAGCCGGACACCGGGGAGCAGGCGCTCGAGATCGTCGAGATCCTGGTGCGGTCGGGCGCCGTGGATCTGGTCGTGATCGACTCGGTGGCGGCGCTGGTCCCCAAGGCCGAGATCGAGGGCGAGATGGGGGACAGCCACGTCGGCCTCCAGGCTCGGCTGATGAGCCAGGCCCTCCGGAAGCTGGCCGGGGCCATCAACCGCTCGAACTGCGCCGTGGTGTTCATCAACCAGCTGCGCGAGAAGATCGGGGTGATGTTCGGCAACCCGGAAACGACCACCGGCGGGAAGGCGCTCAAGTTCTACGCCTCGCTCCGGCTCGACATCCGGCGGATCGGCCCGGTGAAGGAGCGGGACGCGATCATCGGGAACCGGGTCCGGGTGAAGGTGGTGAAGAACAAGGTCGCCCCGCCCTTCAAGCAGGCGGAGTTCGACGTCCTCTTCGACGAGGGCATCAGCCACACCTCGTTGCTGGTGGACCTCGCCGCGGAGGCGAACATCATCCAGAAGTCGGGGGCCTGGTACTCCTACGGCGATCAGCGCATCGGCCAGGGCCGGGAGAACGCCAAGCTCTTCCTGCGGGACAATCCCGAGCTGACGGCCGAGGTGGAGACCCGGGTGAAGGAGGTGCTGGGGATGCGGCCCGACGCGCTTGCCGTGGGCGAGGGCGAGGGGGAGTAGGTGACGGAACCGCGGATCACCGGCCTCGAGCCCGATCCGCGCCGTCCCGGGGCGCTCCGGGTGGCGCTCGACGGCCGCGCCTGGGGGGCGGTGCCCCTCGAGGCCGCCGAGCGCCTCCGGCTCGCCGCGGGAGCTCGGCTGGACCCGTCCGCGCTCGCGGCGCTCGGCGCCGCGGCGGACGAGGAGGCCGCCTTCCGGGCGGCCCTCCGGCACCTCGAGCGCCGGGCCTTCGCCACCCGGGACCTGGCGCGGCGGCTGGGCCGCCGGGGTCACGGGCCGGAGGCGGTGGGCTCGGCCACGCGGCGGCTCCACACCCTCGGCCTCCTGGATGATGCCGCGTTCGCGCGGCAGTACGTCGAGAGCCGCGCAGCGCGTGGCCGCGGCCCCGCCCGGCTCCGCCGGGACCTGCTGGGCCTCGGCGTCGCCGACTCGGTGGCCGACGCCGCCATCGCGGCGCACTGGCCGGAGGGAGCGGACCTGGCGGGTGCCACCCGGCGACTGGCCGAGCGGCGGGCGCGGCAGCTTGGGGCGCTGCCGCGCCCGGTGCTCCGTCGGCGTCTCCTCGCTTACCTCGCCCGGCGGGGCTACGCGGGCCGGGACGTGGGCCGCATCGTCGCGGAGGTGCTCGGGGAGCGCGGCTGAGCGGCGTTATATTCGGGGCATGGACTCCGCCCTGATCCGCCGGCGTTTCCTCGAGTTCTTCGCCGCCCGGGGGCACCGCGAGGTGCCCTCCTCGCCGCTGGTGCCCGCCGACGACCCGACCCTCCTCTTCACCAACGCCGGGATGGTCCAGTTCAAGCGCGTCTTCCTGGGCCAGGACCCCCGCGACTACCGCCGCGCGGTGACGGTGCAGAAGTGCGTCCGCGCCGGCGGCAAGCACAACGATCTCGAGCAGGTGGGGCACACCAAGCGCCACCACACCTTCTTCGAGATGCTGGGCAACTTCTCCTTCGGCGACTACTTCAAGCGCGAGGCCATCGCCTACGCCTGGGAATGGGTCACCGACCCCGCCTGGCTCGGCCTCCACCCCGACCGGCTGCGCGTGACGGTGCACCACACCGACGACGAGGCGCGCGCGCTCTGGCGCGAGGTCGCGGGGCTCGACGACGGCCGGATCTACGGGCTGGGCGACAAGGACAACTTCTGGCAGATGGGCGACACCGGGCCCTGCGGCCCCTGCTCCGAGATCTATGTGGACCTCGAGTGGCGGCCGGGCAGCCCGCCGGCATCGGTGGGCCAGGAGGAGTTCGAGCGGCTCGCCGAGGAGGGCCGGTTCCTCGAGATCTGGAACCTGGTGTTCATGCAATTCGACCGGGCCGCCGACGGCACCCTGACCCCGCTCCCTCGGCCCTCGGTGGACACCGGCGCGGGACTCGAGCGGATCGCGGCCGTGATGCAGGGCGAGGACTCGAACTTCCATACCGACCTCTTCCTGCCGCTGATCGCGCGCGCGGCCGAGCTCGCGGGCCGGCCGTACGACCGCGGCCCCGCGGGCGCGCCGCTCCGGGTGCTGGCCGACCACGCCCGCGCCGTCGCGTTCCTCCTGGCCGACGGCGTCTACCCGGCGAACGACGGGCGCGGGTACGTGCTCCGGCGGATCCTCCGGCGGGCGGTGCGCTACGCCTGGCTGCTCGGGCGGCGGGCGCCGACCCTGGCGCCGCTCACCGAGACCGTCGTCGCCACCATGGGCGGCGCCTGGCCCGAGCTGCGCGCCAGGGCAGCGCACATCCATTCCGTGACCGAGACGGAGGAGCGCCGCTTCCTCGAGACCATCGAGGGCGGGCTCACCCGGCTCGACGAGCTGTTCGCGGCCGGCGCCAGCGAGATTACCGGCGACGAGGCGTTCCGGCTGTACGACACCTTCGGGTTCCCCCTCGACCTCACCGTGCTCATCGCGCGGGAGCGCGGGGTGGCGGTGGACCAGGCGGGGTTCGACCGGGCGCTCGAGGCGCAGCGGGAGCGCTCGCGGAGCGCCCGCCGTGCGGCGCGCCCCAGCGCGGCCGGCGCGGAGGACGCCGAGGGGTTCGTTGCCGAGTCGGGGGCCACGCAGCGCTTCGTCGGCTACGAGTCACTGGTGGCGGAGACCGCACCGCTCGCCTGGCGGCGCGACGGCAACCGCCTCGACCTGGTGCTGGAGGAGAACCCGTTCTACGTGGAGTCCGGCGGCCAGGTGAGCGACACCGGCACGCTCGAGGGCCCCGGCTGGAGCGTGGCGGTGGACGAGGTCCGGAAGGGGGGCCGCGGCACCGTGCTGGGCGGGCTGCTGGTAGGCGAGTTCGACCCGGGTGCCGCGGTCCTCGCGCGGGTGGACGAGCCCCGCCGCCGGGACATCGAGCGGAACCACAGCGCAACCCACCTCGCCCACCTGGTGCTCCGTCGCCGCCTCGGCACCCACGTGCGTCAGCAGGGCTCCCTGGTGGAGGCGGGCCGGCTTCGCTTCGACTTCTCCCACCATGGGCCGATCGACCCCGGCCAGCTTGCCGAGATCGAGCACGAGGTGAACGAACTGGTGTGGGCGAACGCGCCGGTCGAGGTGCGGGAGATGGCGTACCGGGACGCGCTCGCGCTCGGCGCAATGGCGTTCTTCGCCGACAAGTACGGCGACCGGGTGCGGGTCGTCACCATCGGCGACTCGATCGAGCTCTGCGGCGGGACGCACGTGCGGAGCGCCGGGCAGGTGGGCCTCTTCCGCGTGGCGAGCCAGGGCGGCGTGGCGGCGGGCGTGCGCCGCCTGGAGGCGCTCACCGGGCCGGGCGCCTACGCCGAGATGCGCCGGCTCGACCGGGAATTCACCGCCGCCGCCGACGCGGTGAAGGCGAGGCCCGAGCAGCTCCGCCGCCGGCTGGAGCAGCTGGTCGAGGAGCGGGAGAGGCTGCAGGCGCGCCTGGCGGACGCCCTCCGCTCGGGCCCGGCCTCGGCGCTGCCCGAGGGCGAGACGCTGCAGCTCGACGGCGTGACCGTGACCGTCACCGCCACCTCCGCGGAGGACAAGGACGAGATCGGCGCGCTGGCGGACCGCTTCCGGGAGGGCCGGCGGGGCGCCGTGCTGGTGCTCTTCAGCGACGCCGGCCGTGGCGCGATCCACGCCGCGGTCACCGACGACCTGGTGCAGGCCGGACGCCGGGCCGGAGACCTCGTCGGCCGGCTGGCCGCGGTGAGCGGTGGCAAGGGCGGCGGCCGGCCGCACTTCGCCTCCGCGGGGGCCGGCGACGTGACGCGGCTGCCCGAGGCCCGCCAGCAGGCGCCGGCGATCGTGGCCCGCTGGCTCAAGGGGGAGTCCTGAGCGCCGACGCCTGGTTCGCCGCGCGCACCGCGTCGGGGCCGGCTGCCCTGCGGGTCCGCGCGGCCGAGTGGCTGGCGCGGACGACCGCCGCACCGGATGCCGCCGTCCGGCTGGCACATGCCGCCGATCGCGCGCTCGCCGGCGCGCTGGCGCGGGGAGAGGGCCGCGCCGCCGCGCTCGACCTGCTCGCCGCCGACGCCCTCGTCACCCTCGCCCTGCTCGCCCGCGCCGAGTCGGCCCCCGCCGCCCTGGCCGACTTCGCGGCGGCCCTCGTCACCACGGCCGCGCGGCCTTGATCGACCTCCATACCCACCTCCTCCCCGCGGTGGACGACGGCTCGCGGTCGGTCGCCCAGTCGGTGGCCGTCCTCGACCGCTACGCGCGGGAGGGCGTGACGGCGGTCTGCCTGACGCCGCACCTGCTCGCGAGCGAGGCGGCCGCCCCACCGCCGGCCCACGACGCCGCCTTCGAGGCCCTGCGGCTGGCGGCGCCGGCGGTGCCGGCACTCCATCGGGGCGCCGAGGTGATGCTCGACCGCCCGCTGCCGGCGGCCGCGGCGGAACGCCGCACCGTGACGCTCGCCGGATCGCACCACATCCTGGTCGAGTTCCCGCGGCTGGTGGCCTACCAGACGGTGGCGAACGCGCTGCATCACGTGGTCCAGCTCGGGCTGGTCCCGCTCCTGGCCCACCCGGAGCGGTACGCCTGCTGCTCCCCCGGCGCGGTCGAGGCGTGGCGCCGCCTCGGGGCCCTGATGCAGGTCGACGCGACGACCCTGGCGAGCGGTGGCGGCCGTGGTGACCGGGCCCGCCAGCTCGTGGCGCGCGGCCTGGCGGACATCCTCGCGGCCGACAACCATGGCGACCGTCGCGGGCTCCTCGTGGCGCGCGAGCTGCTCCTGGAGCACGGAGGCGAGGCGCAGGCGGACCTGCTGCTCGTGGCGAACCCGGCGGCCATCCTGACCGACGGCATCGTCGAGGCGGTGCCGCCGCTCGAGCTGCGCGCCTCGATCGCCGAGCGGCTGAAGCGGATCTTCCATCGGGAGGACACGTGAGCGCGGAGCGGATTTCGGCCGGGCTGCGGGCCCTGGCGGCGGGGGCGGAACGGGCCACGGCGCTGGCCCCGCAGGTGGCGCGCGTGGCGGAGCGGTACGCCGCCACACTCCGCGCCGGCGGCACCCTCTGGTTTGCGGGGAACGGCGGCAGCGCGGCGGATGCGCAGCACCTCGCCACCGAGTACGCGGTGCGCTACGGTCGCGACCGGCGGGCCTACGCCGCGGCGGCGCTCACCACCGACACCTCGCTCCTCACGGCGGCAGGGAACGACCTCGGGTTCGAGCGGGTGTTCGCCCGGCAGGTGGAGGCACTCTGCCGCCCCGGTGATCTCCTGGTGCTCCACAGCACCAGTGGACGGAGCCCCAACCTGCTCCGGGCCGCCGAGGAGGCGCGGGCGAAGGGCGTGGCCGTCGTGGGCTTCCTCGGCCGCGACGGCGGCGAGCTCGCCGGCCTGGTGGACGAGGCGGTGATCGTGCCGGCGGACGAGACCAGCCACATCCAGGAGCTCCACCTCGCCCTCGAGCACCTGGTGGTGGAATGCGTCGAGGAGGCGCTCGGCGGGTGACCGCGGCCGCGGGCAGCCTCGATTTCGCGGGCAAGGTGGCGTTGGTCACCGGGGGATCCCGCGGCATCGGGCGCGCGGTGGCGCTCTTCCTCGCGCGGCACGGCGCCGACGTCGGCATCACCTGGCAGACCCGCGCGGCCGACGCCGAGGCCGTGACCCGGGCGGTGCGGGGAATGGGACGGAAGGCATTCGCCGCGGGCGGGGACCTGGCCGACCCGGAAGTGGTGGAGCGCGTCTTCCGCGAGTTCCGGGCCTGCTTCGGTCGGCTCGACCTCTTCGTGGCCAACGCCGGGGTCTGGCCCCCCGAACCGGTGCCGCTCCGCGACCTTCCCGAGGCGCGGTGGCGGGGCACGCTGGCGGCGAACCTCGACGCTGTCTTCCTCACCAGCCGCGCCGCGCTTCGCCTCATGGGAACCAGCGGTCGCGTCGTGCTGATCGGCAGCACCGCCGGGCAACGGGGCGAGGCAGGTCACGCCGACTACGCCGCCACCAAGGGGGCCATTCACGCACTCACCAAGTCGCTCGCCATCGAGGCGGCCCCCCAGGTGGCGGTGAACTGCGTCGCCCCCGGCTGGGTCGCCACCGAGATGACCGCCGGTGCCCTGGCCGGCGAGGCCGGTGCGGCGGCGGCCCGCGCCATTCCGCTCGGCCGGGTGGCGAGCCCGGAGGACATCGCGGGGCCGGTGGCGTTCCTGCTCAGCGACCTCGCGCGGCACGTGACGGGAGAGGTGCTGAACGTGAACGGGGGGAGCGTCCTGTGCGGGTGAGCGGGCGGCGGGGAACGGGGAGCGGGGAACGGGGCGTGGGCCCGGGGCGGGGGGATCCACCGGTGCCGCCGGAGGTGCTCGAAATCGTGCGGACCCTGGAGGCGGCAGGCCACGAGGCCTGGTGCGTGGGCGGTGCCCTCCGGGACGCGATCCTCGGCCGGCCGCACGCCGACTACGACATCGCCACCGCCGCCACGCCGGAGCAGGTCCTGGCGCTGTTCCGGCGCACGGTCCCGGTGGGCCTCCGCTTCGGAACCGTGGGCGTCCTCGACCCGAATGGGCGGTTGCACGAGGTCACCACCTTCCGCCGGGACGTCGCGACCGACGGCCGCCATGCGGAGGTGGCCTACGGCGTGTCGCTGGAGGACGACCTCGCCCGCCGGGATTTCACCGTCAACGCGATCGCCTGGCACCCGGTCCGCCGGGAGTGGCGCGACCCCTTCGCGGGCACCGCCGACCTCACGGCGGGCCTGATCCGCGCGGTGGGAGACCCGGCGGCGCGGTTTCGCGAGGACTACCTGCGCGTGCTCCGGGCCCTCCGATTCGCCGCCCGGCTCGACTTCGCGATCGAGCCCGCCACCTGGGAAGCCGCGTGCGCCGCGGCGACCGGCCTCGACCACCTCTCGGCCGAGCGGGTCCGGGACGAATGGGCGAAGGGGCTCGCCACCGCCGTGCGACTCGACCGCTTCGTCGGCCTCTGGCACGCGTCGGGGGCGGCCCGAGCCTGGCTGCCGGAGCTCGCGGCGGCGGACGCCCCCGTGGCCACGTCCCTCTCCGCCCACGACCCGGGGCCGCCGCGCGACCCCGTACTGCTCACCGCCTTGCTATGTGCCGATCCCGCCGGGGTGCTGAGCCGGCTTCGGGCCTCGAACGCGGAGATCGCGCGCGCGCGTGCCATTGCCGCCGGGCCCGCTGCGCCGGCGGGGGCGGGGCCCGTTGAGGTGCGCCGCTGGCTGGCGGCCGTGGGGTCGGCCGCCGACGACCACCTCGCGGGATGGCGGCTCGCGCACGGGACCGAGGCACCGTGGGCAGCGGTGGTGGCGGCGGTGCGGGCCCGGGGCGAGCCGCTGGCCCGCGGCGACCTGGCCGTCTCCGGCGCCGACCTTGCCGAGGCTGGGATCCCTCCCGGGCCGGCGGTGGGCCGGGTCCTCGAGGCCCTGCTCGGGCTCGTCCTCGAAGATCCCGGGCTCAACCGCCGGGATGTCCTCCTCGCCCGTGCCCGGGAACTCGCGTGACGCCGCTCGTTTTCGCCCTCGCCTCCGCGGTCGCGAACCTGATCGGTGCCTGGGCCGTGGTGCGTCACCTGCGCCGGAGCCTCACCCTCATCGAGGGATGCGTCGCCTTCGGCGCCGGCTTCATGCTGGCCGTGGCGGTGGTGGGCGTGATCCCCGAGGTCTATCACGAGCTCGACGCCCTCGGGCCGGTGCTGGTGCTGCTCGGCTACCTGCTCGTCCACCTGGCCCAGCACGTCTTCACCCCGCACTTCCACTTCGGCGAGGAGACGCACCGGGTGTCGGCCTCGGCGGGCGTCTCGGCCCTCCTCGGACTCGGACTGCACACCTTCTTCGACGGCGTGGCCATCGCGTC
>DATIBS010000133.1:0-5649 GCA_035457305.1 Gemmatimonadales bacterium
CGGGAACCACGGGCAGGCGGTGGCGTGGGCGGCACGGATGTTCGGGGTCCGCGCCGTGGTGGTGATGCCGGAGACGGCGCCCCGGATCAAGGTCGAGGGGGTGAAGGGCTTCGGCGGCGAGGTGGTGTTCGCGCCGCCCACTTCCCCCGCCCGGAAGGCGCTGGCGGAGGAGATCGCCGGGCGCGAGGGGCTCGCGATCGTGCCGCCGTTCGACCATCCCGACATCATCGCGGGGCAGGGCACCTGCGGGCTCGAGATCCTGGAACAGCGGCCGGACGTGGCGGCCATCCTCGTGCCGGTGGGCGGGGGCGGGCTCCTGGCCGGCATCTGTGCCGCGGTGGAGGCGCTCCGTCCCGGCGTCGAGGTGGTCGCGGTCGAGCCCGAGGGGGCGGCCAAGCTCACCGCTGCCTGGGCCGCCGGCCGCCCGGTCGCGCTCGAGCGCACCGGGAGCGTCGCCGACGGGCTCCTCCCGCTCAGCATCGGGACCCTCACCTTCCCGATCATCCGGCGGGTGGTGCGCCGCGTGGTCACGGTGGCGGACCCGGACATCCGGCGCGCGGTGCGGGCGATCCACGCCGGGCTCGGGCTCCGGGTGGAGCCCTCGGGAGCCGCGACCGCGGCGGCGGTGCTCGCGGGCCTCGCGCTCCCCGGGCCCACGGTCTGCGTGGCGAGCGGCGGCAACGTGGACGACGCCCTGTTCCGGGAGCTCACGGCGTGAGCCTGCGGCCCAGGATCCTCGTCGCCGACGACGACCAGGCGCTCTGCCGCACGCTCTCCTGGATCCTGAAGGACAACGGCAGCGAGGTGGTGACGCTCCCCGGCGGGGAGAACCTGATCGAGCACCTCCTGGCCGACCAGTTCGACCTGCTCATCCTCGACATCATGATGCCCAAGGTGGACGGGCTCCAGCTCCTGGAGCAGGTGAAGGCCGACCCGCGGCTCCGCCACCTGCCGGTGCTGATGCTCTCCTCGGTGCCGCCCGAGGAGGGGACGGTCCGGGCCCTCGGGCTTGGCGCCGCCGACTTCGTCTCCAAGCCCTTCCGGGTGCGCGAGCTCCTGGCGCGGGTGAACGCCCACCTCCGGATCGGCCGCGAGCTCAACCAGGCGCAGGTCGAGGCGCGCACCCGCTCGGAGATGATGGACATCCTCCAGGAGGTGACGGCCAGCCTCAAGCCGGAGGAGATCTACCAGATCCTCGTGCGCCGGGTGGCGCGCGCGCTCAAGATCTCCAAGTGCTCGATCGTGGTGGCGAACCTGGGCGACGAGACCGGCACCGTGGTCGCGGCGTACGAGAACCCGATGCTCCGGAACCTCCAGGTGGACCTGGGCCGGTACCCCGAGATCCGCCGGGCCTTCGAGACCGGCGACGTGGTGCTGGTGCCGGACGTGGGCCGCGACCCGATCTACGGCGACGTCCGCGCCGGCTGGGAGGCGGGCGGCACCCGGGTGGACACCCGCTCCGCGCTCGCCATCCCGTTCGCGCTCCGGGACCAGCCCGCCGGGGTCTTCTTCCTCCGCACGGCGGGGGCCGACCCGCCGCTCAACCAGCAGGACGTCCAGTTCGCCGACCAGGTCATCCGCGCCGCGGTCGCGTCGCTCGAGAAGGCGTACGACCTCGAGAATGCGATGCTCGGCCAGGAACAGATGCGGCACCTGGCCGAGACCGACCCCCTCACCGAGACCTTCAACCGGCGGGCGCTCAACCAGAAGCTGGAGCAGGAGGTCGAGCGGGCGCAGCGCTACGGCACGGTGCTCACCTGCATCATGCTCGACATCGACAACTTCAAGCTGGTGAACGACACCCACGGTCATCTCACGGGCGACCGGATCCTCCGGCAGATCGCGAACATCCTGCGGCGGGAGCAGCGCGCCGTGGACGTGGTGGCACGCTACGGGGGGGAGGAGTTCGTGGTGCTGCTGCCGGAGACGGCGGCGGGCGGCGCGCGCATCTTCGCCGAGCGGATCCTGCGGAAGGTGGCGGCCCAGGACTTCGGCGAGCCGGGGCGCCCGGTGCACGTGACCATCAGCATCGGCATCGGGACCTATCCCGAGACCCGGGTGTCGGACGGGGAGTCCCTGCTCAAGCTCGCGGACGAGAACCTCTACCGCGCCAAGGCTGCCGGCCGGAACCGCTACCAGGACTGATGCCGCGGCGCCTCCTCCCCGCGGCCTGCCTCGCCCCGGCGCTCCTCGCCCTCGGCGGCTGCCGGGTCTCCCTCTCCCCGCTGCAGAACCGCATCGCGCTCGGGCAGGAATCGTTCCTGGTCCTCGCCGCCACCGGCGAGGGCCGGGCTGGCGATCTCTACGCCCTCAAGCCTGCCGGCGGCGAGGTCTGGCCGGTGACCTACACCCTGGTGGACGAGCGGCTCCCGGCGATCGCGCCCAACGGAGTGGGGCTCGCGTTCGTGCGCCGGGCCGGCGGGCGGGACGACGTCGTGGTGATGGACCTCTCGACCGGGGCCGAGCGCCGGGCGCTCCGGCTCGCGGCCGACTCGGTGACCGGGCTCGCGTGGCGGGGACAGGAGGAGCTGTGGATCCGGACGACTGGCGGCGCCTGGCGCGCGAGGCGCGCCGGAGAGCCCACCCCGCTCGACGTGCCGGCGGCCGAGCGCGACTCGGCGTTCCTCGCGCTCCTCGGGGAGCCGGCGTTCGCCGCCGCCGGACCCTGCGATACGGCGCCGGGGGTCTGCGTCCGGACGGCCGACGGGGCGGAGAGCCCGCTCGCCCCGGCGGGGCGCGATGCGGCCCGCTGGGGCGCGGACTCGGTGGCCTACTTCCTCGGCGACCGGCTCGTCGTGCGGCCGCTCGGCCCCGGGCGCGAGCGGGAGGTTCGCTGGCATCCCGCGCCGGTGACGCCGCGGGCGGTGTCCTTCTTCCCGGGGCCCTGATTCGCTGACCGGGGATTCACCGCAGAGGCGCAGAGGTCGCAGTGCACGAACCCGCGCGCGGAAGCCGTTTCGTCACAGGTTGTATCCCCACCCAGCCCCACTGTGCGCAGTGGGGGCGGGGATGGGAACAACGACACGGAACTGGATCCCCGCAGAGCAGTTCTCTGCGCCCTCTGCGCCTCTGCGGTGAATGTGTCTCCGGTGGGCTATCGCGCCGCGATGGCGTCCCACGCCGCCTGCAGCGCCTGCTCGACGGTCGTGCTCGCCGCCTCCCATTCCTTCGCCGCCACCTTCCACGCCACGAACCCCACGAGCGCGAGCCAGACCGCGGCCCAAAGCTCCGCTGGGCCGGGCCGCACCAGGCCGTCGGCCTTCGCCGCCGCGACGATCCGCTCGATGCCGCCGTGGAAGTCGGCCAGCGCGGCCCGGCTCGCGGGATCCGAGGGCGCGTCGCCGGCGCGGCGGAAGAGGAGGCGCGCCGCCGCCGGGTCCCGCTCGGCCGCCTCCACGAACCGATGCCCCAGGCGCCGGAGTCGATCCGCCACCGGTACCGCCCGGTCGGCCTCGACCTCGGTCACCATGCCGTGCGCCCAGCGCGCCGTGCTCCGGACCACCTCGGCGTAGAGCGCCTCCTTGCCGGGGAAGTGCCGGTAGATCGTCCCCTCCGCCACCCCTGCCCGCATGGCCAGGGCCGGCGTCGTCGTGCCGTGGAAGCCGAGCGAGGTGAAGAGCTCGAGCGCGGCACGGAGGAGCCGCTGCCGCGTCGCCTCGGCGTCGCGGGTCCGGCGGGGGCGGGGCGTCGGGGAGGGGGAGGTCACGCGGGGCAATCTAAGGCAGGAGTCACCGCCTGAGGCAGGATTCACCGCTGAGGCAGGATTCACCGCAGAGGCGCAGAGGGCGCAGAGAACCGCCGACGTCGCCGGCTCCAGCGCCATGAGTGTGGTACCCCCCCGCTCTCGCACTGGCAGTAGGGATGGGGTGGGGGAACATCCAACCGGCCAGGAGCCCCCTCCGGCCCCTCGGCGGTTCTCTGCGCCCTCTGCGCCTCTGCGGTGAAACCCCGCAGTTCTCCGCACCTCCGTGGTGAAACCCCGCCCGGGTTGAGCGGAAGCCCGCATCCCGGCTAGATTTGCGGGCTCCGAACTCCGACCCCCATCACGCCGAAAGGCGCGCACGATGCGAATGCTGGTCCTGGGCGCCGGCCTGCAGGGCAGCGCCTGTGCCTTCGATCTCCTGCGGAATCCCGCGGTCACCCGCGTCACCCTGGCCGACCTGCACCCCGAGCGTGTGGCCCCCTTCCTGGCCGCCGTCAAGGACGCCCGGCTCCGGACCGTCACGCTTGACGTGAGCGACGGCGCCGCGGTGCGGTCGCTCATGGCCGACCATGACGCGGCCATGAGCGCGATCCCCTACTACTTCAACGGCCCCCTCGCCGCCGCGGCAGTCGAGTCGGGCTGCCACTTCGCCGACCTCGGCGGCAACACCGAGATCGTCTTCGAGCAGAAGAAGCTCCATGGCCCGGCGGTGGCGAAGGGCGTGAGCGTCATCCCGGACTGCGGACTCGCGCCCGGGATGGTGAACATCCTGGCCGCCGAGGGCATCCGCCGGATGGACCGGGCGGACCGGGTGCGGATCTTCGTCGGGGGACTGCCCCAGCACCCCGAACCGCCGCTCAACTACCAGATCGTCTACTCGCTCGAGGGCGCGCTCGACTACTACACCACGCCGTCCTGGATCCTCCGCGGCGGGAAGCGCGTGACGGTGGACGCGCTCAGCGAGCTGGAGGAGGTCGAGTTCCCGGCCCCGGTGGGGACGCTCGAGGCGTTCCATACCGCCGGCGGCGTGAGCACCATGCCCTTCGCGTGGGAGGGGAAGGTGGACGTGATGGAGTACAAGACCCTGCGCTATCCGGGGCACGCGGCGGTGATGAAGCCGATCCGCGAGCTCGGGCTGCTCGACCTCGAGCCGATCCAGGTGAAGGGCCAGTCAGTGGTGCCGCGCGACCTCTTCATCGCCGCCGTCACCCCGAAGCTGCACAAGCCGAAGGGCAAGGACCTGGTCGCGCTCCGCGTCGAGGTGACCGGCACCAAGGACGGCAAGCCGCACGCCGCGCGCTGGCAGCTGGTGGACCGCTACGACGAGGCGACGGGGATCAGCGCGATGATGCGCACCACCGGCTACTCCCTCTCCATCACCGGCCAGATGCAGGCCGACGGGCGGGTGACACTCAAGGGCGTCCACACCCCCGATGAGGCGATGCCGTACCAGGCCTACGTGGACGAACTGGCGAAACGGGGGGTGGTGATCGAGGAGGTGTGAGGCGGGAGGGGGAGACGGGAGAGGGGAAAGGGGAAAGGGGACCGGAAGGAGACTTCCGGTCCCCTTCAGCATTGCTTCACCCGGAGGCGGCGAAGCTGCACGGCCCGTCCGCCCCAGGAGCCCCGATGCCGGACTTCCGCGCCCTCTGGGCCGAAGCGCAGTCCTTCAAAGCCTTCGCGGCCGCGAGCCGCGAGCATGGTGAACTCTGGTCGGGCGTCCATCGCCTGGCCCGGCTGCCCGACTGGGCGGTGGAGGCCGCGGCTGCCGCGCCGCGCCGCCGGTTTCTGGTGCTGGCGGAGGACTGGTGCACCGACGGTTTCAGCACGGTCCCGGTACTCGCCCGGTGGGCGGAGCTCTCCCCCACCCTCGAGCTGCGGATCCTCCGGCGCGACGAGTATCCCGCGCTGATGGATCGGTACCTGACCGAGGGCACGCGCTCGAT
>DATIBS010000134.1:0-8637 GCA_035457305.1 Gemmatimonadales bacterium
AAGCACGACCGCAAGGTCGCCCTCAAGGTCCTCAAGCCCGAGCTCGCCGCCGTGCTCGGCGCCGAGCGCTTCGTGGTCGAGATCAAGACCACCGCGGCACTCCAGCACCCCCACATCCTGCCGCTCTTCGACTCCGGCACCGCCGACGGCTTCCTCTACTACGTCATGCCCTACGTCGCGGGCGAGACGCTCCGGAACAAGCTCGACCGCGAGACCCAGCTCGGCATCGACGAGGCGGTGAAGCTCACCGTGGCCGTGGCCGACGCGCTCGACTACGCCCACCGTCAGGGCGTCATCCACCGCGACATCAAGCCGGAGAACATCCTGCTCCATGACGGCCGGCCCATGGTGGCCGACTTCGGGATCGCGCTGGCGCTCTCGGCGGCGGCCGGCGGCCGGATGACCGAGACCGGCCTCTCGCTCGGCACGCCGCACTACATGAGCCCGGAGCAGGCCACGGCGGAGAAGGAGATCACCGCCCGGTCGGATGTCTATTCGCTCGGCGCGGTGCTCTACGAGATGCTCACCGGGAATCCACCGCACACCGGCGCCTCGGCCCAGCAGATCATCATGAAGATCGTGACCGAGGACGCCGCCCCGGTCACCCGGGTCCGGAAGGCGGTGCCCCCCCACGTGGCGGCGGCGGTGGCCACCGCGGTCGAGAAGCTCCCGGCCGACCGCTTCGCCACCGCGGCCGACTTCGCCCGCGCGCTGGAGAACCCCGGCTACGCCGGCACCACCGCCATTGCGGCCCATCGCGGTCGCAACCCGCCGTCCCACCGTCTCGCCGTCGTCGGCCTCGCCGCCCTCGCCCTCCTCGCCTCCGCCCTCGCCGCCTGGGGCTGGCTCCGGTCCACGGCGGGCGACGGCGAGGCCATGAGCGCGCTCCGGATCCGGCTCGCCGACGTGGCCACGCCGCTGGGGTTCGTGCTCCCGGGGCTCGCGCTCTCGCCCGACGGTCGGATCATCGTCTACGTGGACAGCGTGGGACCGCCGCCTGTCTCAGAGGCGCCGTTCCTGCCGCAACTCTTCCTCAAGGCCGAGGACGAACTCGCCGCCCGCCCCATCCCCGGCACACAGGGCGGCTATTCGCCGTTCTTCTCCCCCGACGGCCGCTGGATTGCCTTCTCCACCCTCAGCGGAAAGCTGCTGAAGCTGCCTGCCGCTGGCGGCTCTCCGACCCGGCTCAGCGATTCCGCCGGCGCCTTCGGCCCGGGCGCGTGGCTCGAGGACGGGACGATCGTCTTCACCGACCGGCTCGGCACCCGGCTCTTCGTCATCGCCGACACCGGCGGGACGAGCCGCCGGATCGTCACCGCCGACTCGATCAACCGCACCCTCGTCACGGCCTCCCCGCTCCCCCGCTCCCGCGGCGCCCTGGTCGAGACCTGCATCGGAGTGACACTCTGCAGCCAGGTCGAGACCTGGGTGTACGACCACCGGACCGGGCGGGTGCGGCTCCTCCTCGCCGGTGCGGCCCGGGCACACCACCTCCCCTCGGGCCACATTGCCTACGTCCAGGGCGACGGGAGCATCGTCGCCGCCCCATTCGACCTCGATGCGCTCGAGATCGCCGGGTCGCCCGTCCTCCTCCGCGCCGGGGCGGCGACGGACGGGGTGCGGGGCGGCATGGTCATCTCCCGCGACGGGGGCACGCTGCTCTACGCGGCGGGCAGCATCGTGCGGGGTGCCGGGTTCTTCCCCGACCTGGTCCGGGTGGACCGGGCGGGGCGGATCACGCCGATCCCGGGGGGCGACTCGATCCGTGCCGTCGGCAATGGCGGGCTCAAGCTCTCCCCCGACGGCCGGTTCCTCGCCTTCGACCAGGAGGAGGCCGCCACCGGCCGCGCCGACCTCTTCATCAAGGCGCTGCCCGACGGCCCACTCACCCGGCTCACCTACGAGAGCACCCAGAACATCCGCCCCTCCTGGTCGGCGGACGGGTCGCGGATCCTCTGGGTGTCGGACCGGGGGGGGACCCAGGAGCTCTGGCAGCAGCGCGCCGACGGGGGCGGGGCGGCGGAACGAGTCTTCGGGGAACGGCGGCCGGTCTTCGACGGCCGCTGGTCGCCCGATGGTGAGTGGCTCATCTATCGTACCGACGACCTGGCCGACGGGGCCGGGGACATCCTGGCCCTCAACCTCCGCGACTCGACGACCGTCACCGTGGCCGCCACGCAGTTCGAGGAGACCGGACCCGAGCTCTCACCCGACGGGCGCTGGATCGCCTTCGCCTCCGCCCGCTCGGGCCGGAAGGAGGTCTACGTCCGCCCCTTCCCCGGCGTCGAGGGGGGACAGTGGCAGGTCTCGGTGGACGGGGGGGCCGAGCCCCGGTGGAGCCCGGACGGCCGGGAGCTCTTCTTCTGGAGCGGCCGGGGCGAGATGGTCGCTGCCGCCGTCGCCCTCGCTCCCGCGTTCAGCGTCACCGGGCGGACGGTGCTGTTCGGGGGCAGCTGGCTGCGGAACGACGACAGCCACTTTTTCGACGTGATGCCGGACGGCCGGTCGTTCATCGCGTTGCAGCTGAACGTCACCGACGACGAGCTCCGGTCCGCGCAAGGCCACGGCGAGCTGGTCCTGGTGCGCGGCTGGGGAGCCGAGCTGCGCCGGCTGCTGGGAAAGTGAGCGCCGCTTGACCGACATCCCCGCCCGCCTCGCCTCGGCCCTCGCCGACCGCTACCGCCTCGAGCGGGAGCTCGGCCAGGGCGGCATGGCCACCGTCTTCCTGGCCGAAGACCTCAAGCACGACCGCAAGGTCGCCGTCAAGGTCCTCAAGCCAGAGCTCGCCGCCGTGATCGGCGCGGAGCGCTTCGTGGCGGAGATCAAGACCACCGCCGCGCTCCAGCATCCCCACATCCTCCCCCTCTTCGACTCCGGCACCGCCGACGGCTTCCTCTATTACGTGATGCCGTTCATCGACGGCGAGACGCTGCGCACCAAGCTCGACCGCGAGACCCAGCTCGGCATCGAGGAGGCGGTCCGCCTCACCACGGCCGTGGCCGACGCGCTCGATTACGCTCACCGGCACGGCGTGGTCCACCGCGACATCAAGCCGGAGAACATCCTGCTCCACGACGGCCGCCCGATGGTGGCCGACTTCGGGATCGCGCTGGCGCTCTCGGCGGCCGCCGGCGGCCGGATGACCGAGACCGGGATGTCGCTCGGCACGCCGCACTACATGAGCCCGGAGCAGGCCACCGCCGAGAAGGAGATCACCGCCCGCGCCGACGTCTACTCGCTCGGCGCCGTGCTCTACGAGATGCTCACCGGGAACCCGCCGCACACCGGCGCCTCGGCGCAGCAGATCATCATGAAGATCGTGACCGAGGACGCCGCCCCGGTCACCCGGCTCCGGAAGGCGGTGCCACCCAACGTGGCGGCCGCCGTGGCCACGGCGATCGAGAAGCTCCCGGCCGACCGCTTCGCGACGGCGGCGGAGTTCGCCCGCGCGCTGGAGAACCCCGGCTACGCCGCCACGACCGCCGGGGCCGCCCACAGCGCCCGCATCTCGCCGTCCCGCCGTCCCGCCGTCCAGTACCTCCCCTGGGCCCTCGCAGCCATCCTGGCCGTCGTGGCAGCCGTCCTCGCCCGCCCGGAGCGCCCCGATCCCGTGGCCCGGTTCCGGGTGATGCTCGATTCCACCCACCAGCTCTTCTTCACCGGCCAGGCCAATCCCCCGCGGGTCGCCGTGTCCCCGGACGGCGCCGAACTGGTGTACGTCGGCGTAGCCGAGAGCACGGGCGTGGTGAGCATCGGGAACCTGGGCTCCACCATCCTGGGTTCCGGCACCAGCGGCTTCAGCATGGCCGGCCGCTCCAACGCCCTGATCCACCAGCGGTTCAGCTCCGCGGAATCCCGTGTCCTGCCGGGGACCGAGGGCGCCTGGGCCCCGCAGTTCGCGCCGGATGGCGAGCGGGTCGCCTACGTGGTCAACGTGGCCGACGGGCTCGCGATCCGGATCGTGTCGCTCTCGGGCGGGCCGCCGGTCACGGTGCTGGACTCCGCGGTGGGGGGGGCCGTCGCGTGGGGGCCCGATGACCACCTCTACTTCCTGCACCCGACCGAGCCCGAGGTGTACCGCGTGTCCGCCGCCGGGGGCCAGCCGGAACTGGTGACACGGCTGCAGGGGCCTGCCGGCGCGGCCTATGACTGGCCCGCGATCCTCCCCAACGGGAAGGGCATCATCCTCACCGTGGGTCCCCGACGGACCTCCACGAGCCCCGCGACGTCCACCGGCGACCGCCTGTCGGTCCAGGCGTTCGACCTGGAGACCGGGGCATCGCGGGGCGCGGTGACGGGGGCGTTCGGCCGGTACGCGCCCACGGGACACCTGGTCTACGCGACCCCGGACCGCGTGCTCCTGGCGGCACCCTTCGACCAGGGCTCGCTCACCTTCACCGGCCGCCCGGTCGCCATGCTCGAGGGCGTGGACGTGCGATCCGAGGGCATCACCGACCTGGCGCTGTCACCGACCGGTACGCTGGTGTACACCACCCAGAGTTTCAATGCGCCCGAGACGGTGTCCTGGGTCGGCGGCGACGGCTCGGTGGCGCGCGTCGACCCGGCCTGGACGCGCGACTGGGAGTTCGAGGGTCTCGCCCTGTCGCCCGACGGCCGGCGCGCGGCGGTCGGGATCGAGACCGGCAGCCGGGGCGACGTCTGGATCAAGCAGCTCGACCGCGGCCCGCTGTCCCGGCTCACCTTCGAGGGCGACTACAACGGATCGCCGACCTGGACGGCCGACGGGCGGTTCGTCACCTACGTGTCGCTGCACAAGGGCAGTCGTGCCGTCCGGCGGGTGGCGGCGGACGGCAGCGGCGGCGATTCCCTGCTGTTCGAGCTCGACCGGGAGATCCATTACGCCGAATCGTCGCGCGACGGGCACTGGCTGGTGGTGAGCGTCGGCGGCCGGTCGGACGATGTCCTCGCCCTCCGCGTCGGCCAGGATACCCTGCCCCAGCCGGTGCTGGCCGAGGCGTTCGACGAGTTCCTCCCGGCCCTCTCGCCCGATGGGCGCTGGCTGGCCTACGTGTCCAACGAGTCGGGCCGCAATGAGGTGTATCTCCGGCCGTTCCCGGATACGCGTACCGGCAAGTGGCAGCTGACGACCGACGGGGGGACCGAGCCGATCTGGGGTGCCGGTGGCCGCCAGCTGTTCCTCCGGAGCCTCGATCGCACCGCCATCCTCGGCGTGGACCTGGCCCGCGGCCCCGGTTCGGCCGCGCAGCGCGTCGTCGTCCGCCTCCCCGCCAGCGACGACTTCGAGGGGAACCCCCGCAACCGGCTGTTCGACGCCACGGCCGACGGCCGGTTCCTGATGGTCCAGCGCTCCAACGCGACCGACGTCTCGGGCGACCTGGTGGTCGTGCTCAACTGGTTCACGGAACTCGTGGCGAAGGTCCGGCAATGACCGACATCAGCCCCCGCCTCGCCACGGCCCTCGCCGACCGCTACCGCCTGGAGCGGGAGCTCGGGGCCGGCGGCATGGCCACGGTCTACCTTGGCTACGACCTGCGCCACGACCGCCGGGTGGCCATCAAGGTGCTCCGCCCCGAGCTCGCCGCCGTGATCGGCGCCGACCGGTTCCTCTCCGAGATCAAGACCACGGCGAACCTGCAGCATCCGCACATCCTGCCGCTCTTCGACTCGGGAGCGGCGGACTCCTTCCTCTACTATGTGATGCCGTACGTGGAGGGGGAGTCGCTCCGCGACCGGCTGGCCCGCGAGCGCCAGCTCCCGGTGGCGGATGCGGTGCGGCTCGCCACCGAGATCGCCAGCGCGCTCGATTACGCCCACCGGCGAGGGGTGATCCACCGGGACATCAAGCCCGAGAACGTGATGCTGCACGACGGCCAGGCGCTGGTGGCCGACTTCGGCATCGCGCTCGCCATGGTGAACACCGCCGGCACCCGGATGACGGAGACCGGGATGTCGCTCGGCACCCCGCACTACATGTCGCCCGAGCAGGCGATGGGCCAGCGGGAGATCACCGGGCGGAGCGACGTGTACGCGCTCGGGGCGATCACCTACGAGATGCTCGTGGGCGAGCCGCCGTTCACCGGGCCCACGGCGCAGGCCATCATCGCGCGGGTGATGACCGAGGAGCCGCGGGGCCTCACCGGCCAGCGGAAGTCGATCCCGCCGGGGGTCGAGGCGGCGGTGTTCACCGCCCTCGAGAAGCTTCCGGCCGACCGCTTCGCCACCGCGGCGGACTTCGCCGCCGCCCTCGCCCACCCAGGCCACACGGCGCCGACCGTCGCGACCCGGACGCCCCGACGCGCGGACGCGCCGACGCGCCGCCAGGCAATCCTCCGGGTCCTGCCCTGGGCGATGGCCCTCGCGGCGGCCGCGGCCGCCGCCTGGCTCGCGCTCCGCCCCGAGCCAGCGCCACCGGTCAGCCGCCAGCGCGTCCTGCTCTGGAACAGGGAGTTCCCCGACTTCCTCATCCCCAGCTCGATCCGGGTCGAGTCCCGGGTCGCCATCGCGCCGGACGGGGGGAGCATCGTGTTCGCCGACTCCGCCGGTGATGACACCCAGCTCTTCCTGAAGCGGCGCGACGAGGCCCGGGCCACGCCGATCGCCGGGACGGAGGGTGGCACCGGCCCGTTCTTCTCCCCCGATGGCGAGTGGATCGGCTACTTCGCACATGGGAGCAGGGTCCGGAAGGTGCGGGTATCCGGTGGGGGCTCGATCCAGCTCTCCACCTCGGGGAATGACACCTACGCGGTCGGGGAGTGGCTGGATGACGGTTCGGTGGTCTACGTGAGTGCGTCGGGCGCCCTGGAGCGTGTCCCCGCGGAGGGGGGGTCGATCACGACCCTGCGGCCCGCGAATCCGGCCCACCGCGACGACCCTGCGACGCTCTCGGCCCTGCCCGGGAGCCGTGGGCTCCTGTTCACCGGGTGCCCCGGCAATTGCGCCAGCGGCTCTGCGGTCTACCTCTACGACATTGCCCGCGATACGACGCGACTCCTCGTTCCGGATGCGGTGGGTGGCTGGTATGCGCCCACCGGGCATCTGCTCTATACCAGCCGGGAGGGTGGACTGTACGCGGTCGGGTTCGACCTGGACCGCATGGTCGCCACCTCCGGTGCAGTCTCGATCACGGAGGGCGTCGCCCCGAACGGGTTCGCCATGTCGGCCTCCGGGACGGCCCTCCTCACGCTGGGCACGCAGGACTTGAGCAAGTCCACGCTCGTCTGGGTGGCGCGCGACGGAACGGAGGAGCCCTTCGCCCCGGACTGGACCGGCGCCTTCGAATACCCGGCCCTGGCACCCGACGGCCGGAGCATCGCAGTGAGCGTGCGCGAGGCCGTGACGCAACTCTGGCTCCGCCGGGCCGACGGCTCCCGCCTCCGCGTGTCCCGCGGCGAACTGGGGAGCTGGCGTCCCTCCTGGACGCCGGATGGACGCGCGTTCGCGTTCACCACCACCAATGCGGCCTCATCCGCGGCGGGAGCCAACGACGTCTACCTCAGCCCCGCCGACGGCAGCAGGCCGCCGCAGCTCCTGGTCGACCTTGGCGTCGGGGTCTGGGAGGTGGAATTCAGTCGCGACGGAGAGTGGCTGGTCCTGCGTGCCGACGACCAGGCCTCATTCGGTGTGTTCCACGCCCGGCGCCTGCGGGGCGACACCTCGCTGGCCGTGGTCCATTCGGACAGCAGCTTCAACACGCAGGTGGCGCTGTCGCCGGACAGCCGGTGGCTGGCGTTCACGTCCGATCGCTCGGGCCGCTCCGAAGTCTACGTGGCCTCGTTCCCGGACATGCAGGTCCGGTATCCCGTGTCCCAGGGCGGCGGGACGGAGCCCCGCTGGGCCCGCAGTGGACGCGAGCTCTTCTTCAAGAGCCGCGGCATGCTGCTGAGCCTCCCGGTCGCGCCCGGTGCCGGGTTCGCCCCGGGCAGCGCCCGCCCGCTCTTCTCCATCGCGGGGTATGCCGACGCCATCAACCGGCCCCAGTACGACGTCGGCCCGGATGATCGCCGCTTCGTGATGATCCGCCGGCCGGTACGGGAGTCCGGGCAGGAGGTCGTGCTGGTCGAGAACTTCCTCGCCGACCTCGCGGCGAAAGTCCGCCAATGAGCGCCTTCCCCGCCCGCCTCGTCGCGGCCCTGGCCGGCCGCTACGACCTCGAGCGCGAGCTCGGCGCCGGTGGCATGGCCACCGTCTACCTCGCGCGCGATCTGCGCCACGACCGGCGGGTGGCGGTGAAGGTGCTTCGCAGCGACCTCGCCGCCGCCCTGGGCCGCGACCGCTTCCTCCGCGAGATCCGCACCGTCGCCGCCCTCAGCCACCCCAACATCCTCCCGCTCCACGACTCCGGCGAGGCGGCCGGCACGCTCTACTACGTGATGCCGCTGGCCACCGGCGAGTCGCTGCGCGAGCGCCTGGCGCGCGCGTCCCAGCTGCCCTTCGACGAGGCGCTCCAGATCACCCGCGAAGTGGCCGGGGCGCTCGACTACGCCCACCGCCAAGGGGTGATCCACCGCGACATCAAGCCGGAGAACATCCTGCTCTCGGAGGGGCACGCGGTGGTGGCCGACTTCGGCATCGCCGCCGTGCTCGGCGCCACCGGCGAGGACAAGCTCACCTCCACGGGCCTGGCGGTCGGGACGCCGGCGTACATGAGCCCCGAAC
>DATIBS010000135.1:0-3968 GCA_035457305.1 Gemmatimonadales bacterium
GAGCTCCTCGTTGACCGCGTCGATCTCGTCCGCCTGGCGGAGCAGGTCGTCGGGCGAGAGGCCGCCGGCGTACGCGGCGGACCGGCTGTGATCGGTGATCCCCATCCAGGCGTAGCCCGCCGCGCGGACGCTGCGCGCGAGGTCGGCCACCGTCGCGGTCCCGTCCGAGTACGAGGTATGGCAGTGCAGGAAGCCCCGCAAGTCGGCCGCCTCGATGAGGCGGGGCAGGGCTCCCGCGGCCGCGGCCTCGACCTCGCCCTCCCCCTCGCGCAGCTCCGGCGGGATGGCGGGCAGGCCGAGCGCGCCGTAGGCGGCGGCCTCGTCGGGCGTCGGGACGAACTCGCTCCCGCGCCAGAGCGCCGCGCCGTGGAGGGAGAACCCGCGTTCCCGGGCGTGCCCCGCGAGCGCCTCGAGGTGGGCCTGGGCGCCGGTGGCCTGGAGCAGGACCGTGCCGGCGTTGCGCGGGGTGGTCACCACGACCTGCGCGGTGGTGCCTCCCGTCACCCGGAGGGTCACCTGGCGCTCGTCGCGGCCGGCGAACTCCTGCACACCGGGCAGGGTGCCGAGCCGCGCGAAGATCTCGTCCGGCGCCACGTCGGCGACCAGCACCACCACGAGGTCGCGGACCACCTCGGCACGCCGGCGGACATCGCCGGCCACCGTCGCCTCCCGCACGCCCGGGAGCCGCGCGAGCGCGGCCCGCAGGCCCTCGGCCTCCTCCTCGGCGTGGTGCAGCAGGCGGAACGCGCTGGCGCGCCGGAGGAAGGCGATGCTCTTGAGGATGTTCTCGGCCGTCTTCGCGCCGAAACGGGGGAGCCGGGCGAGGCGTCCGTCCTGGGCGGCGGCCTCGAGCTCCGGGATCGACTCGATGCCGAGCACCTCGTGGATCTGGCGGATCTTGGCGACGCCGAGGCCGGAGATCGCGAGCATCTCCACGAGGCCGGGCGGCACCTGCTCCCGGAGCTCCTCGAGGAGGGATGACCGGCCGGTGTCGGCCACCTCCTGGACGATCTGGAGGGTGGCCGGGCCGACGCCCTTCGTGGCGGCGAGCGCGCCCTCGGCGAGCGCGGTGCGCAGGTCGCCCCCGACGCCCGCCAGCGCCTTGGCGGCGGTCCGGAAGGCGCGGATGCGGAACGGGTTCTCCCCCCGGAGCTCGAGGAACGCCGCGATCTGCTCGAGGACCTGCGCCGCGGTGCGGCCGTCGGTGGCGGGCGGGGCGCCGGGGCTCACGCGATGGCTCCCAGGCGCCAGGCGAGCTCGAGGAACTCCTCGCCGCCGGTGAGCGAGCGCAGGCCGGCCGAAGCGCCTCCGGCGAGGACGGGACTGAAGAGCGGGCTGCCGTCAGGCCGCACCAGCTCCCGCGGGCGCGCGCCCTCGGCCTCGACCACGGTGAAACCGGGCCGGCCGGAATGGAGGCCGAAGACGCCGAGCGCGCGGAGTCCGCCAGGGACCGGGTGGACGAAGAAGCCGTCGAGCGGCTCCGCGGGCACGCCCGCGACCGCCTCGGCCCACACCAACCGGGGGGGGAGCTGCACGTAGCGGGCGCCCTCGGGCGCGTGCCGCTCGCGGTACGCCTCCAGCTCCAGCTCGACGGCTGCGCGATCGGGCGCCGCGACCCGGCGGCCCTCCGCCCAGAAGAGGAAGGCGTGGTGCAGCAGCGCCGCGAGCTCGGAGATCCCCTCCCCGAGCCCCTCGTCGGGGCGGAGCTCCCTCACGAGCCGTACCGCTTCGGGCGTCATCAGGAAGGCGTCCCGGTCCCTGGGGTCGGCCCCGGCGGCCTCGATCCCGGCGGCGATCGCGGGGAACCGGGCCTCGGCGAACCCGGCCAGGGCGAGGTCGAAGGGGGTGGGACGCGGGGCCATGGACGAAAGCTAATCGGGCGGCGGGTGCCCCTTCCCGAACTCGTGATGCCACCATAGGTTCGGGCCTTCCCCCGACGACAGTTCCGGAGGCAGCCTGGTGGAGACCCGCGGCAGCATCGCCACCAAGGTGGCGCTCATCACGTCCGCCGTCGTCGTCCTCGCCCTCGTGCTGGTCGGGGGACTTGCCATCCGGAGCACCGACCAGGCCCTGGTGCAGCTTCAGCTGGACCAGGCCACCCGCCGGCTCACCACCAACCTCGCCATCACGCAGCAGATCCTCGACGAGCGCTTCCCCGGCGAGTGGCGGCTCGCACCGCCGCCGTCGGGCCCGACCACGGCCGAGATCTTCAACGGCAACAGCCCCGACCCGGCCTTCCGCACGACGGAGCGGGTGGAGACGGTGCTGTACAAGGGCGAGGACCCGGTGTGGGGGAACCCGGAGTTCGAGGCGCTGCTGGTGGAGGCCTCCCGGCTCACGGGCACCGAGTTCGCGCTGGCCCAGCGGCTGCCGACGCGCGCCTCGCAGGACCCGCGGGTGGCGGGGGGGCCGAACGGCCGGGCCCTGCGGCTGGTGGCCACGGCAGTCCGGGGCGACACCGCCGCCGCCGATCGCGAGGCGGTCCTGACCATCATGCCCGACCTCGACCCGGCGACGGGAGCCGCCGCCGCGGTGGGACTGGTGTTCGCCGAGAGCCGGGACGTGGTGGGCCAGTCGCTGTCGGTCGGGCGGGACAACTGGACGCTCTACCGCCCGCTCCGCGACGCGGGCGGCGCGATCGTCGGCGTGATGTACGCCGGGACGCCCTTCGCGCCGTTCAAGGACGCGGCCCGCGCCGCCACCCGCGAGGTCGCGGAGGGGGTGCTCCCGGCGGTGGCGCTGGTGGCGCTGGGCACGTCGCTCCTCCTCTTCCTGCTGGTGCGCGGCCTGCTCCGCCCGCTCCGCACCATCCACGGGGCGGTGGCGCGACTGGGCGAGGGGGAGTGGCCGGAGCCGATCCCGGTGCGCTCGCGCGACGAGGTCGGGGTGCTGGCGCACGCGTTCAACCGGATGGCGGCGGACATGCGGCAGACCTACGCCACCATCGAGGACAAGGTGCACCAGCGCACCCGCGAGCTCGAGGAGAGCAACGCGAAGCTGGGGCAGGCGCGCGAGGCGGCCGACGAGGCCAACCGGGCGAAGAGCCGCTTCCTCGCGAACATGAGCCACGAGCTCCGGACCCCGCTCAACGCGATCATCGGCTACAGCGAGATGCTGGAGGAGGAGGCCACGGAGACGGGCCTGGACGCCCTGGTGCCCGACCTCCGCAAGGTCCACGGCGCGGGGCGCCACCTGCTGCAGCTGATCAACGACGTGCTCGACCTCTCCAAGATCGAGGCGGGCCGGATGGACCTCTACCTGGAGACGTTCGAGGTCCGCCACATGGTGGACGACGTGGTGAACACGATCCAGCCGCTGGTGAAGCAGAAGGGGAACACCCTGGTGGTGGACTGCCCGGACGACGCGGGGGCGATGCACGCCGACCTCACCAAGCTCCGGCAGTCGCTCTTCAACCTGCTGAGCAACGCGTCGAAGTTCACCGAGCAGGGGACGATCACGCTCGAGGTGGCCCGGGAGGAGGCGGACGGCCGCCAGGGGCTCCGGTTCACGGTGCGGGACAGCGGCATCGGGATGACGCCGGAGCAGCTCGAGCGGCTGTTCCAGCCGTTCAGCCAGGCCGACGCGTCCACCACGCGGAAGTACGGCGGCACCGGGCTCGGGCTGGCCATCACCAAGCGCTTCGTGGAGATGATGGGGGGCGAGGTGACGGTGGACAGCGCCCCCGGCAGCGGCTCCGCCTTCACCCTGCGGCTCCCCACCTCGGTGGAGCAGGCGGCGATCCGGGTCACCGGCGAGCACGTGCGGCAGCGCGCGGGGGCGGGGCTCGTGCTGCTGGTGGACGACGACCCGACGATGCACGACCTGGTCCGGCGCATCCTGGAGAAGGAGGGGATGCCGGTGATCGGCGCGGGCTCGGGCGAGGAGGGGCTCGCGATGGCGCGGCAGCTCCACCCCGCCGCCATCATCCTCGACGTGATGATGCCGGGCGGGGACGGCTGGCACGTGCT
>DATIBS010000136.1:0-4252 GCA_035457305.1 Gemmatimonadales bacterium
CTGAGCGGCCAGCCGCTCCCCCACGGCGGCGGGGTGGTCGTGCTCCACGATCTCACCGAGCTCCGGCGGCTCGAGGCGGTGCGGAGGGACTTCGTCGCGAACGTCTCGCACGAGCTCAAGACGCCGCTCACCTCGATCAGCGGCTACGCCGAGACGCTGCTGGCGGAGACGCCGGACGAGCCGACCCGGGCGCGCTTCCTCGAGACCATCGCCTCCAACGCCCGACGGATGCAGCGGCTGGTGGACGACCTGCTCGACCTGTCCCGGATCGAGAGCGGGCGCTGGCAGCCCCGACCGGCCGAGGTCGGCGTGCGGGCCGCGGCGGAGGAGGCGTGGACGGGCCTGGCCGCTCGGCGTGCCGGGCGGGACCTCCGGTTCGAGGTGCAGGCGGCGCCGGGGGGCGAGGTGATCGTCGCGGATCCCGACGCCATCCGGCAGGTGCTCACGAACCTGTTCGACAACGCGATCCGCTACACGCCGGACGGCGGGCGGGTCCGGGTGACCGCCGCGCCGGAAGCCAACGGCGTGGCCATCGCCGTCCAGGACAGCGGCCAGGGGATCGCGCCCGACCACCTGACCCGGATCTTCGAGCGGTTCTACCGGGTGGACGCCTCCCGGTCGCGCGAGGAGGGCGGCACCGGCCTCGGGCTCGCGATCGTGAGGCACATGGTGGAAGCCCACGGCGGCCGGGTGGAGGCGGAGAGCGAACTTGGTGCGGGCACGACGGTTACGGCCTGGCTCCCGAGGCTGTCGCCATCCCGTGACCCGGGCGTGACGGAACCGTGATCCGCCGCAGCGACGATTCCCCGCGTTCCGACACCCGAGAGGACCCGTGATGACCCGACTCGCGCACCTCCGCCCGATGCTGGCCGTGGTGGCCACGCTCGCCGCCGCCTGCGGCGGCGGGGGGAAGCCCGCGGGGGATGCGCCGGCCGCCACGCAGCTGACCGGCGCCGGCGCCACCTTCCCCTACCCGCTCTACAGCCGCTGGTTCGACTCGTACCAGAAGCGCACCGGCATCGCGATCAACTACCAGTCCATCGGCTCGGGCGGCGGGATCCGCCAGTTCTCCGAGGGCACCGTGGACTTCGGCGCCACCGACGGGCCGATGAACGACGAGCAGATCGCGGCCCTCCAGGGGAACGTCCTGCACCTGCCCACGGTGATCGGCGCGGTGGTGCTGACCTACAACCTGCCGGAGCTGAGCGCCACCCCGCTGGTCCTCGACGGCGCCGCGGTGGCGGACATCTTCCTCGGCCGGATCACCCGCTGGAACGACGCGCGGCTCGCCGCGCTCAACCCCGGGGTCACGCTGCCGGCGCGCGAGATCGTGGTGGTCCACCGCTCCGACGGGTCGGGCACGACGTACGTGTTCGTGGACTACCTGAGCAAGGTGTCGGCGGACTGGGAGCAGCAGGTCGGCCGCGCCACGTCGGTCAACTGGCCCGTGGGACTGGGCGGCAAGGGCAACGAGGGCGTGACGCAGCAGGTGAAGCAGCTCGAGGGATCGGTCGGCTACGTGGAGCTGATCTACGCGCTGTCGAACCAGCTGCAGTACGCCACGATGAAGAACCGGGCGGGAATCGAGGTCACGCCGACCCTCGCGTCGGCGAGCGCCGCGGCGGCGGGCGCGGAGTTCGCGGCGGACACCGACTTCCGGGTGTCCATCACCGACTCCCCGGACCCGGCGGCCTACCCGATCGCGAGCTTCACCTGGCTGCTGGTGAAGAAGGACGATCCCGACGCAGGGAAGGCCCGGGCGATCCGCGATTTCCTGCGGTGGATGGTGGGCCCGGAGGCGCAGGGGGTCGCGCAGGACCTGCGGTATGCCCCGCTCCCGGCGAGCGTGGCCGAGCTGGTGTCGGCCCGCGTCGGCACGCTGACCGCGAACGGCGCGGCGATTCCGGCAGAGTGACGAAACGGTGGCCCGCCCCGCGGGGCGGGCCACCGTTTCGCGAACCGGCCGGTCACGACCTGGTCAACCCTGGGTATCGAGAGGATCACGTGCAGCGACTCCGTTGGGCCCTTCCGGTGGTGATCGTCGGCGCACTCGCGGCGCCGGGCGCGGCACGGGCGCAGGACAAGCCGGCCTACCCGACGTTCAAGCTCGGCGGCCGGATGCAACTGCAGGCCTACGCATTCGACGACGACGAGCTCGCCGGCACGGAGGGCGGGGCGTCGGGACCCTCGTCGAACTTCGTGGTGCGCCGCGCGCGGTTCGAGGTGCTCGCCCGGGTGAGCGACCGGGTGAGCTTCGTGGTCATGCCGTCGTACGAGGCACCGCGGAACCGGGTCCGGCTCCGTGACGCCTTCGTGGACGTCCGGCTCACGCCGGAAGGCGAGGGGACCTCGCTCGTGCTCCGCGCCGGCCAGGAGAAGCGGCCCTTCGGGCGGTACGAGCTCCTCTCGTCGAACAACCTGCCGTCCATCGAGCGCGGCGCGGGCTCCGGGCTGGCCTCCAGCACGGCCACGCACAACCTCTTCGAGCTGAACGGGTTCCTCTCCCACGACGTGGGGGTGGCGGCGCACGCCGCGCTGCCGCTCGACGACCAGCGCACGCTCCGGGTGCAGGCCGGGCTGTACAACGGGCAGGGGGAGAGCTTCAACGACATCAACGCCGCCAAGTCCTGGGCGGTGCGGGCCACCGTGGACGTGATCGGGAAGTTGAGCCTCGGCGCGTCGTACGCCGACCACGAGACGGCCCAGCTCGAGGACCCCGACGTCACCAACGGGCCCGTGGGGCCGACCGTCCGGAACCAGGCGGTGGGGCTCGACCTGATGTACGGCGCACCGGGGAACCCGGGCCTGCTGGTGATCGGGGACTGGATGAGCGGCGAGGACACCACCACCGCGCGGACGCCGATCCGGGGCGCCCAGGCGCTGGCCGCATGGCATTTCCGCCTGGCCCGGCCGCGGGCGCTCCTGTATGCGATCGAGCCGGTGGTGCGCGCCGACTGGGCCACGGCCGACGCCGACGACGCGAACAGCGATGTCACGCTCCTCACCGCCGGCGTGGGGCTCTACTTCTCGCCGCGGACGCACTGGCGCATCGTCTGGGAGCGGCAGCATCCGGCCGACGACGCGCGGCAGACGGTGTCGGGGGTGCGGACCATGCTCTCCACCAGTTTCTGAGGCGAACCGGGAGCCGTGACCCCGCCGTTACCTCCGGGTGATGGAACGGGTCCGGCGCCCGGGTAGACTCCCCCGGCCATGACGACGTCCGCGCTCCGCCCGCCGGCCCCGGCGCCCTCCCTTCCGCTCGAGCAGCGGCAGATGGGCGACCGGGTCTTCCGCGCGCTGCTCACGGTCGCGGCCCTGGCCGTGCCGCTGCTGCTCGGGTTCCTGGTGCTGGAGCTCTGGCTCGGTTCCCGGCTGGCGATCGAGCGGTTCGGGTTCGGGTTCGCCACGAGCAGCGTGTGGGACCCGGTGGCGGAGCGGTTCGGCGCGCTGCCGCTCATCGTGGGGACCCTGGCCTCGTCGTTCCTCGCGCTCCTCATCGCGGTGCCGCTCTCGCTCGGCGTGGCGATCTTCCTGACCGAGTTCGCGCCCGGCTGGCTCCGGCAGCCGGTGGCCTTCCTGATCGAGCTCCTCGCGGCCATCCCCAGCGTGGTCTACGGCCTCTGGGGCATCTTCGTGCTGGTCCCCTTCCTGCGGGCCACGGCCTTCCCGGCACTGCAGGGCGCGCTGGGATTCCTGCCCTTCTTCCAGGGGACGATCTACGGGCCGTCGATGCTCTCGGCGAGCATCATCCTCGCGATCATGGTGATGCCGTACGTGATGAGCGTGTCGCGGGAGGTGCTCCTGGCGGTGCCGGGCAGCCAGCGCGAGGCGGCGCTCGCGCTCGGCGCCACGCGATGGGAGGCGGTGGTGACGGCGGTGGTGCCGTACGCCCGCTCGGGGATCATCGGCGCCGTCATCCTTGGCCTGGGCCGCGCGCTGGGCGAGACGATGGCCGTCACGATGCTCATCGGCAACCGGCACGACCTCTCGACCTCGCTCTTCGCCCCGGGCTACACGATGGCGGCGGCGATCGCGAACGAGTTCTCGGAGGCGGTGACGGACATCCACCTGTCCGCCCTCGCCTACGTGGCGCTGCTGCTCTTCGCCGTGACGGTGGTCGTCAATGCGCTGGCCCGCCTCCTCATCTGGCGGGTGACGCGCGGCGTCCAGGGGGGGAGGGGCGCGTGAACCGGCGGACCTGGCGGCGCGTCCGGAGCGGGCTGATGGTCGGGCTCGTGGGGGTCAGCGTGGC
>DATIBS010000137.1:0-3718 GCA_035457305.1 Gemmatimonadales bacterium
AGTTCGAGGTCCATGGCGGGGGGCGAGGGGAGAGGGGAGGGGGGAGCGGGCTGAGGGGAGCGGGGCCCCCTCCCCCCTCCCCGCTCCCGGCGTCAGCCGCGGAACAGCGCCCGGTTGCGGTACACGTACACCGCGAAGGAGTAGATCGTGAGCGCTGTCGCGATGGCGAGGGTGACGGCCACGAAGCCGCCGTGGAAGTGGGTCCAGAAGCGGGCGAGCGGGGTGTCGCGCCAACCCAGGGGCCCGAGGGCGTCCCGGAAGGCGAACCAGGCGATCGTGGCGCCGATGAAGATGCTCTGGAAGGCGGTCTTGAGCTTGCCGGCGCGCCCGGCGGCGATGATCACGCCGCGGCGCCGGGCCCACTGGCGGAAGGCGGTCATCGCGAACTCGCGCCCGAGCAGGAGGAGGCAGACCCAGAGCGGGATGCTGCCCCAGACCGGGATGCCGTACAGCTCCTTCCGCTCCTGGGAGATCCAGTAGATCGGGATGAGCGTGGCGAGGAGCAGGAGCTTGTCGGCGAGGGGGTCGAGCAGCTTGCCCAGGTCGGTGATCTGGTTCCGGGAGCGCGCCAGGTAGCCGTCCCAGACGTCGCTCAGCGCCGCCGCGACGAACACGACGAACGCGAGCACCTTGGGCCAGTAGCCCTCGATGAACGGCAGGAGCGCGACCACGGGGGTGATCGCGATCCGGACGATCGTGATGATGTTCGGGAGGGTCCACATCCCCCCGCCCTCCTCAGCCGAGGGACTTGAGCACGATCTTGCTGACCGCCTTGAGGGTGTCGAACACCCCCTCGCCGGTGAGCGCCACCGCTTCATAGTACGGCGCCCGCTCGAACCACTGGCCGTCGGCCTGCCAGACGAGGAACTCGCCCGGATGGAGCGGATCGGGGCTCAGCCGCTGGCGGGCGGCCTCCTCCACCGGCCAGCCGGGGTTGAGCGTCTGCTGCAGCTCGGCGAGCGGTGCGGCGTTCGGCAGGTCCCGCTTGTTGTACTGCACCACGAACGGGAGCCTGGTCAGGTCGTAGCCGTGCTCGGCGAGGTTGTCATAGAGGTTCTGCATCGCCTCGATGTTGGCCTCCATCCGCTCGATCTGGCTGTCCGCCACGAACACCACGCCGTCCACCCCCTTGAGGATGAGCTTGCGTGACGCGTTGTAGTAGACCTGCCCGGGCACGGTGTAGAGGTGGAACCGGGTCTTGAAGCCCCGGATCGTGCCGAGGTCCACCGGCAGGAAGTCGAAGAAGAGGGTGCGCTCGGTCTCGGTGGCGAGGGAGATCATCTTCCCCCGGGAGGTGGGCGCGACCTTCTGGTAGACATACTCGAGGTTCGTGGTCTTCCCCCCGAGCCCCGGACCGTAATACACCAGCTTGCAGTTGATCTCGCGCGAGGCGTAGTTGATCATGCTCATCGCGCCGCGACCTCACTTCCCGAACAGTCGGTCAATCTCATCCTCGGCCTCTCCGACGAACCCGTCGGCCATCCGCGGGGGCTCGGCCCCCGACGCGAACATGCTGGTGAAGACCTCGGCGAGCGTGCCGACGGTCCCGCGGACCCGGAGCTTCACGAGCCCGAGGGTGGTGCGGTTGTCGAAGAGCACCACGAGGATCACCCGGCGGGCCACGTCCGCCAGGTACATGGACTCGCGCTCGCCCTGGTGGAAGAGCGCCCCGAACTCCTGCTCGCCCAGCATCCGCGCGAGCTGGTCGTTGGCGGAGAAGTCGGCGGCGGTGAGCGACGCGAATGCGGTGGGGTCGAATGTCGGCGCCTCGCCGGTCTGCGCGACGAGCTGGCCGGCGCGATCCACGAGGAGGGCGCTGCGCGCGCCCGACTCGCGGAGGAGGCCGCGGAGGATCTCGTGGATCCGATGCGCCTCCCGCTCCCCGAGGCTCCAGCTCGACGCGCCGCTCATCCCGATGCCGCTCCCGGTCAGGGCCAGGTGGATTCGAGCCGGCGGAGGAGCTGCACCGCGCGCTCCCGGAGCGCCGGCACCGGCTCCCACGCCGCGTAGTCCCGGAGGAGCGGCGCCACCTCGGCGGCGGGGTGCCCCTCCAGCCAGCCGAGCGCCGCCCGGCGCCGGTGCGCGCGGAGGCTGAAGAGCGCGTCCCGGTGCGCGTGCTGCACCCGCTTGGCGAGCGCCCACCCGGCGACGAAGCCGGCGGCCGCCGCCGCGCCGAACCAGGCGCCGCGCGGCCCCCTCACGACACCTCCTGCCGGGCCGCGAGCGCGTGGGCGATGGTCACGCCGTCGGCGTACTCGAGCTCGCCGCCCATCGGGAGGCCGCGGGCCAGCCGCGTCACCTTCACGCCCCGGCCGGCGAGGAGCCGCTGGATGTACGTCGCCGTCACCTCGCCCTCCATGGACGCGTTGGTGGCGAGGATGACCTCGCGGACGCCGTCGGCGGCCACCCGCCGCGCGAGCTGCTCGAGGCGGAGCGCCTCCGGCCCCACCCCGTCGAGCGGCGAGAGCCGGCCGCCGAGCACGTGGTAGCGCCCGCGGAATTCACCCGCACGCTCCATCACCGGCACCGCGGAAGGCTCCTCCACGACGCAGAGCATCCCCGGGTCCCGCCGCGGGTCGCGGCAGAACTCGCAGAGCTCGCCCTCCGTCAGATAGCCGCACTCCGGGCAGGGCCGCACCCGCTCGGCCACCGCAAGGAGCGCCTGGGCCAGCCGGCTGGCCTGCTCGACCGGCTGCTGGAGCAGGTGGAACGTCAGGCGCTGCGCGGTCTTCCGCCCGATGCCGGGGAGCCGCGCGAGCTCCGTGACGAGGTCTTCGAGCGCGCTCACCGGCTCAGAGCGGCAAGGCGCCGAGCGGCCCGACGTTGCGAATTTCGTGCTGGAGAAGCTCGCCGGCGCGGCGCTGGGCCTCGGCCACCGCCGAGAGCACGAGGTCCGCGAGGAGCTCCGCGTCCCGGCCCTCGAAGGCCGCGGGGTCGATCTCGACGGCGCGCAGCGTGCCGCGGCCGTCCACCGTCACCCGCACCAGTCCCCCCCCGGAAGACGCCTCCACCGCGCGCCCGGCCAGGTCGGTCTGGATCTGCTGAAGCCGGCCCTGCATCTGCTGGCCGAGCTGGAGAAGCTGCTGTAGGTCCGCCATTCCCTCGAAACCGCGCAAGTTGCTGAACCCTCGAAATCTAGACCCCTACTCCACCACTTCCAAGTCCAGCGCATCCGCCGCCGTGTCGAGCGCCGGGTCCTTGCGCCGACCCGCTTCCAGCCGCTCGGCGCGCAACTTCGATTCGGACATCCGGCGCGCCTTGGGCGGAGCCGCGACCGGCGAGGGCGCCTCCGCCAGCCGGATCGCGAGGCGGACGGGCTGCCCGGTCCAGCCGGACAGGAGCTGCTCCACGGCGCCCCGGTGCCGTTCGAGCTGCACCTGCAGCACGTGATTGTCGTCCCGCAACTCGACGAGCACCTCGGGCGGCTGGACCTGCACCGGGGTGGACTGCGCCAGGGCCTCGGCGAGGAAACGGCTGGTCCCGCGCCCGGCCTCCACCGCCTGCTCCCAGACGCCGACCAGCCCGCCCACGGTGAACGCCACGGCGCCCGGCGCGGGTCCCTCCGGGGCGGGCGGCTCGGCGGCGGGGCGGCTCGGCGGCTCGGCATCGGCGGGAGGACCTGCACGCTCGGGCGCACCCCGCGACCTGGTAGGCGCAGCATCCGATGGGGCACTCGGCGGGGTGTCCCCCGAGGACGTGCCGCCGGGCCGCCGGGCCG
>DATIBS010000138.1:0-73617 GCA_035457305.1 Gemmatimonadales bacterium
GGAGGCGGTGGACCGCGCCCGCCGCGGCGAGGGCGTCACGCTGGTCGAGCTGATGACCTACCGCCGGAAGGGCCACGCCGAGCACGACAACCAGAGCTACGTCCCGGCGGGGGAGACCGACTGGTGGGCCGCGAACAACGACCCGGTGACCCGCTACACCGGCGTGCTGACCGGCACCTACGGGTTCGCCGCGGCCGAGCTCCAGGCGCTCGACGAGCGGGTGCGGGCCGAGGTGGACGCGGCCACCGACGAGGCGGAGCGGTCGCCGGCGCCGGACGGCTCGGACGCCCTCACCGGCGTCTACGCCGACCCGCCCGCGATGCCGCTCCAGTGGTACCGCCGTGGCGTGGAGCGCGCGGTGGACCGCCACGAGCGCCCGGACGGCTGGGGGACCTTCGATGACTGAGGTGACCTACCTGGAGGCGATCCGCGAGGCGCTCATCGAGGAGATGGAGCGGGACCCCGACGTCTTCTGCCTGGGCGAGGACATCGGGAAGTACGGCGGCGCCTTCAAGGTGACCGACGGACTCCTCGACCGCTTCGGCGCCAACCGGGTGATCGACACGCCGATCAGCGAGGCTGCGATCGTCGGTGCGGCCGCGGGAGCCTCCCACCTGGGGATGCGTCCGGTGTGCGAGATGCAGTTCATCGACTTCATCTCCACCGCCTTCGACATGCTGACCAACTACGTGGCGACCGCGCGCTACCGCGCCTTCCTCCCCTGCCCGATGGTGGTCCGGGGCCCGAGCGGCGGGTACGTGCGGGGCGGGCCGTTCCACTCCCAGAACCCCGAGGCCGCCTTCCTGCACACTCCGGGGCTCAAGATCGTCTACCCCGCGACCGCCGCGGATGCGAAGGGCCTCCTCAAGGCCGCGATCCGGGACGACGACTGCGTGCTCTTCTTCGAGCACAAGTACCTCTACCGCCGGATCAAGGAGGCGATGCCGGCGGGCGACCACGTGGTGCCGATCGGGCAGGCGCGCCTGGCGCGGGAGGGGAGGCACCTCTCCATCATCACCTACGCCGCCACGGTGTGGAAGGCGCTCGAGGCGGCCGAGCAGCTGGAGCGGGAGGACGGGCTCTCGGTGGAGGTGCTCGACCTCCGGACGCTGCTCCCCATGGACGACGCGGCGATCGCCGCGACGGTGCGGAAGACCAACCGGGTGCTGGTGCTGCACGAGGACACCGCCACCGGCGGGGTCGCCGGCGAGATCACGGCCCGGATCAACGAGCTCGCCTTCGAGTGGCTGGACGCGCCGGTGCGCCGGGTCGCGGCGCACGACGTCCCGCTGCCGTACGCACCGGCCCTGGAGGATTTCGTCCTCCCCCAGACCAGCGACGTGGTGCGCGCCGCCCGCTGGCTGGCGGGGTACTGACTCGCGACTGCCCACCGCCGGGCCTTTGACCAACCCGCCCCGCCACGGGTAGACTTCCTCCCGGCAACCGAACCCCGACGACCCCCGCAGGAACGCCTCCATGGCCCGCGTCGATGTCATCATGCCCCAGATGGGCGAATCCATCGCCGAGGGCACGCTTTCCAAGTGGCTGAAGCAGGTGGGTGACGCGGTGAAGCGCGACGAGCCCATCTTCGAGATCTCCACCGACAAGGTGGACGCCGAAATCCCGGCGCCGACCGCCGGCGTGCTGGCCGAGATCGTGGTGCAGGAAGGCCAGACCGTCGCGGTGCAGACGGTGGTGGCGCGCATCGAGACCGAGGCCGGCGCGGTGGCCGCGACCCCGGCCGCGGCACCGGCTCCCGCCCCGCCGCCGGCGGCCCAGGCCCCGAAGCCCGCGCCCGCGCCCGCGGCAACCGTGCCCGCGGCGCCCCGGGCAGCGCCGGCCCCCGCTCCCGCTCCCCCGCCCGCGACTCCCGCCGCCGCGACGGCCGGCTCGCCCGATGGGGTGGAGACGGCCGAGGAGCGGCTCCGCCGGAAGTCCACTCCCCTGGTCCGCCGCATGGCGGCCGACGCGGGCGTGGACCTCTCGCGCCTCGAGGGCACCGGCCACGCCGGCCGGGTGACGCGCCAGGACCTGGAGCAGTTCCTCGAGCGGGGCGCGCCCGCTCTCCCCGCCGCGCCGGCGCCGGCCGCCGTGGCGCCCCCCGCCGCGCCGGGCCGCCCGGCAGCGGAGCCGGCCGCCGCGGTGGTGGAGGCCTGGGAGGGCGACACCATCGAGCCGTGGTCGCGGATCCGGAAGCTCACCGCCGACCACATGATCATGTCGCGCCGGACCTCGGCGCACGTGAACTCGATCTTCGAGGTGGACTACACCCGCGTGGCCCAGCTGCGCGCCCGGAAGAAGGCCGACTACGCCGCCCGCGGCGTGAACCTGACCTTCCTCGCGTTCATCGCGAGCGCCGTCGCGCAGTCGCTCCGGAAGCACCCGCGCCTCAACGCGTCGGTGTCCGGCGACAACACCATCCTGCGGCGCGATGTGAACCTGGGCATCGCGGTGGCGCTCGACTGGGGCCTCATCGTCCCGGTGGTGCGGCGCGCCGACGAGCTCAACCTGCTGGGGCTGGCGCGCGCCATCAACGACCTGGGCGAGCGCGCCCGGGGCAAGAAGCTGAGCCCGGACGAGGTGCAGAAGGGCACCTTCACCATCACCAACCCCGGCGTCTTCGGCTCGGTGATCGGCCTGCCGATCATCAACCAGCCCCAGGTGGCGATCCTCTGCGTGGGGAGCATCACCAAGCAGCCCGCGGTGATCACGCTGCCGGACGGCACCGACACGCTGGGGATCCGCACCAAGGGGTTCCTCGCCCTCTCGTTCGACCACCGGATCGTGGACGGCGCGGACGCCGACCGGTTCCTGGCCGACGTGAAGGCGACGCTGGAGGCCTTCCCCGAGGGAGCGGTCTGAGATGCCGCGGGCGCTGAGCATCGCGCGGGTGCGCGTCGCCACCGAGCACGAGGGGGAGTACCTCGGCGTCGTGGCCGAACTGGCCGCCCTGGCCGAAGCGCGGGGCCAGCACGTCTGGGTGTTCCGGCACGGCGCCGATCCGCACACCTTCGTGGAGTTCAGCGAGAGCCGCGGGGCCGCGGACCACCGCAGCGTGCGCTCGCTGTCCCCGCGGGAGCTCGCCCTGGAGGCCCGCCGCGCCGCGGTGGTCGAGAAGCTCCCCGGCGGCGACGACCTCTGGATCGAGGTGCCGCTCCGCAAGCCCGCGCCCGAGGCGCGGCCCGCCTGAGGCGCCGATGGCCACACGCACCATCCTGGTGAACGGGGAGCCCTGGACGGTGACGCCCAGCGGCCGCGTCACCCAGTTCGTCCGTGACGAGTTCGGGGTGACCTTCACTCGCGGCACCGGCCCGGCGGCCGAGCGGCGGATGGCCCGGTTCGCCCCGCTGGGCCCCCGCATCCCCGAGTTCGCCCTGGCGGAACTCACCGACCCCCAGCTGGCCGAGCTCTTCCACCGCTCGCAGCCGGCCTGGACCTCCCCGGAGCTGGGGTACGGCCGCTGACGGCGCCGCTCGCCGACCTGCACCTCCACTCGACCGCCTCCGACGGGACGCTGCCGCCGGAGGCGGTTGTCGCTCGGTGCGCCGGCGCCGGGCTCGCCGCCATCGCCCTCACCGACCACGACACCCTGGCGGGACTCCCCGCGGCGATGGCGGCCGGGGACCGGCTCGGGGTCCGCGTGGTGGGCGGCTGCGAGTTCTCGGTGTCCGCGCCGTGGGGCGAGATGCACCTGCTGGGCTACTTCCTGCCGGCCGCCGACGCCGCGCTCGAGGGGCTCCTGGTCCGGCAGCGCGCCGACCGGGAGCGCCGCGCGGCGGAGATGGCCGGCCGGCTCCGCCGGCACGGGTTGCCGGTGAGCGACGACGCGGTCCGCCGGGTGGCCGGCGGCGGCGCCCTGGGGCGGCCCCACGTGGCCCGGGTCCTGATCGAAGCCGGGGTGGTGGGCACGATGGACGAGGCCTTCGAGCGCTGGCTCCGGCGCGGCCGCCCCGGCTTCGTCCCCAAGACGCTCCCGACCCTCGCCGGGGTGGCCGACGTGGTCCATGCCGCGGGCGGGATCGTCTCGGCGGCCCACCTCAAGGAGCGGGGAACCCGGGCCGCGCTGGAGCAGTTCCTCCCCCAGGGCCTCGACGCGGTGGAGGTGCGCCATCCCAGCCATCCCCCGGAACTCGAGGCCCGGTTGCTGGGGACGGCGCGCGCCCTCGGGCTCGCGCCGAGCGGCGGGAGCGACTGGCACGGCGAGATCGCGGACGGCAGCCACGGCGCCCTCGGCACCTCGGCGGTGCCGCTCGACTGGCTCGAGGCGCTCGAGGCGCGCCGGCCGGCCTGACTCCACGGAGAACCGACGATGCCGATCCAATTCGACTTCCACGGCCGGACGGCGCTGGTCACCGGCGTCGCGCGCACGGGCCAGATCGGCCACGCCGTCGCGCGGGCGCTCGCGGCGGCGGGGGCCGGGGTGGTGCTCGCCGACCTGAACGCCGTGGAGGTGGCCGCGCGCGCCACGGAGTTCCGGGCCGACGGCCTGCGCGCCGTGCCCGCCGCCGGCGACCTCACCCGGGCCGACACCGCAGCCTTCGCGGTCCGGCGCGCCGTGGAGGAGTTCGGCGGCCTCGACCTGGTGGTGAATGTCGCGGGGGGACTCACCACCTGGGGGCCCATCGCCGGGCTCACGCCGGAGGCGCTCGAGCGGGAACTGGCGATCAACCTCAAGACCGCCGTGCTCGTCTCCCAGGCGGCACTGCCCGCGCTCGCCGGGCGCGGCGGCGCCATCGTGAACTTCGCGTCGGTTGCCTACTACCGGCCCCAGGACCAGTTGGCGGCGTATGCCGCGGCGAAGGCCGCAGTGGCGGGCTTCACCCAGAGCCTGGCCCGCGAGGTGCGCGACACCGGGGTGCGGGTCAACGCCGTCGCCCCGGCGATGGTGCGCACCGCGGACAACGTTGCCACGGCGGGTCCGGAGGCCAGGTTCGTGGAGATGGAGGACATCGTGCACGCCGTGCTCTTCCTCGCCAGCGACGGTGCCCGGGCCATCACGGGTCACGTGCTCCCGGTGACCAACGGCGACCTGTGACCGGCGCCGACGCCGCCCTGGCGGTCGGCCGCGTGGTGGTGATCGGCGGCGGCTGCTACGGGACGTTCTATGCCGGGCAGCTCGCGCGCGCGACGGAGAAGGGAGCGCTCCGGCCGCGGGAGGTGGTGGTGGTGGACCGCGACCCGGCCTGTCGCGCCGCCCGCGAGCTGCCCGCCGTCCCCGGCCGGCGCCTGGTGGCCGACGACTGGGACCGCTTCCTCGACCGCTGGCTCGGTGGTGGATGGGAGGAGCCGGCCGCCCCGGACGACCTGATCGTGCCCTCCCCGCTCATGCCGCATCTGCTCCACGGCTGGCTGCTGCGCCGGGCGGAGGGCCGCTGGCCGGGCCGCGCGGTGACCACCCGCGGGCTCGAGGGCGAGGTCGGCACCCCCTATGACACGCTCGCCCCGGACGGCACCCGCTACGTCTCGTTCGCCGACTGGCTCTGCCCCACCCACTGCATCGAGCCGGCCACCTGTCCGGTGATCCGTGCCCCGCGCACCTGGGAGATGACCGAGGTCCTCGCCCGCCACGCCGAGCGCCTCGGGGCGGCGGGCCCGGCGCTCTGTGTCACGCGCCACTTGAGCTTCGGGGTGGGCGTCTTCGGCGTGGACGAGGTCCTGGCCGCGGACCGGCTGGTGGCGGAGGCGGGCGGCCGCCCCGCCCCCGCCGTCGTGCTGGTGGGGACGGTGTCGGCCTGTCACGGGGCCGTGAACCTCCTGGCGCTCGGCCCGGCGGCCTGACCGGGCCCGGGGAACCCGCCTGCGTTCTATATTTGGGTCAAGCGAACATCGAACAGCGAACAGCGACCTCATGCCCACCTCGGACGTCCTCATCGTCGGCGGCGGACCCGCCGGCCTCTGCGCCGCCATGTACGCCGGCCGCGGCATGCTCCGCGCCGTGCTGCTCGAGCGGGGCGCCACCGGCGGCGAACTGCTCAACACCGACCTGATCGAGGACTATCCCGGCTTCGCCAGCGTCAAGGGCCATGAACTCGCCCGGCTGATGACGGAGCACGCCCTCAAGTTCGGGGCGGAGCTCAAGCAGGAGAACGTCGAGTCCATCGTGAAGCGCGAGGCGGACGGGATCTTCGAGGTGAGCTGCACCGGCGGGGCGGTCTATGAGGCGCCGGCGGTGATCCTGACCGCCGGGGGGACGCCCACCAAGCTCGGGATCCCGGGCGAGGTGGAGTTCGCGGGGCGCGGCGTGTCGTACTGCGCGGTCTGCGACGGCGCCTTCTTCAAGGGCGAGGTGATTGCGGTGGTGGGCGGCGGCGACGCCGCCGTCGAGGAGGCCGACTACCTGACCCGCTACGCCTCCAAGGTGTACCTCATCCATCGCCGGGACGAGCTGCGGGCCTCGAAGATCCTCCAGGAGCGGCTGTTCGCGAACCCGAAGGTCGAGGTGATCTGGGAGACGGTGGTGCACGAGGTGAAGGGGGGCCCCTCGGGCCTCACGTCCCTCGACCTCGAGAACGTGGGGACCGGCGAACGGAGCGAGCTCCCGGTCACCGGGTTCTTCGTCTTCATCGGCTTCACCCCGAACAGCGGGCTGGTGAAGCAGCACGTCGCCCACGACCCGAGCGGCTACCTGATCACCGACGACCGGATGATGACCTCCATCCCGGGGCTCTTCGCCGCCGGCGACCTCCGGGTCCAGCTCACCCGCCAGGTGACCACCGCCGTGGGCGACGCGACCACCGCCGCCATCGCGGTGGAGAAGTACCTGGCGGAACGGAAGGACCGCGTCGGTGTCTGAGCCCATCGTCGTCGGGATCCCCAACGGGCAGTTCGCCGAGAACTGCTGGCTGGTGGCGGATCCCGGCGCCGGCGAGGCGGCGGTGATCGACCCGGGGGAGGAGTCGGAGCGGATCCTGGCGGAGCTGGCGGGGCGGGGCTGGCGCGCCACGGCGATCTGGATCACCCACGCGCACATCGACCACGTGCTTGGCGTCACCGCGGTGCGGGCGGCGACGGGCGCCCCGGTCTACCTCCATCCCCACGACCGCCCCCTCTACGACAATGTGGCCGAGCAGGGCCGCTGGTTCGGGCTCGCCGTGGACCCGCTGCCGCCCCCGGACCGTGCCTTCGCGGAGGGCGACCGGGTGCGGGTCGGCGGCCTCGAGTTCGTGGTGCACCACGTGCCCGGCCACTCCCCCGGGCACGTGGCGCTGGTGGGCCACGGGCACTGCTTCAGTGGCGACCTGCTCTTCCGCGGGTCGGTGGGTCGCGTGGACCTCCCGGGCGGCGATGGCGCGCTGCTGATGGAGTCCATCCGCCGCCGGCTGCTCACGCTCCCCGGCGACGTGATCGTCCATTCCGGGCACGGCCCCGACACGACCATCGCCGAGGAGCGGCGCGGGAACCCCTTCCTGACCGGGGCGGCGCTCCTTGTCTGAGCCCGGGTGGGTGGACCGCCGCCTCCAGGGCGAGGAAGCGCGGCCGGCCCCCGGCCCGCGCCGGCTTCGCCTGCCGGGGGAGGCGCGCACCTGCAACCGCTGCGGCTTCCCCGTTGAGCGGCGGGCGATGGGGTGCAAGAACCCGTGCGGCAACTGCGGCACCGTCTACCCGCTCGGCGACTGCTCCGACTGAGGTGATCGCCCTCCCGCCGGTCCTCCGTCCCTCGGCGACGCTCGGCCTCCTCGACATCACCAAGTTCTACGGCCCGGCCACCGGCGGGATCCGGACCTACCTGAACGCGAAGGCCGCGTGGACCGCCGCGCACCCCGGGATCCGGCACGCCCTCGTGGTGCCGGCCGTGGCGGACGCGGTGGACGACGCCGGTGGCGTCCGGTGGTACCGCCTCCGCGGGCCCCGCATCCCCGGCGCGAGGTCCTACCGTGCGCTCGCGGCCCCGCGAGCCATCGCGGCCATCGTGGCGCACGAACGTCCGGATGTCATCGAGGTCGGGAGCCACTTCCTGGTCCCCTGGCAGGTCTTCCGCGCCAACCGCCGGCTGGGCGCGCGGGTCGTGTGGTTTGCCCACACCGACCTCGCGGGCCTCGCCGGCCGCGGGTGGGGCAGGGGGCTCGGGCCGCGCGAGTGGAGAAGTGCGATGGGGGAGCGATATGTCCGCGCGCTGGCCCGGCGGGTGGACCTCGTGATCGCGGGCTCGAACGGCCATGCGGACCGCCTGCGCGAGGCCGGCGCGCCGCGGGTGGCAGTGGCTCCGCTCGGCGTGGACCTCCGACGCTGCCATCCCGGCCGCCGGGAGCGGCAGGCGGCGGTGCGCTTGCGGCACGGGCTGCGGGAGGCGCCCTACGCGATCTACGCGGGGCGAATCGCGCGGGAGAAGGAGCTCGACGTGGTCCTCGCCGCCTGGCCGGAGGTGGAACGCCGCACCGGCGTGGGGCTCGTCCTGATGGGCGCCGGGGCGGACGCCGCGCGGCTCCGGCGACTCCCCGGCGCGGCCCGCGCGTCGTGGCTTCCGTTCGATCCCGATCCGGAACCGGTCGCGGACCTCCTCGCCGGGGCGGAATTCTTCGTCGCACCCGGTCCCCACGAGACCTTCGGGCTCGCCGCGGCGGAGGCCGCCGGCTGCGGCGCGCCGGTGCTCACCGTCGATCGGGGCGCGGTGGGAGAGCGGGTGGCGGCTTCCGGCACCGGCGCCGTCTACCGGCGCGGTGACGCGGCGGGCCTGGTCGAAGGCGCGGTGTCGCTCGTGGCAGGGGGAATGCCGCTCCGGCGCCGGGTCCGGGACTTCGCCGAGCGCCATCTCGGCTGGGACGCCGCGTTCGACCGGCTCCTCGCCCTCTACCGCGACCTCGCGCCGCAGTGACGGGCATCGGCCTCATCCCCCGCCGGGCGGTGGGGCCATCGTGACCAGGAGGACCGTCCGCTCCAGGGCCTCGAGCACGCCGTGCGGCACGCCGGCCGGGGCCCAGACCAGCGTTCCCGCGGCTGCCTCGGCGGTCTCGGCGCCGACCGCGAATCTCGCCTTTCCCGACAGCACCAGATAGAATTTGTCCGCGCCCGCGTGGGCGTGGACGCGGCGGCTCTGGCCCGGCTCGAGGCAGTCGAGCCCGGCGAAGAGCCGGGCACCGCGGATCACGTCCGCCTTCCGCGGCGCCGCCGGATCGAAGGCCTCGAAGTCGCCCAGCGGCAGGAAGAAGGAATCCATCGTGCGTGCCCCCGTCTCACGTCCCCCGACTCGGCTCTCGTGCCCATGACCACCCGCCTCGAGAAGGACCCCCTCGGCGAGAAGGCCGTCCCCGCGGACGCGCTCTACGGTATCCAGACGCTGCGCGCGGTGGAGAACTTCCCCATCAGTGGGCTCCGGCCGATGCCGGCGTTCGTGGATGCGATGATCTGGATCAAGCGCTCGGCGGCGGTGACCCACAGGGAGACCGGGCGGCTCGACCCGGCGCTCGCCGACGCGATCGTCCGGGCAGCGGACGAGGTGCTCGGCGGCGCGCACCGTGACCAGTTCGTGGTGGACCCGTACCAGGCCGGGGCGGGCACCAGCCACAACATGAACTGTAACGAGGTGCTCGCGAACCGGGCCAACGAGCTCCTGGGTGCGCCCCGCGGGGCGTACGCCCCGGTGCACCCGAACGACCACGTGAACATGGCGCAGAGCACGAACGACACCATCCCGACCGCGATGCGGCTCGCGACGCTGTCGCTCCTGCCGGGCCTGCTCGCCGCCCTCGACCGCCTGGCCGGGGGGTTCCTCGCCAAGGGCGAGCAGTTCGACCACATCATCAAGTCGGGCCGCACCCACCTGCAGGACGCGACACCGATCCGGCTCGGCCAGGAGTTCACCGCCTATGGACGCACCGTCGCCCGGCACCGGGTGAAGCTGGAGGAGGCGGCGGTCTGGCTCCGGGAGCTCGGCATTGGCGGCACCGCGGTCGGGACGGGGCTGAACGCGGAGCCGGCCTACCCGGAGCTGATGGTGAGGCACCTCCGGGAGGTGAGCGGGCTCCCGGTGGAGGAGGGGCGCGACCGGGTCCAGCTGATGCAGTCGATGGGAGACATCGCCACGTTCAGCGGCGCGCTCCGGGCCTACACCCTCGACCTCTGCAAGATCGCGGACGACATCCGGCTGCTGGCCTCCGGTCCCCGCACCGGCCTCGCCGAGATCGGCCTCCCGCCGGTGCAGCCCGGGTCGAGCATCATGCCGGGCAAGGTGAACCCCTCCATCGCCGAGATGGTGAACCAGGTGTGCTACCAGGCGCTCGGGTGCGACACCACCGTCGCGATGGCGGCGAAGGCCGGCGAGCTGGAGCTCAACGTGATGATGCCGGTGATCACCCACAACGTCGTGCTCGCGATGACCATCCTCGCGAACGCCACCCGGGTCTTCGCCGAGCGCTGCGTCGAGGGCATCGGGGCGGACGAGACGCAGTGCGCGCACTGGCTGGAACGGAGCCCCGCGCTGGTCACCGCGCTCGCGCCCAGGATCGGCTACGCGGAAGCCGCGAAGCTGGCCAAGGAGGCGGTGGCCACCGGGCTCACGGTGAAGGAGCTCGTGATGCGGAAGGGGATCCTGCAGGGCGCGGAGCTGGAGGAGGTGCTCGACCTGCGGGCGATGACCGAGCTGGGAGTGCCGGGCGGGAAGGGCATCCCGGCCGGGGGCTGAGGCGCGGCCGACCGCGAGATGACCGCCCCGGCCGACCTGCTGTCGCCCGCGCTCGAGGCGGTGGTGCTCCGCTTCGCCGGGATGGTGCGCGCGGTCGGCCGCCGGCACGGCCTCGAGGAGTCCGACCTGGACGAGGTGATCCAGGACGTCCGGATCCGGCTGTGGCGCGCGCGGGAGAGCGGCGAGAGGATCGCCGGCTCCCCGTCGTCCTATGTATACCAGACGGCGCGTTCCGCGACCCTCGACCTCGTCCGGCGGCGCCGGGGCCGAGGTGGGCGCCCGGAGGTGGTCGCGCTCGACCCGGGGGGCGGCGACCTGGCCGGCCACGACGGTCCCGACCGCGCGATGGAGGACTCCGAGCTGGCCGAGGCCGTGTTCCGCGCCGTCGAGGCGCTGATGGACTCGCGTCGCCGGGTGGTCCGGCTGCACCTGCTCGGGTACGAGAGTGCGGAGATCGCCGGACTGCTCGGCTGGTCGGGAGGGAAGACACGGAACCTGCTCTCCCGCGGGCTCGCGGACCTGCGGGAGCGCCTTCGTGAACTCGGGGTCGGACCCGGAGGACTCCAGTGAGCGAGAGCCGGCTGCGCGAGCTGTATCTGCGGGCGATGGCCCGGCGCGCGCCTGCCACGAGGGATGCCTGCCCCTCGCCCGACGACCTGCTCGCGCTGGCCGAAGGCCGCGCACCGGCGGGGCGCCGCGACGAGCTCCTCGACCACGTGACGACCTGCGCCGCGTGCCACGGGGAGTTCGTCCTGCTCCGGACCCCGGTCACGACCGGCCGGGCCGCTCCGCGGGTGTGGGCGTGGTGGGGGCTCGCCGCCGCGGCAGCGGTCGCCGCGGTGGGAGCGGGCTGGTGGGCGCTGGGACGCGGCGAGGGCGAGGCCGTCCGGGGCGACGCGGAGGCGCTGGAGGTGGTGGCGCCGGGGCCCTCCGCGCCGCGAGCACGCCTCGCGTTCATGTGGCGGTCGGTCCCCGGTGCGACGGGCTACGAAGTGCGGCTCGGTGCGGCAGGTTCGGGGCTGCGCTCCCTGGGCGCCACGACGGACACCGCCTACCGGCCCGCGGACGCCCCCGCGCCGGGCGACTACGTGTGGATCGTCCGCGCGCTGTTCTCCGACGGCCGCGCCATCAGGTCCCTGCCGCGCCGGCTCACCGTCACGCCGTAGGCGGCGACCAGGACGAGCAGCGCGGCCGCCAGCGGCCACCGCGCCGGCGGGGGATGGCGGAGCGGCAGCACCACGAACGGGTCGCCCATCAGGCGGAAGGCGGCCCACTCCCGGGCCGGCCGACCTGCCGCCCGCGCGGCGAGCTTGGCCCGCCGCACCGCCTCGCCGGCCGGCACCCCCGCCGCAAGCTCGTCATACAACCGCTCCGACAACCGCACCATGCCCTCGTCCGGCGCGTCCCATCCGGTGGCGATGACGGCCCGGGCGCCGGCCGCCAGGAGCGGGGCGGTGAGTCCCAGCACACCCTCTCCGCGCACTGTCATCCCCCGGGCCGTGCGGCACGCGCTCAGCACCACGAGGTCGGCGGCGATCGGCAGCGCCGCCAGTTCGGCGGGGGTGACGAAGCCGTCCTCCCCCCCACCGGGCGCGAGCGCGATCGCGGTGCGGCTTGCCCATTCCTCCCCCACCACGGCATGGGACGCCACATGGATGACGCGAAAGCGCTCGAGCGGGTGACGCTTGAGCCATGCCTCCGTCGCGTCGCGGCCGACGCGAACCTCGGAGTGGCGCGCATAGCCCCCGACGATGCGGGCCTCGCGGGCTGATCCCGGCAGCCGGCCGAGCGTCTCGCCCCCGCGGTACAGCGCGTCGGCGGTGGGTCCGGTCTCGGCCCCCGCCGAGGGGAAGGGATCGCCGAAGGCGAGGATGTCGCCGGCGCCCAGGCGCGCCGGCCTGGCCCAGAGCGCGAGGAGGAGGGTGGCGGAGGGCACATGCTGGACCGCGAAGCGCTCGACCATCGCCTCGCCGGAGGGAAGGCGGAGCAGGTCGAACGGGACGCGATGCAGCCCCTGGTCGTCCACGATGACGAGGGTGCGGACCTCGGCCGGGAGGGCTCCGAGCGCCGGGGGCAGGAGCCGGCGGGCGGCCTCGTGCGCCAGGGAGTCCAGGCTGCCATCCTCGCCCCCTTCGGCGGCCTCGGCCAGGTCGGCGAAGCGGCCCGCGCCGGCCGACACCGGTGGGAGTTCGAAGACGCGCGCGCCGGCGGCGCTCACCAGGATCGCCGAGGTGGGCTGGTTCCCGTCGCCGGTGACGTAGGCGAGCATCGCCGCCCGGCGCGCGGCGAGCGCCCGCCGGACCTCGGGAAGCGGCGCGGCCACGCGCCCGGCGGCGGCGGTGCCGCCCGCGAGCACGATGCGGTCGGTGAGCTCCCGGGCCCGGCGCCGCTCGGCCAGCAGCCAGGCCCGCTCGAGCTCCCCACCGGCGGCGAGCCGGTGGAACATCCTCGCAAAGCCCAGGTCCGGCTCGTCGTTGCCCTTCTTGGTCTGGAAGGCGAGGAGCCGGAGCTGCGGCTCCGTGCGCGAGCCCCGGAGGGCCTCGAGCTCGTCGGTGGCGGCCTCCAGCTCGTCAGCTGCCCGGGCCAGCTCGCCGCGGCGCGCCAGCACTTCCGCGAGCCGGCTGCGGGCGGAGAAGCGGTCGAGAGGACTGACGTCGCGGTCGCGAGCGAGGTGGCGCCGGAATCGGCGCTCCGCCTCCGGGAGGTCTCCCCGCAGCAGCGCGGCGCGCCCGATGTCGTACTCCAGGCCCCGGGCCACCGTGGTGAGGCCGCTCTCCGCGAATCCCTGCTGCAGCGCCACGAGCGTCGCGTACGCCCGCGCTCCCTCGCCCGCACGGAGGTCGAGACTGGCGAGGCCCAGCTGGGCCCAGACCCCGAAGACCTGCATCCCCGTGCGGACGGCATAGCTCCAGCCGTGCTGGTACGACGCCCTCGCCTCCTCCAGTCGCCCGAGCTCGGTCAGGACCCCCACGCGGGCGAGCTCCGCCGCCACGACCCCGAACTCGTCGCCAGCGGCCCGCAGCGCGGCGATCGCGGCATCCAGCTCGCGTTCGGCCAGCGGCAGGTCCCCGAGGTGCCACGCCAGGTGCCCGAGGTGACGCCGGGCCCAGGCGCGCTGGGCCGGCAGTTCGGCGGAGTCGGCCAGCGCGGCCGCCAGGCGGAGTTCCGCATGCGCCTTCGGGTGGTCGTAGGCGAGCAGCGCCTGGAAGCCGCGGAAATTGCGGATGAATGCGATGGACGCGACGTCCTGCAGCTCGCGGAAAGTCGCGGCGGCGGAGTCGAGCAGCGCCCCCCACACCTCCGGGGCCGCGGAGTTCGCGAGGAGGTGGGCCAGGGCGAGCTGGCAGAGCGCGTCCCGCCGCCGGAGTCCCGCCGCCTGCGCGGCGCGGCGGCCGGCGGCCACGTCGGCGCCGCTCTCGGCGGCCCTCCCGGCATACGGGGAGTAGAAGGACCGTTCACAGTGCCACTGCGCCACCACGCGCGGATCGCCCGGCGGCGCCGGGGCGGAGGCCAGGGTCGCCAGCGCGGCGCCCGGCCCGTCGCGGCGGAAGGATGTTGCCGCCCGCCCGATCGCCGCTTCCGCCGCGAGGGCCGCGTCCCCCGCCCGGCTCGCGGCCTCTGCCGCCCGCAGAAAGAGGGTGTCCGCCACGATGTAGGAGCCCCACTCGCGCTCGATATGGCCGAGGCCGGAAAGCGCCGCGCTCGCCCACGCCGGGTCCTCGGCGCGGGCGAGTGGTGCCAGGTGCCCGCGGGCGGCACCGGCCGCGCCGCGGAGTCGCTCCAGCGTGGCGAGGGCGAGACGGGAGCCGGCATCGGCCGGCCTGGCCTGGATCGCCCGGAGGAGGGAGTCGATCGCGCGCGACGGGGCGGGTGCCTCGGCCCGGCGTTCGGCCCACGTGAGGACGGCGGCGGGGCGCCCGGGGGGTGCGGTCCCGGTCGTGGGGACCTGGAGCAGGAACCACAGCGGCAGGAGCAGGAGATCCTCCCCGGTGCGCCGCCCGGTCGGGCGGCCCCCGAACGTCCGCCGCGGCCGACGGGCTGTCAAGCGGGGCCACACCGCCAGCGGCGGCGTTGAATTCCCGCGGCGGCGGTCCCATATTCCACTCCATGCGGGTCACCACCTGGACCGAATACAGCCTCATCATCACGCTGCACCTCGCCAAGCGGCATCGGGCCGACGGCGGCCGGGTGGCGGCCCGGGAACTGGCCGAGGCGGAGCGGCTGCCGCCGGACTACGTCGAGCAGATCCTGCTCCGACTCCGCCGCGCGGGCCTGGTGGGGAGCGTCCGCGGCGCGAAGGGCGGGTACCACCTCGCCAAGGATCCCGCGAACATCAGCGTCCGGGACGTGATGGCCGCCTCGGAGCACCAGACCTTCGAGATGAACTGCGAGCTCCACCAGGTGGACGCGGAGCGCTGCAGTCCGAGCGCGGCCTGCAGCATCCGGCCGGTGTGGACCGCCCTCCAGCAGCGGGTGGACGAGTTCCTCGAGGGCATCTCGCTCGCCGACCTGCTGCGCGAGGAACCGCGGGTGCAGGAACTGGTGGCCATCGGCTCCGCCGCGTCCTGAATCTCGGCCGGCGTCGTCCCCGGAGCCCGCGCCGGAACCCGGCCGGGCTCCGTTCCGTTTCGTCAAGCAGCGAACAGCGAACAGCGAACAGCGAACCGTGTCCCTCTCCCACGACGAACTCATCCGGTACTCCCGGCACCTGATCCTGCCGGAAGTCGGTGTCGAGGGGCAGCGGCGGCTCAAGGCCGCCCGGGTGCTCGTCGTCGGGGCCGGCGGGCTTGGCTCTCCCGTGGCCCTGTACCTGGCCGCGGCCGGAGTCGGGACGATCGGGCTGGCGGATGGCGACGTCCTGGACCTGTCCAACCTCCAGCGTCAGGTGCTGCACGGGACCGCGAGCGTCGGGCACCCGAAGGTCGAGTCGGGCGCGGCACGGCTCCGCGACCTGAATCCGCATGTGCGGGTCGAGCCGATCGCCGAGCGGCTGACCTCGGCGAACGCGCGCGAGGTGGTCCGCGCCTTCGACGTGGTCGCCGACGGCAGCGACAACTTCCCGACCCGCTACCTCATCAACGACGCGTGCGTGCTGGAGGCGAAGCCGAACGCCTACGGGGCCATCCTCCGGTTCGACGGCCAGGCCTCGTTCTTCGCCCCCGAGGGGCCGTGCTACCGCTGCCTCTTCGCCGAGCCGCCGCCGCCGGGACTGGTTCCCTCGTGCGCGGAGGCGGGAGTGGTGGGCGCCCTTCCCGGACTGATCGGCTCGATCCAGGCGCTCGAGGTCATCAAGCGGATCGTCGGCGCCGGCGAATCGCTGCTCGGCCGGCTCCTCCTGGTGGACGCGCTGCGGATGCGGACGCGGGAGATCGCCGTCCGGCGGGATCCGGCCTGTCCGGTGTGCGGCGAGGCGCCCACCATCCGCGAACTGGTGGACTACGAGGCCTTCTGCGGTGTGCCGGGGACCGGGGCGGCCGCGGCGCCGGGGAGCGTGGAACCGGCCGCACTGGCCGGCGAGATCGCGGCCGGCGGGCAGCCGCTCCTCCTCGATGTCCGCGAGCCCTGGGAGTGGGAGGTCGTGCATCTCGAGGGCGCGCTGCACGTCCCCCTCGGCGACCTGCCCTCGCGGCTCGGGGACCTGGACCCGCGGGAACCGATCGTCACGCTCTGCCACCACGGCGTCCGGTCCCGTCGCGCGCAGGAGCTGCTCACCGCCGCCGGGTTCTCGGGCGTGCGGAATCTCGCGGGAGGGATCGACGCCTGGGCGGAGGAGGTGGAGCCGGGGATGGCGAGGTACTGACCCGGGGAACCGGGAACGGGGAACAGGGACCGGTAGAAAAAAAAGAAACGGGCAGGCCGCTCACGGCCCTCCCGCTCCCCGTTCCCCGCTGCCCGTTCCCCGTTGCAGTGCCGAAGGAGGGACTCGAACCCTCACGGGCTTGCGCCCACTGCGCCCTGAACGCAGCGCGTCTACCAATTCCACCACTTCGGCGGGAGGCCAAAGCTAGTCCGGGCCTCTCGGGGCGTCAAGCAGTGCGTTGACCGCCCCGAAGCCCCGGTCTATCTTGGAGTTACGAGCGCATAGTGAGCCCGAAGCCCGCCCCCGCCGACGCGGCCGAAAGCCGTCAGTCCATCGCCCGGAATCCGCGGGCCACGCACGACTATCACATCCTCGATACCTGGGAGGCGGGCCTGGTGCTCACCGGGACCGAGGTCAAGTCGCTCCGCAGCGGCAAGGCCTCCATCAAGGAGGCCTTCGCGCGCGTGGGGCGCGGCGAGGTCTGGCTGGAGGGGATGAACATCACGCCGTACGAGCAGGGCAACCGCTGGAACCACGACCCCGTCCGGTCGCGAAAGCTCCTGCTGCACCGCAAGGAGATCGAGCGGCTGATCGGTGCCGTCGAGCAGAAGGGGCTCACGCTGGTGCCGCTGGAGCTCTACTTCTCCCGGGGCAAGGCGAAGGTGAAGCTCGCGCTGGGCCGGGGCAAGAAGGTGCACGACCGCCGCGAGGACGTGAAGCGGCGGGATGCGGAGCGCGAGATGGCGCGCGCCCGCGCGTGGAAGGGCAGGGTCTGAGTCCGATGCCGCCCCTGCTGCTCGCCGCCGTCCTGGGGATCGCCCTCGCGCTGCCCGCCGCCGCGCCCCAGCCGCCCTCGGTGGTGCTGAGCTCGGCGCGGGGCGAGGTCCGGATCGGCCTGCACGAGACCGCCGAGGGCGGCCTCCTCCCGGCGGCGCCGCTGGTGGCGGCGCTCGGGGGGCAGCTCGAGGAGGGCGATCCCGCGTGGGCCGAGGTCCGCGTGGCCGGGACGAGCTTCCGGTTCCTCGTCGGCGCCCCGGTGGTCGTGGCCGGCGATCGCGTCGAGGCACTCGGCGTGGGCGCGGCGCGGCGGGCCGACACCCTCTTCCTCCCGCTCCCGCTCCTGAGCCACCTGCTTCCTCGCGCCTTCCCGGAGCGCTACCGGTGGGTGGCCGCCGACCTCCGCCTGGTCGAGACCGGTCCGGCTGCCGCCGAGCCTCGTGCCGGCCGTCGGCTGCTCCGCACCCACGTGGTCGCGGTGGACCCCGGCCATGGCGGGGAGGATCCCGGGAATCCCTGCAGCCGGTGCCCCGGCAGGCTCACCGAATCCGACATCACGCTCAAGGTGGGACTCCTCCTCCGGGACGAGCTGGAGGCACGCGGGGTCCGCGTGCGGCTCACGCGCGCCCGCGACGTCCGACCCAGCTTCCGCGACCGCGCCGCCACCTGCTCGGCCGACTGCGACCTCTTCGTGAGCCTTCACGTGGATGCCCTTGCTCCGCGCGGGAGGCGCCAGAACGGGGCGCTCCGGGGCTTCTCGGCCTACATCATCGGGGAGGAGAACACCGAGGACGCCCGCCGGGTGGCGCGGATGGAGAACGAGGCGCTGCGCTACGACTCGCTCGAGACCACGGGAGGGAGCGCGCTCGACTTCATCCTGCGCGACCTCCAGATGAACGAGTACCTGCGGGAGTCGGCGCGGGCGGCCACGCTGCTCCACGGCGAGGTCGAGCGGGTGCATCCCGGGGCGAATCGCGGCGTGCGGAAGTTCACCAACATCGCGGTGCTCAACCTGGCGCGCCGGCCGGCGATGCTGGTGGAGATGGGCTTCGGCGACCATCCCGGCGACGCGCGCTTCCTCGCCGACGCGACGGGTCAGCGCCGCCTCGCGGCCGCCATGGCCGCGGCCATCGAGTCCTACCTCGCCGAGTACGAGCTGCGCAGCGGTGTCGCCGCGGGGGCCCCGTGAGGCGCGTGCTCCTCGTCGCCGCCTGCCTGTCGCTCGGCGGGTGCGTGTACTACAACGGCGTCTACAACGCCCGCCGCCTGACGAAGGAGGCCGAGCGGGCGGAGCGGGACGGCCGGCGATTCGAGGCCCAGGGACTCTACGGCCAGGTGGCCACCAAGGCGGAGTCGGTCCTCACCCGGTATCCCCGGAGCGAATGGGTGGACGACGCGCGGTTCCTCCGGGGGAACGCGCTGGCCCGCCTGCGGAACTGCGAAGGCGCGCGTCCGGAGCTGGAGGCCGTCGCGTTCACCTCGCCCGACTCGGCGCTGGTGCGGCGCTCGCTCGACGTCCTCGCCGACTGCTACGCCGAGCTGGGGCAATGGGACCATGCGGCCGCCGCGCTGGCCCGGCTCCGGGTCGGTGCGGAGCCGGAGGCGAGGCGGCGCGCGGCGGAGCGGCTGGTCACGGTCCTCCGGGCGAACGGGCGCTACGCCGAGGCGCTGGCCGTGCTGGAGGAGGAGCCGGACCTCGTCCCCACGACGGGCGACCGGGCGATGATCCTCGCCGGTGTCGGGCGGAGCGACGAGGCGCTGTCCCTGGTGGACACCATCCTGGCCGCCCCGCCGCAACCCGACACCCCATGGGACAGCCTGGTGGCCGCCATTGGACGGGCCGACCCGGGCGCCGCAGGCGCGCTCACCGACCGGCTCGCGGTCCTCGACTCCCTCCCGGCCGACCTTCGCGCGCGCCTGCTCCTGGCCGACGCGGAGCGCTGGCGTGAGACCGACACCGCCCGCGCGCGGCTGCGCTGGGAGCAGGCGGCGGTGGTTGCCCCGACGCGCCCGGGGCAGGCCACCGCCCGGATGGCGCTGGCGGGGAAGGCCCTGGCGCAGGCGCCCGGCCTGGAGGAACTCCGCCCCATGGCCGACACGCTGCGGGCCATCGAGCAGCTGGGCGGCACCGCCGGGGTGGACGCCGCCCGCCGGCGCGGCGCGCTCGCCCGCGTGCTCGCGCGCGTGGACAGCCTGCGCCCCGACACGACCGGCAGCCCACAGGGCGACCTCGTCCTCTTCCAGGCCGCCGAGGCGCTGCGCGATTCGGTGGGCGCCCCCGGGGCCGCAGCGGGCCTCCTCGCGCTGCTGGCCGAGCGTCACCCCGGCTCGCCGTACGCGCCGAAGGCGATCCTGGCGCGCGCCGCGCTCGAGCCGGCGCGGGCGGAATCGCTCCTGGCGGAAGTGGCCGTCCGCTACCCCGGCAGCCCCTACCTGCTCGCCCTCCGCGGGGAGCCGGCCGATTCCTTCCTCGCCCTCGAGGATTCGCTCCGCCGCTGGTCCCGGGCGGGGCCAGCCCCCGCGGGCCGGGGGGCCCCCCGCCGCCCGGTCGCCCAGCCGGCAGACACGCTCCAGTGAGCACCTCGCTCTCGCGCGAGGTGTTCGGCATCCGGTTCTCCAACCCGCTCCTGCTCGCGTCCGGCACCGCGGGGTACGGTCTCGAGCTCGAGGGAGTGATGGACCTCGACCGCCTCGGTGGCATCGTGACCAAGGCGGTCTCGCTGGCGCCGCGAGCCGGCAACCGCCCCCCGCGGGTGGCGGAATTCCGTGGCGGAATGCTCAACTCGGTGGGCCTCGCGAACCCCGGCCTCGCGGCACTCGCGGCGAACGAGCTGCCGGCGCTGGTGCGCCGATTCCGGGGCCGGGGCCCCCGGGTCGTGGTCAATGTCGTGGGCTTCGAGGAGGCGGAGTACGCGGGCGTGGTGGCCGGCCTGGAGGTGGTCGAGGGGGTGGACGCCTACGAGCTCAACCTCAGCTGCCCGAACACCGCCGCCGGCGGCCTCGAATTCGGCGCCGATGCCGGCGCGGTGCGCCGCGTCGTCGCGGGCTGCCGGGCCGCCACGCGCCGCCCGATCGTCGCGAAGCTCTCCCCGGCGGTGCCCGACCTGCCGTCGCTCGCCGCCGCGGCCGTCGAGGCCGGCGCCGACGGCGTCACCCTCGTCAACACCATGCCGGGGCTCGCGTATCACGAGGATGGCCGGACCCGGCTGGGACAGGGGAATGGTGGCGTGAGCGGGCCGGCGCTTCTCCCGGTCGGGCTCCTCGCGGTCCGGCGGGTGCGGGAGCGACTCCCCGATACGCCGATCCTGGGCGTCGGGGGCATCCGCACTGCGACCGACGTGCGGGACTACCTTCGCGCCGGCGCGACGCTGGTGCAGGTGGGCACCGCGGCGCTCGCCGACCCGCGGGCGCCCGCGCGGATCCTCGCGGGGCTGGAGCGCACCGATGGCTGAGGTGATCCTCGCGCTCGACGTGCCCGGGGCCGAGGATGCGCTCCGGCTCGCGGGCCTCCCCGGACTTCGCTGGGTGAAGGTCGGCTCCATCCTGTTCACCCGGGAAGGGCCGCCGCTGGTGCGGGAGCTGCGCGCCCGCGGGCTCGAAGTGTTCCTCGACCTCAAGTGGCACGACATCCCGAACACGGTGGCCGGCGCGGTGGAGCGCGCCGCCGAGCTCGACGTGGCGATGGCCACGGTGCACACCCTCGGTGGCTCCACGATGCTCCGGGCGGCCGTCGCCGCCTCCGCGGCCGCCGGCCGGCCCGGCCTGGTCGGGGTCACCGTGCTCACCTCACACTCCGCCCCGGAGTATGGGGATGCGGTGGGGCGGGAGACCCTGCTCGGCGCGGAGGCGGTCCGGCTCGCCCGGCTCGGGGCGGCGGCCGGGCTCCGCGGGCTGGTCTGTTCTCCGCTCGAGGTGGCCGAGGTGCGCGCGGCGGTGGGGGAGGGCGCGTGGCTGGTGGTGCCCGGGATCCGGGACGCCGGGGACGCCGGGGACGACCAGACGCGGACGGCCACCGCCGGCGCGGCGGCTCGGGCGGGCGCCACCCACCTGGTGGTGGGCCGACCGGTCCTCCGCGCCGCCGACCCCGGCGGCGCGCTCCGAAGACTCACCGAAGAAGCGGCCCGGGCCCCGGGACCGGTCGGGAGGGCGTAGGCCTCTACGGGAGGCCGAGTTCCGCCCCTTGCTTCGCCTTCCGGGCCGGTTTACCTTCCAAAGCTTCCTTTGGAACGCGGGCCCGGAGAGCTTCTGTGAAGGTTCGGTCGAGTGTCAAGCCGATCTGCGAGCACTGCAAGGTCGTCAAGCGTGCGGGCGTGACGCGGATCATCTGCAAGCGCAACCCGAAGCACAAGCAGCGGCAGGGCTGAGATGGCGCGAATCGCAGGCGTAGATCTTCCGCGCGAGAAGCGCGTCGAAGTCGCCCTCACCTACATCTACGGGATCGGCCGCGTCACGAGCCAGCGTCTCCTCGAGGAGACGGGCGTGAGCGCCGAGACCCGCGTGCGCGACCTCTCCGACGCCGAGGTGGCGCGGCTGCGCCAGGTGATCGAGCGGTCGCTCCGGGTCGAGGGAGCGCTCCGCACCGAAGTGGCGATGAACATCAAGCGGTTGATGGACATCGGGAGCTATCGCGGCATCCGGCATCGCCGCGGGCTGCCGGTCCGGGGGCAGCGCACGCACACCAACGCGCGCACCAAGAAGGGGCCGCGCCGCGCCATCGCGGGCAAGAAGAAGGTGACGAAGAAGTAAATGACCACACCGATCAAGCCGGCGGGCAAGCGCGCCAAGAAGGTGGTCGAGTCGGAGGGCATTGCCCACATCTCGGCCACGTTCAACAACACGCTCATCACCATCACCGACCTGCACGGGAACGCCCTGGTCTGGGGCACCTCGGGCAAGGCCGGGTTCAAGGGCTCGAAGAAGTCCACGCCGTTCGCCGCCACGGTGGCCGCGGAGCAGGCGGGGCGCGAGGCGGTCAACATGGGGCTCCGCCGGGTGCACGTGCGCGTGCAGGGTCCGGGCAGCGGGCGCGAGTCGGCCATCCAGGCGCTCGCCTCGGTCGGCCTCAAGGTGGTGTCCATCCGGGACGTGACGCCGATTCCGCACAACGGCTGCCGTCCCCCGAAGAAGCGGCGGGTCTGACCGATGGCGCGTTACACCGGTTCCAGCTGCCGGCTCTGCCGGCGTGAAGGCACGAAGCTGTTCCTCAAGGGCTCGCGCTGCCTCACCGAGAAGTGCGCGGTGGAGCGGCGGGCCTATCCGCCCGGCCAGCACGGCCCGGCGCTCTCCCGCGGGCGCAAGGCGTCGGAGTACGCCAAGCAGCTGCGGGAGAAGCAGAAGGTGAAGCGGATCTACGGCCTCTCCGAGGGCCAGTTCCGCCGGCTGTACGCCAGCGCCACGCGGCACCCCGGGGTGAAGGGCACCAACCTGATGGTCGCGCTCGAGTCCCGGCTCGACAACCTGGTCTACCGGATGGGCTTCGCCGCGAGCCGGAAGTCGGCCCGGCAGCTGGTGCGCCACGGGCACGTCCAGGTGAACGGCCGGCGGGTGAACGTCCCGTCGTTCGCGGTGCTGCCGGGCCACGAGGTCCGGGTGGCCCCGGCGAGCCGGGAGCTGGTGACGGTCAAGGCGGCCCAGGAGCTGGCGGCGCGCGGCGCCCCGGTGGCCTGGCTGCAGGTGGACGCCGAGAAGGCCGCGGGGCGGTACGTCGAGCGGCCGACCCGCGAGGCGATCCCGACGGCGGCCCAGGAGCAGCTCATCGTCGAGCTGTACTCGAAGTAAGCGACGGACGGTCCTGACCATGACGATTGACCTGACCGGCCTGGTCCACCCGCACCTGGTCGAGATGACCCGGCGGGACGACCAGCCGAACGCGGCGGAGTTCCGTCTCCAGCCGCTGGAGCGCGGGTTCGGCCACACGCTGGGCAACGCGTTGCGCCGGATGCTCCTCTCCTCCCTCCGCGGGACGGCGGTGTGGGGCTTCCGGATGGACGGCGTGGTGCACGAGCACCAGTCGGTCCGCGGCGTCCTCGAGGACGTGCACCAGATCATCCAGCGCCTGAAGGGCCTCCGGCTGGTGCTGGTCGAGGAGGTGGACGAGGCGGTCCTGCACATCACCAAGGAAGGCCGGGGCCCGGTCTACGGCCGGGACATCCAGCCCCACGGCAGCGTCACCGTCGTGAACCCCGACCACCTGCTCTTCACGGTGCAGGAAGAGGGCGAGGTCCACGCCGAGCTGCACGTGAACAAGGGCCGGGGCTACGTGGAGTCCGAGCTGCACCAGGCGGACCGCGCCACGCCGGTGGACCTGATCCGCATCGACGCGATCTACAACCCGGTCCTCCGCGCGAACTTCACCGTCGCGGAAACCCGCGTCGGCCAGCGCACCGACTACGACCGGCTGACCCTGACGGTCGAGACCGACGGTACCATCACGCCGGAGGACGCGGTGGCCTACGCCGCGGCCCTGGCGCAGGAGCACTTCCGCTACTTCGTCGAGTTCGGCAAGGTGCCGATGGCGCGCGCGCCCGAGGCGCCCGCGGCCGCGGCGTCCGGCGACCTCGCCCAGCGCGTGGCCCGCCCGATCGACGACCTCGGCCTCTCGGTCCGGTCGCTCAACTCGCTCAAGAACTCCAACATCCGGACCCTGCGCGACCTCGTGGAGTTCACCGAGGAGGACCTGCTCAAGGTCAAGAACGTGGGCGAGAAGGCGCTGGCCGAGATCGGCGAGCTGCTCCGCCGCGAGGGCCTCAACTTCGGGATGCGGTTCACCGAGGCGGACGGCGCGCTGGTGGTGGCCGACCCCGGCGCCGTCCCCACCGCGCGGCCCGTTGCCGGCGTGGACGAGGAGGTCTGATGCGGCACCGCGCGAAGGGCCGCCAGCTCTCCCGCACGGCGAGCCACAAGAAGGCCCTGATGAACAACATGGCCTCGAGCCTCTTCCAGCACGGGGGCATCGTCACCACACAGGCCAAGGCCAAGGAACTCCGGCCCTTCGCCGAGCGGCTCATCACCCTGGCCCGGCGGGGCGACCTGCACGCCCGGCGGCAGGTCGAGCGGAAGATCAAGGACCGCGCGGTGCTCTCCCGGCTCTTCGCCGAGATCGGCCCCCGGTTCGCCAGCCGGCCCGGCGGCTACACCCGGATCCTCAAGCTCGGCTTCCGGCCCGGCGACGGTGCCGAGGTCGCGCGCATCGAGCTCCTGGCCGAGTGAGCGGGCCCGGACCGGCGGAAACGACGAAGGGGACCCGCGGGTCCCCTTTTTTTCGGCCGTCGCCCGGGCGGGCGTCAGCTCGCCTTGGTCACCCGGTTGCTCTTGATGCACTGGGCGCACACCCGGACGCGCTTCGGCGCGCCGTCCACCGCCACGCGGACGGTCTGGAGGTTCGGGTACCACCGCCGATTGGTCCGGTTCTTCGCGTGGCTGACGTTATGGCCGGTCACCGGCCCCTTGCCGCACACGTTGCACACCCGCGCCATATGCCCTGCCCCCCGTGGGAACTCGTGGTGCCTGATATTCAACTAGCCCTGCAATTTACACGGGCCAGCGCGCCCGGACAACTGGCCCCCGGAGGCCCCCGTGCCTAAGGCCCTCGTCACCGGCGTCACCGGCCAGGACGGCTCCTACCTCGCCGAGCTCCTGCTCGCCAAGGGGTACGACGTCGTCGGGGTGGTCCGCCGGACCAGCCACCACAGCTACGAGCGGATCGAGCACCTCCTTGGCCGGATCGAGGTGGTGGCGGCCGACCTGCTCGACCAGCACTCGCTCACCGTCGTCATCGGCGACGCCAAGCCCGACGAGGTCTACAACCTCGCCGCCCAGAGCTACGTGCCGACCTCGTGGTCGCAGCCGGTCCTCACCGGCGAGTTCACCGCGCTCGGCGTCACCCGGATCCTCGAGGCGATCCGCCTCGCCCACCCGCGGGCGCGGTTCTACCAGGCCTCGAGCTCGGAGATGTTCGGCAAGGTCACCGAGACGCCGCAGCGGGAGTCCACGGCGTTCTACCCCCGCTCACCCTACGGGGTGGCGAAGGTCTACGGCCACTGGATCACGGTGAACTACCGCGAGTCGTACGGGCTCTACGCCGTGAGCGGCATCCTCTTCAACCACGAATCGCCCCGCCGCGGGGTGGAGTTCGTCACCCGCAAGGTCACCGACGGGGTGGCGCGCATCAAGCTGGGCCGCGCCACCGAGCTCCGGCTCGGCAACCTCGACGCGCGGCGCGACTGGGGGTTTGCCGGCGACTACGTGGACGCGATGTGGCGGATGCTGCAGCAGCCGGAGCCGCGCGACTACGTGATCGGCACCGGCGTCACCCACTCGGTGCGCGACCTGGTGGAGGTCGCCTTCCGCCATGCCGGGCTCGACTGGCGGGACTGGGTGAAGGTGGACCCGGCGTTCATCCGTCCGGCCGAGGTGGACGTGCTGCAGGCCGACCCGTCGCGGGCCGCGCGCGAGCTGGGCTGGACCCCCACGGTCTCGTTCGAGGCACTGATCGGGATGATGGTGGACGCCGACCTCGCGCGACTGGGCGGCGGCCGGTGAGGGTCCTCGTCACCGGCGCCGACGGCTTCGTCGGGGGCTGGCTGCTTCAGGCCCTGGCCGGAGCGGGGCACGTCGCGACCGCCGCGGTCCGGCCCGGCAGCCCCGCCCTGGAGGCGGGTCTCGGGGTGCCGGTGGTGCCGCTCGAGCTCACCGACGGCGCCTCGGTGGGCGCGGCGGTGGCGGGCGCGCCGGACGCGGTGGTCCACCTCGCCGCGGTGGCCTCGAACCACGCGGCGCGGCAGGATCCGGGCTGGGCCTGGACGGTGAACGCCGCCGGGACGGCCCGGCTGCTCGAGGCGCTGGCCGTCCTGCGGGACCGGGGCGCCGACCCGCTGGCGCTGGTCGTCTCGTCGGGCGAAGTCTATGGGGCGGGGGAGCCGCGGCCGCGCCGGGAGGCGGATCCCTGCCTGCCCGCCTCGCCCTACGCGGCGAGCAAGGTCGCCGCCGAGGTGGCGGCCGGGGAAGTCGGGCGCCGCACCGGGCTCCGGGTGATCGTCGCGCGGCCGTTCACCCACACCGGGCCGGGGCAGGCGGCGACCTTCGCCCTCCCCGGCTTCGCCGCCCGCATCCGGGCGGCCGCGCGGCGCGGCGAGCACACGGTGCCGACCGGCAACCTGCACCCGGTGCGGGACATCCTCGACGTGCGGGACGTCGTGCGCGCCTACGTCGCCCTGCTGGAGCGCGGCGTGCCCGGCGAGACCTACAACGTGGCGAGCGGGGTGGGGCGCCCGCTCGCCGACCTGTTCGCGGCGCTCGCCGAGCGGCTCGGTGCCGCCGTCGAGCCCGCGCCCGACCCCGCCCTGGTGCGGCGGTCGGACCTGCCCCACCTCGTCGGCGACCCGGCGAAGCTCGCGGCGGCCACCGGCTGGCGGCCCGCCCTGCCCCTCGACCGCACGCTGCAGGACCTGATCGATGCCCAAGCGGACTGACCTCAAGCGCATCCTCCTCGTCGGTTCCGGCCCGATCGTCATCGGTCAGGGGGCGGAATTCGACTACTCCGGCACCCAGGCGGTGCGGGCGCTCAAGGAGGAGGGGTACGAGGTGGTGCTGGTGAACTCGAATCCGGCCACCATCATGACCGACCCGGAGCTGGCCGACCGGACCTACGTGGAGCCGGTGACGCCGGAATGGGTCGCCAAGGTGATCGAGCGCGAGCGGCCCGATGCCCTCCTCCCGACCATGGGCGGGCAGACGGCGCTCAACGTCGCCATGGCGCTGCACCAGGACGGCACCCTGGCGAAGTACGGGGTCGAGCTGATCGGCGCCGACGCCCGCGCGATCCGGTTGGCCGAGGATCGGCAGGCCTTCGGCGAGGCGATGGGCCGGCTCGGCCTCGCCGTCCCGGAGGGGCGCACCGTGAGCTCGCTCGAGGAGGCGCTCACCGCGGTCGAGCGCACCGGGTATCCCGCCATCGTCCGGCCCTCGTTCACCCTGGGGGGCACCGGCGGCGGCATCGCCTACAACCGCGAGGAGTACGAGGCGCTGGTCCGGCGCGGGCTCGACGCCTCCCCGGTCGGCTCGGTGCTGGTGGAACGGAGCGTGATCGGGTGGAAGGAGTTCGAGCTCGAGGTGATGCGGGACGGCGCCGACAACGTCGTCATCGTCTGCTCGATCGAGAATCTCGACCCGATGGGCGTCCACACCGGCGACTCGATCACGGTCGCGCCGGCGATGACGCTCACCGACCGCGAGTACCAGCGGATGCGGGACGCCGCCCTCCAGATCATCCGCGAGGTCGGCGTGGCCGCGGGCGGGTGCAACATCCAGTTCGCCGTGGACCCGCGGACCGGGGAGCAGCTCGTCATCGAGATGAACCCGCGGGTGTCGCGCTCCTCGGCCCTCGCCTCCAAGGCCACCGGCTTCCCCATCGCCCGGATCGGGACGAAGCTCGCCGTCGGCTACCGGCTCGACGAGCTGCCCAACGACATCACCCGCACCACGCCGGCGAGCTTCGAGCCGGTGCTCGATTACGTGGTGGTGAAGATCCCGCGCTTCGCCTTCGAGAAGTTCCCCAGGGCGGAGCCGGTGCTCACCACGCAGATGAAGTCGGTCGGCGAGGTGATGGCGATCGGCCGCACCTTCAAGGAGGCGTTCCAGAAGGGCCTCCGGGGCCTCGAGGTGGACCGCGCCGGGTGGGTGGCGGGGGCCGCGCCGGCCGACGACCGGCTGCAGGACGGGGGCGTCGAGACGGTCCGCGCCGCCCTCCACACCCCCACGCCGGAGCGGGTCTTCCAGGTGCGCCGCGCCCTGGAACTGGGGGTCCCGGTCGAGGAGATCGCGGAGCGGAGCGGGATCGACCCCTGGTTCGTGGGCCAGCTGGCCGAGCTGCTCGAGGCGGAAGCCGAATTCCGCGGGGTGCCCGCCCCCGCCGCCGGCGCCCCCGACCCGCGCGCCGAGGCGGTCCGGAGGATGAAGCGGCTCGGCTTCTCCGATCGGCAGCTCGGCGCCCTCTGGGGGATGCCGGAGGGGGAGTTCCGCGCGCTCCGCCACCGGCTCGGCGTGCGCCCGGCCTACAAGATCGTGGACACCTGCGCCGGCGAGTTTCCCTCCGCCACCCCCTACCTCTACTCCTCCTACGACGAGGAGAACGAGGTGCCGCGGGGCGACCGCCCCACCGTCATCATCCTCGGCAGCGGGCCGAACCGGATCGGGCAGGGGGTCGAGTTCGACTACTGCTGCGTGCACGCCGTCCTCGCCTTCCGCGAGCTGGGCTATCGCGCGGTCATGGTGAACTCGAATCCCGAGACGGTCTCCACCGACTTCGACATCTCCGACTCGCTCTACTTCGAGCCGCTCACCCTGGAGGACGTCCTGGAGATCGTGCACCAGGAGCAGCCCGTCGGGGTGGTGGTCCAGCTCGGTGGCCAGACCCCGCTCCGGCTCGCCCGGGGGCTCGAGGCCGCGGGAGTGCGGATCCTGGGGACGAGCCCGGACGCGATCGATGCGGCGGAGGACCGGGGCCGGTTCGAGGCCCTCGCGCGGGAGCTCGGTGTCACCCAGCCGCCGGCCGGCGCCGCCAGCTCGGTGGAGGAGGCGGTGGCGGTGGCGGAGCGGGTGGGATATCCGGTGCTGGTGCGCCCGTCCTACGTGCTCGGGGGCCGGGCGATGGAGATCGTCTACGACGCCGAGTCGCTGCGCGACTACTTCGCGCGGGCCGTCCGGGTGGCGCCGGACCACCCGGTGCTGATCGACCGGTTCCTCGAGGACGCCTTCGAGGCCGACGTGGACGCCATCGCCGACGGGACCCGCTGCGTGATCGGCGGGGTGATGCAGCACATCGAGGACGCCGGCATCCACAGCGGCGACTCGGCCTGCGTGCTCCCGCCCTACCTCATCACCGAGGAGCAGGTCGAGGTGATGAAGCAGCACACCCGGGCGTTCGCCCGGCGCCTCGGCGTGGTGGGCCTCATCAACGTGCAGTACGCCATCCGGGACGGGATCGTGTACGTGCTGGAGGTGAACCCGCGCGGTTCGCGCACCGTGCCCTTCGTCGGGAAGGCCACCGGCTTGCCGCTCGCCAAGCTGGCCGCGGCGGTGATGGCCGGGAAGTCGCTCGACGAGCTCGGGCTCACCGACGACGTGGTGCCGCCCTACGTGGCGGTGAAGGAGGCCGTCTTCCCCTTCGGGAAGTTCCCCGGCGTGGACCTGGTGCTGGGTCCGGAAATGCGCTCCACCGGCGAGGTGATGGGAATCGCCGACTCGTTCGGGATGGCGTTCGCCAAGGCCCAGGCCGCGGCGGACGGCTCGCTTCCGCTCGAGGGGGCGGTGTTCATCACCGTGAACGACCGGGACAAGGCGACCGTCGTGCCGATCGCGCGGCGGTTCCACGAGCTCGGCTTCCGGGTGCTGGCCACGAGCGGCACCGCGCGGTACCTCCGGGGGAAGGGGATCCCGTCGGAGCGGGTGCTCAAGGTGCACGAGGGGCGGCCCAACGCGCTCGACCTGCTGGTCTCGGGGCGGATCCAGCTCCTGGTGAACACCCCGCTCGGCAAGCTCACCCAGCAGGACGACTACACCATCCGGCGGGCCGCGCTGCAGCACCGGGTGCCGTATACGACCACCCTGTCGGCCGCCTCGGCGGCGTGCGACGCGATCATCGCGCTCCGGAGCCGGCGGCTCGAGGTGAAGTCGCTGCAGGAGTGGCACGAGCTGGCGCGCGAGGCCGCGGCGGCGGACGTGCCGTGACGATTCACCGCCGAGGCGCAGAGGGCGCAGAGACGAGCCCTGCGTGGTGAGTCCGGTTCAGGAATCGCGTTTCGCCGCCCACCTTCCCAGAGCGATCTGGGGTGGGGTGGGTCACGACGCAGTCGCAGTTCCCTGCGCCCTCTGTGCCTCTGCGGTGAGTCAACCTGACGAGGAACGGGATGCCTGACTACTTCGCCCACGAGTCGAGCTACGTCGACGCCGGCGCCACCGTCGGCGCCGGCACGAAGATCTGGCATTTCTGCCACGTGATGCCGGGCGCCGTGATCGGCGAGCGCTGCGTGCTGGGCCAGAACGTGGTGGTGATGTCCGGCACCCGGATCGGCAGCAACGTGAAGATCCAGAACAACGTGTCGATCTACGAGGGGGTCGAGCTGGAGGACGACGTCTTCTGCGGCCCGAGCTGCGTCTTCACCAACGTCGGCACGCCCCGGAGCCACGTCTCCCGCCGGCATGCCTACCAGCGGACCCTGGTCCGGCGCGGGGCGACGATCGGAGCCAATGCCACCATCGTCTGCGGCGTGACCCTCGGCGAGTACGCCCTCGTCGGCGCGGGGGCGGTGGTCACCCGGGACGTCCCGGCCCACGCCCTCGTCCTCGGCGTGCCGGCCCGCCAGACCGGCTGGGTGTGCCAGTGCGGCGAGCCGCTCGCCCTCCGCGGCGGGCGCGGCGCCTGCGAGGCCTGCGGAACCGCCTACGCCGAGTCGGCCGGTGCGCTGCACCGCGTTGACCCACCCACCCGGCCGGGCTAAGTTTCACGGCTGTCGCACTTTACGGGGAGAATCGCGTGCAGGTACCGCTGCTTGACCTCATGGCGCAGTACCCGACCATCGAGGCGGACGTGCAGGGGCGGGTGAAGGCGGTGGTCGACCGCCAGGGCTTCATCATGGGGCCGGAGGTGGCGGAACTCGAGCGGGAAGTGGCCCGGCTGTCCCAGGCCGCCCACGGGGTGGGGTGCGCCAGCGGCACCGACGCCCTCCTGCTGGCGCTCTGGGCGCTGGACCTGCAGCCCGGCGACGAGGTCATCGCCCCGTCGTTCACCTTCTTCGCCACCGCGGGGGCGATCCACAACGCCGGCGGCACGCCGGTCTTCGCCGAGATCGACCCGGTCACCTTCAACCTCGACCCCGCAGCGGCGGAGGCGGCCATCACGCCCCGGACCCGCGCGATCGTGGTGGTCCACCTCTACGGCCAGATGGCGCCGATGGAGGCCTTCGCCGAGCTCGCCCGGCGCCGCGGCATCGTGGTGATCGAGGACGCGGCCCAGGCCATCGGGGCCCGCCGCCGGATCGGCGGGGCGTGGCGGATGGCGGGGGAGCTCGGCACCGTCGGCTGCTTCTCCTTCTTCCCGACCAAGAACCTCGGGGCCTGGGGCGACGGCGGGATGATGGTGGCCCAGGACGACGCGGTGGCGGCCCGGCTCCGCTCGCTCCGGCTCCACGGGGGGACGCGGGAGTACTACCACGACGAGGTCGGCACCAACAGCCGGCTCGACACCCTTCAGGCGGCGGTGCTGCTGGCCAAGCTGCCGCGCCTCGCGGGCTGGAACGCGCGCCGCCGGGAGCTCGCCGCGCGCTACGAGGCGGCGTTCGCCGGCCACGGGGCGATCCAGGCGCCGCGCACCGACCCGGCCAACGAGCACACCTGGCACCAGTACACCATCCGCGCCGAGCGGCGGGATGCGCTGGCGGACCACCTCAGGGCCCGCGGGATCGGGCACAAGGTGTACTACCCGCTGGCGCTGCACCTCCAGCCCTGCTTCGCGCACCTGGGCCACCGGCCCGGGGCGCTGCCGGTCTCGGAGGCCGCGACGGCGGCGGTGGTCTCGCTGCCGATCTTCCCCGAACTCACCATGGAGCAGCAGGACGCGGTCACCGCGGCCGTGCTGGATTTCTACCGATGACCGTGGCCCAGGACCTGATCGGCAAGGCGGCGCGGCGCGAGGCGCTCTTCGGCGTGGTGGGCCTCGGGTACGTCGGCCTCCCGCTGGTGATCGAGCTCGCCCGCGCCGGCTTTCGCGTGCTGGGTTTCGACATCAACGCCGGCGTGGTCGAGGGGCTGAACGCCGGGCGCTCGCACGTCAAGGACGTGACCGAGGCCCAGCTCCGGGAGGCGATCGCCGCCGGGCGGTTCGAGGCCACCACCGACATGGCCCGGCTGGCCGAGCCGGACGCGATCTCGATCTGCGTCCCGACCCCGCTGTCGAAGTTCAAGGACCCCGACGTGAGCTACATCGTCGCGGCCACCGAGGCGGTGCGGGCGGGACTGCGCCGGGGCCAGGCGATCATCCTCGAGAGCACGACCTATCCCGGCACCACCCGGGAGATCATGCTGCCGACGCTCGAGGCCACCGGGCTCCGGGTGGGGGAGGACTTCTTCCTCGCCTTCAGCCCCGAGCGGGTGGACCCGGGCAACCCGACCTACGGCACCAAGAACACCCCCAAGGTCGTCGGTGGGATCACCGCGGCGTGCCGCGACGTGGCCTGCGCCCTGTACCAGCCGGCCATCGACCGCCTGGTGCCGGTGAGCACCACCGAGGCCGCCGAGCTGGTCAAGCTGCTGGAGAACACGTTCCGCAGCGTGAACATCGGGCTGGTGAACGAGATGGCCATCGTCTGCGACAAGCTGGGGGTGGACGTCTGGGAGGTGATCGAGGCCGCCGCGACCAAGCCGTTCGGCTTCATGAAGTTCCTGCCCGGCCCGGGCCTGGGCGGCCACTGCATCCCGATCGACCCGCACTACCTCGCGTGGAAGATGCGGGGGCTCAACTACAAGACCCGCTTCATCGACCTCGCCGGCGAGCTCAACACCGAGATGCCGGTCTTCTGGGTGCGGAAGCTCCAGGACACGCTGAACATGACCGGTCGCGCGGTGAAGGGGTCGCGGGTGCTGGTGCTGGGCGTGGCCTACAAGCGGGATATCGACGACCTGCGGGAGAGCCCCGCACTCGACATCATCCGGCTCATCGAGCAGCAGGGCGCCACCGTGGACTACCACGACCCCTACGTCCGGCAGTTCACCGAGGACGGGCACACCCGCCACTCGGTGGCCCTCACGCCCGAGGCGGTGGCCGGCTACGACGCCGTGATGGTCGTGACCGACCACGCCGGCGTGGATTACGCGATGGTGGCCCGCCAGGCGCGCTGCGTGGTGGACACCCGGCACGCGCTGCCGAAGGGCGCCTGAGTGCGGGTCACCGTCTTCGGCTCCGGGTACGTGGGCCTGGTGGGCGGCGCCTGCCTGGCCGAGACCGGCAACGACGTCGTCTGCGCCGACATCGATGCGGCGAAGGTGGCCCGGCTCCAGGCCGGCGAGGTGCCGATCTACGAGCCGGGGCTCGAGCCGCTGGTGCGGCGGAACAGCGCCGAGGGCCGGCTCCGCTTCACCACCGACCTCGCCGCCGCCGTGCGGCACGGCGAGGTGCTCTTCATCGCGGTCGGGACCCCGCCGGGCGAGGACGGGTCCGCCGACCTGCAGCACGTGCTGGCCGTCGCCGACACCATCGGGCGGCACCTGGACGGGCCCAAGGTCGTGGCCACCAAGTCCACCGTGCCGGTCGGCACCGCCGCGAAGGTGCGCGCCGCCATCGCGGCCCGGACCGCCCACCCGTTCTCGGTCTGCTCCAATCCCGAGTTCCTGAAGGAAGGGGCCGCGGTCGATGACTTCATGAAGCCGGACCGCGTCATCGTCGGAGTGGCCGACGGCGACGCGCGGGCCCGCGCGGCGATGGCGGCCCTCTACGCGCCGTTCACCCGCCGGCAGGACCGCGTCCTCTTCATGGATGTGGCCTCGGCCGAGGTGACCAAGTACGCCGCGAACGCGATGCTCGCCAGCCGCATTTCCTTCATGAACCAGCTCGCGCAGCTCTGCGAGCGGGTCGGCGCGGACGTCACGATGGTCCGCCGGGGCATCGGCTCCGACGACCGCATCGGGTCGGCTTTCCTCTTCCCCGGGCCGGGCTACGGCGGCTCCTGCTTCCCGAAGGACGTGAAGGCGCTCATCCGCACCATGCACGAGCAGGGGCTCGAGGCGGATCTCCTCGAGGCGATCGAGGCGGTGAACGAGCGCCAGAAGCGGCTGCTGCCGGGCCGGGTGCGGGCGCTGCTCGGCGAGGAGCTCACCGGCGCGGTGGTCGCGGTGTGGGGGCTCGCGTTCAAGGCCGAGACCGACGACATGCGCGAGAGCTCGAGCATCCCCCTGGTCGAGGAGCTGCTCGCGCGGGGCGCCCGGGTCCGGGTCCACGACCCCCAGGCCCACGAGACCGCGCGCGCGGTCTTCGGCGACCGGGTCGAGTACGCGAAGGACCCGTACGCCGCCGCGGAGGGCGCCGATGCCCTGGTGGTGGTCACCGAGTGGCTGGTGTACCGGAACCCCGACTTCGACCGGCTGCGCGCGCTGCTCCGCCGCCCGCTCATCGTGGACGGGCGGAACCTCTACGACCCGGAGCGCGTGGCCGAGCTGGGGTTCGCCTACCACAGCATCGGCCGCCCCCCGCGATGAGGCAGCGCCCGGCCCCGGGAGGAGCGGGTTGACCCGGGTCCTCGTGACCGGGGCGGCGGGGTTCATCGGGTCGCACCTGGTCGAGGCCCTGCTCGCCCGCGGCGACGCCGTCACCGGCGTGGACAGCTTCGACCCGTTCTATCCCCGGGCGGTGAAGGAGGCGAACCTCTCGGCGGCGCGCCGGCATCCCGCCTTCACCTTCCGCGAGCTCGACGTCCTCGACCCGGTGGGGCTCGCCCCGCTGCTCGACCCCGGCACCGTGGTCGTCCACCTCGCCGCCAAGGCCGGGGTGCGGCCGTCGCTCGCGGATCCCGCGGCCTACGCCCGGGCCAACGTCGAGGGGACTGCGGCGGTGCTGGTGGCGATGCGGCGGGCCGGCGCCACGCGACTGGTCTTCGGCTCGAGCTCGTCGGTCTACGGCGACGACACGCCGGCCCCATTCATCGAGGACGCGCCGGCGGTGCGGCCGCTCTCGCCCTACGGAGCCACCAAGCGCGCCGGCGAGCTGCTGGTGGGGGCGCTCGCGCCGGTGGACCGGCTCCGCGCGGTGTCGCTCCGGTTCTTCACCGTGTACGGTCCCCGGCAGCGGCCCGACCTCGCCATCCACGCCTTCGCCCGCCGGATGGCGCGCGGCGAGCCGGTGACGCTCTTCGGGGATGGCACCTCCGCGCGGGACTACACGTACTGTGACGACGTCGTCCGCGGCGTCCTCGCGGCCGCGGACTGGACCGGGGGCGCGGCGCCCGGCCACGAGATCGTCAACCTCGGCGGCCGCCGCGCCGTGGCGCTGGCCGAGATGGTCGCGGCGGTCGCGGCGGCCACCGGCTTCACGCCCCGGCTCGAGCGGGCCGCCCCCCAGCCCGGCGACGTCCGCCTCACCGTCGCCGACACCGGGCGGGCCGAGCGCCTCCTCGGGTGGCGGCCCGAGGTCGGCTTCGAGGAGGGGCTTCGCCGCTTCGCCGCCTGGTTCCGGGAGCAGCCGTGCACGTGAACTCGGATCACCTCGTCGCGCAGGCGCGGGAGCGCTTCGCGCTGCAGGACTACTACGGCGCCATCCACCTCCTGGACGAGGTCGTGGCCGCCGGCCGCGACTTTGCCGACGTGCACCACCTGCTGGGCCTCTGCTGGTCGCTGCTGGGCCAGGAGGAGCGCGCCCTCGTCGCGTTCGACCAGGCGCTCGCGCTCAATCCCCGGTACCTCGAGGCCCATGTCCACCGCGGGATCGTGCTCAATGCGCTCGGACGGGTCGACGAAGGGCGGGCGGCCTTCGCCGCGGCGGCGGCCTCGGGCGGGCCGCCCGTGGCCGGCCTCCGCGCGCACGACGCCGCCCGGCTGGCCAACGCCCACGCCGAGCTCGGCGACGCGTACGCGGAGGCGGGTGCGCTCGACCGCGCCGCGACCCAGTACCGCGAGGCGTGCACGCTGGGTCCCGGCTTCCCCGACCTGCGCTACCGGCTGGCCCGCCTCCTCCTCGAGTCCGGGCGCGTGCTCGAGGCGCGGGAGGAACTGGAGCGCGTCGTGGCCGAGCGGCCGGGGTTCGTGGACGCGCAGGCCACCCTGGGCCTCGCCCGCTACCTTTCGGGCGACGCGGGTGCTGCCGAGGAGATCTGGCGCGCCTGCCTGGCCGCGAGGCCGGAGAATGCGCGGGTGGAGGCCTACCTCGCGATGCTGGGTCGGAACCCCCGATGAGGCTCGGGGCCACCCTGGCCCTCCTGCTGGCCGTGGCGGGATGCACCGGCGGGTCGCGGGACGAGCGGGGGGACGCCGCCTGGGCCGCCGGGGACTGGACCGCGGCCCTCGCGTTCTACCGGGCCGACGCCGAGGCCCGCGGTGGCGACGCCTGGGCCAAGGTGGGTGCCGCAGCCCTCCGGGCCCGCGACTGGCCGGCGGCGGCGGCGGCGTGGGGCCGCCTGGCCGACGAGCGCCCGGCCCGCCGCGCGGTGGCGCTCGAAGGGGTGCTGCACGCGGCGGAGGGTGCCGCCGCGGAGGGCGATGCCGTGGGCCTCGGGGCGGCGATGGCCGCCTTTGCCGCACGGGCGCCGGGCGTGGCGGTGGCGCGGCTCGCCGGCCGGTTGGTGGAGCTCGGGGGAGCGCCGGTCGACCTCCTGCCGGCCGCACTCGCCGGCGCGGCGGATCCCGCGGCGGCCGACCGCGCGCTCGCGGCACTGGCCGAGGCCGCGGAGGGGGAGGGCGGTTGCCGTGCCGCGCTCCCCCTCTGGACCGCGCTCGAGCGGCGGGGCGGTACCCGGGAGGAGCGGGACCGCGCCGCCGGAGCCGCGGCGGCGTGCGCGCTCTCGCTCGGGGAGGCGGCGCTCGCCCGGGACCCGGCGGCCGCCGAAGGCTGGTTCCGGCAGCTGCTCCGGGTCCGGCCCGCGGGCGACACGGCCCGGCGCGCGCTCCTCGGCCTGGGCGACGCGCGCCAGCGCCAGGGGGACCTGCTCGGCGCGGCCTTGGCGTGGCAGCAGGTGGCGGCGGCGGCCGACGACAGCCTGTCCGCCCGGGCGGCCGAACGACTGAACGCGCTCGCCTCGGCGGGCAGCACGGCAACCGACGAGGAGTGATGAACCGCGTTCTGGTGGTGTGCTCCATTGCGCTCGCCGCGGCCTGCGGCGGCAGCCCCGATCCCGGCCCGCTGCCCACGCCGGAGGCGGCCAACCAGGCCGTGGTGGACTCCGTCTGGGCGCTGGCACGCAGCCAGTTCACGGCCGGCCGCTGGGCGGACGCCGCGGCCAACTTCGATCGCGTGGCGCTCGAGCTCCGCCCCGGCGACCCGCGGGTGGCGGCGGGTCGCTTCTACCTGGGCGAGGCGCGGCTGGCGATGAAGCAGCATTTCGAGGCCGCGCGCGAATTCCGGCGGGTCGCGGACGAGACCCCCAACGACCCCCTGGCGCCGCGCGCGCTGCTGCGCGCCGGGGACGCCTTCGCCGACCTCTGGAGCCGGCCGGAGCTGGATCCCTCGTATGGCGAGACCGCCCGCTCCACCTGGCAGGAGCTCCGGAACCGCTACCCGGCCTCGGCGGCGGCGACCGTCGCGCAGGCCCGGCTCGCGGAGCTGGACGAGAAGTTCGCCTGGAAACTGTACCAGAGCGGGGTCTATTATCACCGGCTGAAGGCCTACGACAGCGGCATCATTTACTTCAAGGACGTCGTGGCGACCTATCCGCGGACCGCGGCGGCTCCCCGGGCGCTGGTGAAGCTCGTCCAGGCCTATCGCATCCTGGGCTACGCGGAGGACCGGGCGGAGACCTGCGACTACGTGCGCCGGTTCCACCCGGACGACGCGGAGGCGGCCGCGGCGTGCCCCGCGCCGGTGGCCGTCGACACCAGCGCCGCGGCCCGGCCGCCGTCCTGACGTGGTCGGGCTCTTCGGCGGGTCGTTCGATCCCGTGCATCACGGCCACCTGATCGTGGCGCGCGCGGTGGCGGAGGCTGCCGGGCTGGCGGAGGTGTGGTTCGTGCCGGCCCGGGAGCAGCCGTTCAAGACCGGCCGGCACGGCGCGGCGGCCGCCGACCGGGCCGCGATGCTCGACCTCGCGATCGCGGGCGAGCCGGGCTTCCGGGTCGAGCGCCTCGAGCTCGAGCGGCCCGGCCCCTCGTACACGGTGGACACGCTCCGCGCGCTGCACGCGCGGGAGCCGGGACGGCGGTTCGCGCTGCTGGTCGGCGCGGACGCCGCGCGGGAGCTGGCGCAGTGGCGGGAGGCGGCGGCCCTGCCGGGGCTCGCCACGCTCCTGGTGTTCGCGCGCCCCGGCGCGGCGATGCCGGCGGACCTGCCCGCCCGCACGGTCGTCGTGGAGGCGCCGCAAGTGGACATTTCGGCGACGGCCGTCCGCGCGCGGGTGCGCGCCGGGCGGTCGGTGCGCTATCTGGTGCCGGACGCGGTGGCGGGCTACGTCGCCGCGCATCGGCTCTATCGGGACGGTCAGTGATGCTCAAGAAGATCGTGGACGCGGTGATCGGCACCCGGCACGAACGGGACGTGAAGAAGCTGCGTCCCATCGTCGCCCAGATCCACGCCGAGGAGGAGCGGCTCAAGGCCCTCCCCGACGCGGAGCTCCAGGGCCAGACGGCCAGGTTCCGGTCCCGGATCGCGGAGCGGGCGGGCGCGCTCCGTGCCGAGCTCGCCGAGGTGCGGGAGGCGCGACGGACGAGCGGGGATCCCGCGGAACGGGACCGGCTGGAGGACCGGGCGCAGGCGCTCGAGGCGGACTGGAAGCAGGCGCTCGCCGACACGCTGGACGAGCTCCTCCCCGAGGCGTTCGCCACCGTGCGCGAGGCCTGCCGCCGGCTGCTCGGCTCCACCGTCGTGGTCACCAGCCACGAGCTGACGTGGGACATGGTGCCGTACGACGTCCAGCTGATGGGCGGGATCGTGCTGCACCAGGGCAAGATCGCCGAGATGGCCACCGGCGAGGGCAAGACCCTGGTGGCCACCCTGCCGCTCTACCTGAACGCGCTGGCCGGGCGGGGCGTGCACCTGGTCACGGTCAACAACTACCTCGCCCGGCGCGACTCGCAGTGGATGGGCCACGTGCTCCGCTGGCTCGGCCTCACGGTCGCCTGTCTGGACGACACCGAGCCGGGGAGCCCGGAGCGGCAGGCGGCCTACGCCGCCGACGTCACCTACGGCACGAACAACGAGTTCGGCTTCGACTACCTGCGCGACAACATGGTCATCTCGGCCGCGCAGCGGGTCCAGCGGGAGCACGCCTACGCCATCATCGACGAGGTGGACTCGATCCTCATCGACGAGGCGCGGACCCCGCTCATCATCTCGGGCCCGGTCGGCGGGCAGGAGAGCGAGAAGTACGCCCAGTTCAACCGGCAGGTGGCGGAACTGGCGCGGAGGCAGACCGTGGTCGTCAACGGCCTCCTGGCCGACGCGGAGCGGCTCCTCGCCGCCGACCCGGACGACGAGGAGGGCGGGCTCAAGCTGTACCAGTCCCACCTCGGCATGCCGAAGAACAAGCGCCTGCTCAAGCTGCTCAACGAGGCGGGGATGAAGCAGCTGCTCCAGAAGATGGAGCTCGAGGCGCTGGCCGACCGGAAGCTGCCGGCGCGGCAGCAGCGGATGCGGGGGCTGGAGGAGGCGCTGTACTTCGTGCTCGACGAGCGCGGGCACAGCGTGCACCTCACCGACCTCGGGGCCGAGGCGCTCTCCCCCGGGGACCCGCAGCTCTTCCTGGTGCCGGACATCTCGGAGGCGATCCATGCCGTCGAGCGCGACCCGGAGCTCACGCCCGAGCAGCGGGTGGAGCGCCGCCTCGCGCTCGAGGCGGAGTACGCCGCCAAGAGCGAGAAGCTCCACATCATCCACAAGCTGCTCCAGGCCCACATCCTCTACGAGAAGGAGGTGGACTACCTGGTGCAGGAGGGGCAGGTGGTGATCGTGGACGAGTTCACCGGGCGCCTGATGGCGGGCCGGCGCTGGTCCGACGGGCTGCACCAGGCGGTGGAGGCGAAGGAGGGGGTGCAGGTGAAGGGGGAGACGCAGACCCTCGCCACCGTCACCATCCAGAACTACTTCCGGATGTACGACAAGCTCTCGGGCATGACCGGCACCGCCGAGACCGAGGAGACCGAGTTCTACACGATCTACGGGCTCGAGGTGAGCGTGATCCCGACGCACCGGCCGATCCGGCGGCGGGACCAGTCCGACCGGATCTACCGTACCCGGCGGGAGAAGTACAACGCGCTGGTGGACGAGGTGGAGCGGCTGCATGCGCAGGGGCTCCCGGTCCTGATCGGCACGGTGACGGTGGAGGTGTCGGAGACCCTGAGCAAGATGCTCAAGCGCCGGGGCCTCCGGCACGAGGTGCTGAACGCGAAGTACCACCAGCGGGAGGCGGAGATCGTGGCGCAGGCGGGCCAGCGGGGCGCGATCACGATCGCGACCAACATGGCCGGGCGCGGCACCGACATCAAGCTGGGGAAGGACCTCGACCTCACCACCGAGGAGGCCGGCCTCCAGATCGTCGGCACCGAGCGGCACGAGTCGCGGCGGATCGACCGGCAGCTCCGCGGCCGCGCCGGGCGCCAGGGCGATCCGGGCGCCTCGATCTTCTTCCTCTCGCTGGAAGACGACCTGATGCGGCTGTTCGGCGGCACCGACCGCATCGCGAGCTGGATGGAGAAGAGCGGGCAGGAGGGCGAGGTCATCACCGGCAAGCTCATCACCCGGGCCATCGAGACGGCCCAGCGCCGGGTCGAGCTGCAGAACTTCCAGGCCCGGAAGCGGCTGCTCGAGTACGACGACGTGATGAACCAGCAGCGGGAAGTGACCTACTCCATGCGGCTCTATCCGCTGGAGGGCGGGGAGGACCTGCGCACCCAGGCCCGGCGGATGATCGACGCCGCGCTGGAGCGGAGCGTGCGGGCCTTCCTCGCCGACGCGGAGCGGCCCGAGGAGTTCGACCGCGACGGCCTCCGGACCCAGCTCTCGCTCCAGTACCTGGTCCCGGTGGACGCCCTGGCCGATGCGGCCGCGACGCCCGACGTCGACGCGATCGTGGAGGCCGCGGTGGCGGGGGGCGGCGAGGCGCTGGAGCGGAAGCTCGGCTACCTGCGGGACTTCGGCACCAGGATCAACGTCCCGAACGTGGACGAGCAGGTGCTCTCGCAGGTGATGCTCCAGGTCATCGACGACAAGTGGAAGGACCACCTGTACGACCTGGACCAGCTGCGCAACGCCATCCAGTACCGCGCCTACGGCCAGAAGGACCCGCTGGTGGAGTACAAGCGGGAGGCCTACGAGATGTTCGAGGACCTGCTCCGGGACCTGCAGGCCACCTTCGCCGAGCGGTTCCTCAAGGTGCAGGTGTCGGCGGAGCCGCCCCGCCGGCCGCCGCCGCCGCCCCCGCCGCCCGCCGACGACCTCTTCCCGGGTGAACCGACCCGGCCCCGGTCCCGGGCGCCGGCCGCCCCACCGGCGGCGGCGCGAGGCGGAGGCCTCGCGACCGGCGCGGCCACGATCCCCGAGGTGGGGCGCAACGACCCCTGTCCCTGCGGGTCGGGGAAGAAGTACAAGAAGTGCCACGGGGCGAACCGGTAGGCGAGCGGGCCCGGGGAATTCCCCGGGCCTTCGCGCTTCACCGTCCCAGCCCCGCCTCCGGGTGGTAGAGCGACCGGATCCGCTGGGCCCGGAAGACGTACCCCGCGTCCCCCACCACCTCCCAGACTCGTGCGCCGCCAGCGTCGTACTCCTCCAGGCGGCCCCCGTCACCGTAGGCGACCAGGACCCCGCCGCCCGGCAGCAGCTGGGTCGTGCCCCCCAGGTTGGCGCGGGTCGCCGGGGTCGGCGCATAGATCCCCGCCAGGCTGGCGGTGTGGGTGACCGCATCGACCACGTACCGCTCGCCCCGGCTGGTCTCGAGCTCCCCGTGGTTGTCGAGCAGCACGACCCCTCCTTCCGGTGTCACCCGCACGCCATGCTGCCGGAGGAACGGCACGCCGCCGCCCGGGAAGGCGAACTCGTTCCGCAGGCCGCCCATCCGCCAGAGGACCTCACCGCTGCGGGGATCGACCTTGGTGACCTCGCTCAGGCTCCGGAACGAGAGGTACAGGTTCCCCTCGACATCGAGGTCGAGCGCGTTGCCATGGGTCCAGTTCACCGTCGGGCCGCTGCGCTCCGCCTCGGCGAGGTCGGTCAGCTCGAAGTGGTCGAACGCGCTCCACTGGAAGCGGAGGCGCCCTGCCGCGTCGAAGTGCTGGACGACCGTGCCCGTCACCGCGGCGTTCGCCACGCCCGCGATCCCGGACAGGTCCATCTCGCGGGTCTCGTCGCAGAGGATCCAGTACCCGCCGTCCGGCTCGACCAGCGCATCGTGGAACCGGGCCCGGAGCCCGCCGGCGCAGTCCAGCGCCCGGGTCGGGCGACCGAGGACGTCGAACTCGACCAGCGGCCCGGTGTTGCCGCCATACGGGCCGGGTGGGCGGGCGACGTAGCGTCCGTTGGGCTGCGCCTGGAAGTTGAGGCTGGGTCCGTCCGGGAACCGGAGGTACCAGACCACCCGCCCGCCGTTGTCGATCACGACGCCGTAGGCCCCGGTCGAGAAGAGGACGTACCCGGGGGAGGGCGCGGTCCCGCCGGCCTGGAACCGCGGCAGGTCGTCGGGGAGCGCGCCGGTGGCGAAGTGGAGGGTGTCGCTGGCGGCGATCCCGTCCGCCCCGAAGGCCACGAGGCGCAGCCGATAGTCGGTCTCCGGCAGCAGCCCGAGCACGGGGAGGGTGATCGGGCCGGTGCCGGTGGCGACGGCCGGCGTCGCGCTGTCGAGCGCCGATCCGGCCGCGCCGAACTGCACCAGGACGCTGTCCGCCTCCTGCACCCGGGCGATCACGACCGCCGCCAGCACGCTCGACGCCCGCGCGATGGCGACCGACTCGACCACGGGAGCCGGGGGCGCGGGGAGTCCGGTGGGCTCCCCCGCGCAACCGGCGGCGACCGCGGTCAGCATCAGGATCCTGGAACGCATGGCATCCTCCCCCGCTCACGGCTCGCAGGTGACCGGGAAGGCCACGTCGCGCGTGGTGCCGTGCGGGAGGTAGAACTCGGCTGTCGGGTTCGCCACCTGGACGGTGCAGTTCTCGGCGACGCCGCCGAGCGAGATCCAGAACCAGCCCGCGCGCGGCGCCTCCGCGGTCAGGGTCCCATTCGCCTCGAGCACGCCGAGGTCGATCGGGACGTCGTAGCCGTACCACCAGTAGTCGAAGTACCAGAGCGTCACGGTGTATTCGGTGTCGGGATTCGTGCCCGTGGTGGGCGCGGTGATCCGGAGCAGCGGCGGGCCGCACGTCACCTCGAACTGGATCTCGAGCTCGGCGCCGGTGGTGACCGCATGCGGGCCGCTGGACCCGCCCGTGGCCTCCGAGCAAGCCTCGGCCGGGGACACGGTGACGATGTAGCTGCCGCTCCGGGGGGTGAACTCGACCGTCCCGTTCCCGCTGGCATCCGTGACGCGAGCATCCACCGGTGAGCAGTAGTAGCAGTCGTAGTACCAGAGGTAGACGGTGTGCGGCCCAGTGGCAGTGGACCCTGAGGTCGCGATGGCGACCCGGATCGTGCCGCGGTCGCTGAGGCACTCCACGGCGAACACCACGTCGGCCGTGTCGCGGACGGTGCCGCCGACCGTCACCGTCGCCTCCCGGGAGGTCCCGCCCGGCGCGGTGCAGTTGGGGGCCACATCCTCGAGCTGCACCTGATGGGTGCCGGCCGGCACCTGCAGGATGACGCCACGTCCACCGTTGACCGGCGCGGTGAGGCCCGGGAACCCCGCCACCGAGGCCCGGTACTCCCCATCCAGGTCGCTCCCCGTCGTGCTCGCTTCCACCCGGATCGCTCCCCAGGCGGCGCGACAGGTGAGGGGGAACTCCACCAGGGCGAGCTCGGCGTTGACCACGGTCACCGTCCGGACGGTCGGGCCGTCGGCATCGCAGGTCGGGGCGATGCCGGTCAGCTCGAGGACGTGCGGGCCCGGGGCCAGCCGGGACAGCACGGTGGACGCCGTGGCGCCCATCGTCCGGCTCGGCACGCCGTCCAGCAGGAGTTGATAGCCGGTGGGATCGGGATCGAGCCCGACGGTGCTGGTCCGGACCGTGACCCCTGTCGCGCTGCATCCCACCTCGAAGCGGACGTCCACCGACTGACCGTCCATCACCAGGACCTCCTTCGCGGACTCCCCCTGGACGGTGCAGTTCGCCGCCACCCCGGTGAGCTCCACCAGGTGGCGTCCCGCGTCGAGCGTGAGCTCCTCCGTGCCCACCATGGCCATCCGCAACCCGACCCTCCCGTCCACGTCGAGCGAGTACCCGTCGAGGTCGAGGTCGCCCCCCGTCGTGCTGACGGAGACCACGAGGCTGCCGCTTCCCGTCGGGCCGGTCGAGTCATCGCAGGCGGCGAGCACCAGGCACGCGCCGAGCATGAGTGTGCGGGTCCGCATGAGGCACCTCCGTGGGCGGTCTGCCCTGCTCGACCCGGTTCAACGGACCGGTGGCCGTCAATTGCTCGGGTCGGACCCTGGGCAGCGGTTCAGCGCCCAGGGTAGACCCGAGGGCTCAGCGGGGGCTCAATCGATGGTCAACTCGGCCGACGGCGGGGTCGGGGGCCGGCTCGCGGTCGGGCGGTACCCCGGGACACACCCTGGGCCGGCAAGGTGGGGAGTGCCTGCGCCGGCGCGCTCCGTCCCCGACCTCCCCCGTGAGCGACTCTGGACCCGTGGTCCGGCGGCCCTCTCGGCCGTGGAGCTGCTCGCGGTCCTGATCGGCACGGGCGACGCGCGGCGGGGGGCAGCCCCACTCGCCGCCGAACTGCTCGACGCCGCCGACGGCTCGCTCCGCCGGATGGCGGCGCGGCCCGCCGCGGAACTGCTGCGCGTCCCCGGACTCGGTCCCGCCAAGGCCGCCCGCCTCGTCGCGGCCTTCGAGCTCGGGGCGCGGCTGGCGGAGGAGGCGCGGCCCGCCGGCTTCCGGGTCCGGGAACCGTCGGACGTGGTGCGGCTGGTGGGCCCGCGGCTCCGGGACCTGAGCGTGGAGGAATTCCACGTGCTGGCGATGGACAGCCAGGGGGCGGTGCTGCGGGACGTGCTGGTGACGCGGGGCCTGCTCAACAGCTCGCTGGTGCACCCCCGCGAGGTCTACCGGGCGGCCATCGCGGAGGCGGCCGCAGGCATCATCGCGGTGCACAACCACCCGAGCGGGGACCCGAGTCCCTCGGCGGAGGATCGGGCGGTCACACGGCAACTGGCCGAGGCGGGGAAGCTCCTCGACCTCCCCCTCTACGACCACGTGATCGTGGCCGGGGACCGCTTCACGAGCTTCGTGGCCGAGGGACTCCTCTAGCCCGCCCGACTGTCCGACTGCCCGCCCGTCCGACCGTCGTATTGACGCCGTCCGTCATTCCCTGCATCCTCCAGACACTCAGGAGATGCCCCCGACCGGCCCCGGCGGATGACCCGCCGGCACCGGGGCGGGGGAGTTTGTGCCGTGGCCGAAACCGCCCTCGACCTTCCCCTCGACCTCCGTGCCGCGCTGGACCGGCACGCCGACCGGCTCGACATCGAGCTGCTCGAGCGCGCCTACCGGTTCAGCGCCCAGGCGCACCGGGGGCAGAAGCGGATGTCGGGGGAGGACTTCATCTCCCACAGCATCGCCGTGGCCGTCATCCTGGCGGACCTCCTCCCCGACTCCACGTCGATCGCCGCCGCCCTCCTGCACGACGTGGTGGAGGACTCCGAGGTCGGCACCGAGGACCTCGCCCGCGAGTTCGGCACCGAGGTGGCGGGGCTGGTGGACGGGCTCACCAAGATCTCCCACCTGACCTTCCGCTCCTCGGCCGAGGAGCAGGTCGAGAACTACCGCAAGCTGCTGATCTCGATCGCGAAGGACGCGCGGGTCATCATCATCAAGCTGGCCGACCGGCTGCACAACATGCGCACGCTCGAGCACCTCTCGGGCGAGCGGCGCGCGCGGATCGCCACCGAGACGCGCGAGATCTACGCCCCGCTGGCCCACCGCTTCGGCATGGCGGAGGTGAAGGCCGAGCTCGAGGACCTGGCCTTCAAGTTCCTCGAGCCGGAGGAGTACGAGGCGCTGTCGACCCAGGTGGCGGAGAAGCGGGCGGTGCGGGAGCGCACGCTCCGCAAGCTCCAGGAGCCGCTGGAGCAGGAGCTCCGCCGGGCCGGGATCGAGTGGTTCGAAGTGACGGGCCGGCCGAAGCACCTCTGGTCGGTCCACCAGAAGATGCGCCGCCGGCAGAAGCCGTTCGACGAGATCTACGACCTGATGGCCATCCGGGTCATCGTGCGGACGGTGCCGGAGTGCTACCACGTCCTCGGCATCATCCACCACAACTGGACCCCGCTGCAGGAGCGGATCAAGGACTACATCGCGAGCCCGAAGTCGAACGGGTACCAGTCGCTGCACACCACGGTCTTCGGCCCCGGCGGGACGCTGTTCGAGGTCCAGATCCGCACCCAGGACATGCACCGGACGGCGGAGTACGGCATCGCGGCGCACTGGGTGTACAAGTCCGACGGCAAGCGGGACGAGTTCGACACCCACCTGCACTGGTTCCGCCAGCTGATCGAGCTGCAGCAGGACGCGCACACCCCGGAGGAATTCCTCGAGTTCCTCAAGGTGGACCTCTACCAGGACGAGATCTTCGTCTTCACGCCGCAGGGCGACGTGAAGCAGCTCCCCAAGGGGGCCACGCCGATCGACTTCGCCTTCCACGTGCACACCGAGGTCGGGCTCCATTGCCAGGGGGCCAAGGTGAACGGGCGGATCGCACCGCTCCACCGCGAGCTCCGGAACGGCGACACGGTCGAGATCTTCACCGGCAGCGCGGCGCGGCCCAGCCGGGACTGGCTCAACCACGTCCGCACCGGGCGCGCGCGGCACAAGATCAACCAGTGGATCCGCCAGGAGGAGGAGGAGCGGAGCCTGGCGCTGGGCCAGGACCTGCTCGGGCGGGAGCTGCGCCGCCGCCGGCTGGAGGCGCCCGAGGACGCGGCGTGGGAGAAGGCGGCGAAGGCGCTCGGCCTCGGGAGCCGGAAGGGGATCGAGGCGGCGGTGGGGCGGGGGGACGTGGCGATCGGCGCGGTGATCCGGGCGCTCCACCCCGACGTCCCGGGCGACGAGCTGGTGGCCCCCAAGCCGACCGTCTTCGGCCGGGTGATCGACCGGATCCGGCTCGGGCGCGGGATCAAGATCCAGGGCGTGGACGGACTCATGGTCCGCTACGCCCAGTGCTGCCAGCCGGTGCCGGGCGACGAGGTGGTCGGGTACGTCACCCAGGGCCGCGGCATCTCCATCCACCGGGCCGACTGCCCCAACCTCCTCACCCTCACCGACCAGGAGCGGCGGGTCGAGATCGACTGGCAGGAGGTGGCGGGGGAGGCCTTCGCGGTGCGGCTGGCGCTGGCGGGGGAGGACCGCCGCGGGCTCTACGCCGACATCATGTCGGCCATCAGCCAGACCGGCACCAACATCCGCTCGGCGGAGATCCACACCAAGGACGGCACGGTGTTCGGGAGCATCTTCGTCGAGGTGGACAACCTGATGCACCTGGCCAAGGTGCTCAAGGCGATCCGGCGGGTGAAGGGGGTGACCAGCATCGAGCGGCGGGAGGTGACGGCGGGGCACTAGGCCCCGCCGCGCCCCCCGGCGCCCGTGCTCACTCCCTCGTACAGCAGCCTCCGCCACAGGGGAACCAGGTCTTCTCGTCGTGCTCCAGCCACTGCCAGCGCACGGCGCCCGGCAGCGCCGTGAGCTTGCCCATGTGGTCGAACCGACGGCCACAGTAGACGGCCGACGACGCCGTGACGGCCGAGGTCACCCGGACCCACCAGTGCGGACCCGCGCCCGTCGCCTTGCACGCCTCCGTGATCGTCACTCCCTCCGAGGCGAGTTCCGCCGTGGTCGCCAGCCGAAGCGAAAGGCTGTTGACGCCCTGCTCCAGGTTCATCTTCGCCTTGTACCCCTGGACGTCCTCGGGCAGGTATGCCGAGGCGACCTCGACCCACCCCGACTTGAATTCGCCTTCCGCGGCCAGCGTGGCCAGCTGGGGATGGGGCATGAGGGTGGCGACGACCGGCCCGACCGTGAGCGTGCCGTCGTCCTGGCGCACCGCCAGCCGCTGTTCATCGAACAGGCCGCGGTTCCTCGCGACGCGGGCCCGCTCGCCGGTGCCCGGTTCCGGCAGCGACGCCTTCAGCGGCCGGTTGGGCACCATGCTGGGGTGCCGCGCGGCCGCCGAGATGAATCCGGGGTTCCCGACCTCGCACCAGTAGTCGCCGCAGCGCACCCCGATGTGGTGCTCGTTCCGCCCCCGCCCCTCGAATTCGCCGTCCCATCGCGCCACGGCCGGGATCTCCTCGGCCTTGCTCGCGTCCGGGTCGGGCCGGACCTGGAGCTCACGGCTGGCGTTCATCTCCCGAAGCGGCAGGAGGCAATCCCCGAGGCCCATCACCGGGACCATGTGGGCGAGCCATCTGTTCCCCCGCTGGTGGACGTAGAGGCAGTTCAGCCCCGGCGCGATCTTCAGCGGGGCGTAGCCGGACGGGAAGGCATAGATGGTCGCGACCGCCCGCGTGGGCAGTCCATCCTCGTTGACCGGCGGGGTCACGAAGAGGGATTCGGCGGCGAAGATGGCCGCCAGCGGGCCGAACTCCAGCTCGTTGCCCCGGGGAACGACGAGCCGCTGGCAGTCGTGTGCCTCCGGCGCTTTGCCGAGGTCGCCCGAGAGGGGAATCGAGTTCACCGTGATGAGCTTCCAGTCGTGCTCCCCGTGGGTCCCGCTGTCGACCACGATCTGCCAGTCCTTGACGTGTTCGGGGCACTTCGCGATGTGGCCCGGCACGAGCTGCGGACTGGCGTACTTCGTGACCTCGGACTTGCCGGGATCGCAGCCGGCGAGCGCGAACACCACGCCGGCCGCGAGGGAGAGTGGGACGACCAGTGATGTCCGGGACATGTGACCTCCGTGGTGGATGTCGATCCGACGAGTCGAGTTGCTGGCATCACCGCAGCGCCGCGTGATAGGCCGAGATGACCTGGCCGACGGGCCGGTCCGCCTTCGCCCAGAGGATTTGAGCCGCTTCCTCCGCGAACCCGGTCCGACCCGGGGGGCGCGCCCGGTCCATGGCCGCCCAGAGGGCCAGGGCGCGGCCGGCCCCCGCCGCGAGCAGGGGGTCGCTCACCTTGTTGCTCCCCATCACCTCCAGCGTCGCCAGGCTCGCCTGCAGCATGCCGACGGCGACGGCGGAATCCCCCGCCTTCCATCGCAGCATCGCCTCGGCCGGGAGGAGGTCGGTCGAGATGTCGAGGTTCTCGAGGTCGCCCAGCGCACGCGGCCATTCGGCAAGGGCGGCACGAACCCCCGCGATGTCTCCCCGGGCGTGGGAGGCGATCGCCCGGTACAGGTACCACATCCCCTCCACCAGCGGCAGGACTTCCGCCAGCACCTGGTCGGGGAACGCCATCGGCACCGCCCGGCCGAGCCACTCGGTGGTGAGCCTTTGGCGTTCGGCTTCGGAGGGGACGCGGGCGATCGCGTCGCGCACCCGACGGGCGTACGCGACGGTCGAGTCGATGGACCAGGGCAGGGCGGCGAACGCCCAGAGCGATGGACCGATCTGTCGCAGGGGATCGGGCGGATCCCACTCCAGGTCGTACGCCCCGGTGGAGGCGAGGCGGTGGAGGCGGGCGGCCTTCCCGGTGAGGGCGGCGAGCCCCGCCGCGAGGTCCGGGGCGGCGCTGTCGAGGCCGGGGAGGGCGAGGAGCGACTCGGCGAGCTGGGCGGAGCGGCGCACGGCCGCCAGGTCCCCGGTCCCGCCCAGCCGCAGGCGGAACCAGACTTCCTCGCCGGCGAGTTCGAGGTCGATCGGCGTGCCCCTGGCGAGCCGGCGAGCCCGCGCCAGGGTGTCGGCGGAGGTCGGGTCCCCGACGAGCGCCATGCCGTACGCGAGTGCCTCGAGGGCCTCCGGACTCCGGGGGAAGGCCGAGGCCCACCCCCGGGCGATCTCGAGGAAGTCCCCACGCAGGTGCGCGAGCGCCTCCTGCCGGCGACGGTGGAGCTCGCGGACGTACGCCGGGCTCGCCGCCACCTCCTCCACGCTCACGGGCACGACGAGGAGCGTGTCCGCCTCCCAGACCGGGATGCCGAAGAACTCGAGCCGCGGGGAGCCCGGGGCCGTCCGGCCGTCGTTGTAGGCTCGGGGCGACGTCAGGAAGAGGCCGTCCAGCGAGGCGTAGGCGTTGCCGCGGAAGGCGCGGTGCACCGAGGGATGGAGCCGGAAGGCGCGACGGTAGGCCTCGAGCGCGGCATGATAGCTGCTCCGGAACCGCCAGCCCGAGGGACTCGCCGCGTGCCGGAGGACGATCTTGTCGGCTCGCTGGCAGTCCCCCGAGCCGAACCAGCCGACGAAGTCCCGGGCGAGGGTCCGCGTGAGGCCCGCCCAGTGACGGCACGCGCTCACCATGTCCTCTGCCGCGCGCGCCTGGAGGGCGGCGAGGATCACGGAGTCGCGTGGGTCGAGCCGGGTCGCACCGTCCGCGGCGATCCGCACGGCCCACTCCCAGCGCGGTGGCGGCTGCTCGCTCCAGGCCCGCACCAGTGCCAGCCAGAGCGCCGCCTGGGGGAAGTCCGAGTCGAACTCGAGGGCGGATTGGAATGCCGCCTCTGCCTCTGCGAGGTTCCATGCGTCGATCGCGCGCCGGCCGGCGGCGAAGGACTGCAGGGCCGGAAGCGACGCGCTCCCGAGGGAGGTCCCGGCGCCGGGGTAGGCCCCGGTCCCGTCCGTGGCCAGTACCTCCCGGAGCAACAGGGTGTCGGCGAGTCCCCGGAGCGCCGAGGCCTGCCCCCGCAGGCCGGCGTCGATGAGGACCTGGGCTGATCGCAGTTCACGCCGGGTGGGGACGTCGATCACGGCGGCGTACACCCGGAGGGAGTCTCCGACCCTCGCGACCGTCCCCTGGTAGATCCGGCCCGCCCCCATCGCCCTCGCCACCCGGAGTGCCTCCTCCCCGTCCGGCGCCGTCACGCGACCGCCGCGCCGAAGCCGTTCCCGGACCCGGAACGGCTCCTCCACGCTCAGCCCCTCCCATCGGCCGAGGGCATCCCGGAGCGCCTCTTCCTCGCCGAGCGGCGGCACGCCGCCGTCCGCGTAGCTGAACGGGAAGACGACGTACCGCGTCGTGTCCGGCTGGACCCCGCGCCGGCCCGGCCCGACATCGAGCTGCACCACGTACCAGGCGCCCGAGGCGGCCGCAAGCAGCACGAGGGTCGCCACTCCCGCCCGCCGCCGCGTCCCCCACGCCCGCCACCCCCTCGGTGCCGGTCGCGGCGGCGCTGGGTGCTCGGTGGTCTCCCGCAACGCATGCGCGAACGCCCCCGCCGAGTGCCAGCGGTCGGGCGGCTGCTTCTCGAGCGCCTTCTCGACCGCGGCCACGGTGGCCGGCGGCACGGTGGGCCGCACCGTTCCGAGCGGCGGGGGCGGGTCCATGTTGTGCCGGGCGATGATGGCCTGCGGCGTCGGCCCGGTGAACGGCGGGTGCCCCGCCAGCATCTCGTAGACCACGCAGCCGAGCGAGTAGACGTCGGCCCGCTCGTCGACTCTCCCTCCCCCGGCCTGCTCGGGCGCGATGTAGTGCGCGGTGCCCACCGCGAGTCCCGGGGAGGTGAGCGTGTCGAGCCCTCCCGCGGTGCGATCGAGCGCCCGCGCGATGCCGAAGTCCGCCACCACCGGGACCTCGCCCGCGAGCAGGATGTTGCCCGGCTTGATGTCGCGGTGGATGACCCGCTCGCCGTGGGCGTAGTCGAGCGCGGCGGCCACGGCCCGCGTGATGTCCACCGCGTCGGGCACCGGCAGCGGACCGCCGGCGAGCCGCTCGCGCAGCGACTCGCCGGCGATGTACATCATCGTGAACCAGGGGAGGGCCGGGTGGCCGCCGGTCGCCGGGATGATCCCGGAGTCGTACAGCGGGACGATGTTGGGATGGTTGAGCCGGGCGGCCACCCGGATCTCCTCGAGGAAGCGATCGTGCGCGACGGCGTGGGCCAGCTCGTCGCGCAGGACCTTCAGCGCCACCTTGCGCTGGTACCGGAGGTCCTCGACCAAGTAGACGCACGCCATACCGCCGCGGCCGAGTTCGCGGACGTAGCGGTATCGGTCGCTGAGGGCATCGAACCAGGCGGGGGACTCGTCCATCGGCCTCCCTTCGAGAGGGTTGCCGGCGCGGATACCTTACGGGCCGCCCCGGAATGCCGCAAGGAGTCACGCCGTGCCGGCCCACTGGATCCTCAAGACCGAGCCCTCGGCCTACGCCTTCGCCGACCTGCAGCGGGCGGGCACCGCCCGGTGGGACGGGATCACCAACGCCCAGGCCCTGATCCACCTCCGGGCCATGGCGCAGGGCGACCGGGTCCTGGTGTACCACACCGGGGCGGAGAAGGCGCTGGTCGGCCGCGCGACCATCGCCCGGGCGGCCTACCCCGACCCGGCCGCGGCCGATCCGAAGCGCGTGGCGGTGGACGTCCGCGCGGGCGACCTCCTGCCGCAGCGCGTCAATCTGGCCGCGATCCGGGCCGATCCGGCCTTCCGGGACCTGGGCCTGATCCGCAATACCCGGCTCTCGGTGATCCCGGTCCCGCCGCCGCTCTTCGCCCGGCTCCTCGCCATGGCCGGCGTCCGATAGGTCACCGCAGAGGCGCAGAGGGCGCAGAGCGAAGCGGGCGGGAGGCAGGCGGTTGCCCCAGACGCCATCGCACTCTGCGTCCTCTGCGCCTCTGCGGTGAATCCCCCCGACGCTTGCCGAAGAAAGACCGAAGCGGCTAGATTGCCCGCGTGACCGCCCGCTTCGAGGTCGAGGCCCCCTTCCAGCCCGCTGGCGACCAGCCCCGCGCCATCGCGGAGCTGTCGGCCGGGCTGGCCCGGGGTGACCGGTACCAGACGCTCCTCGGCGTCACCGGCTCCGGCAAGACGATGACCCTCGCCAACGTCATCGCCGCGTGGGGACGGCCCACCCTGGTGCTCTCGCACAACAAGACCCTCTCGGCCCAGCTCTACGGCGAGCTCCGGCAGTTCCTGCCCCGGAATGCCGTCGAGTACTTCGTCTCCTACTACGACTACTACCAGCCCGAGGCGTACGTCCCCCAGACGGACATGTACATCGAGAAGGACGCCTCGATCAACGCGGACATCGAGCGGCTCCGGCTCCGCGCCACCTCCAGCCTGATGGAGCGGGACGATGTGGTGATCGTCGCCACCGTGAGCGCCATCTACGGCCTCGGCGACCCGGTGGATTACCGCAAGCTCATGGTGGGAGTGGAGCGGGGCACCAGCCCGGGGCGGGACGCGATCCTGGGCGAGCTGGTGCGGATCCAGTACAGCCGGAACGACGTGGCCTTCGAGCCCGGCACCTTCCGGGTCCGGGGCGACACCGTCGAAGTCTTCCCGGCGTACGCCGAGCAGGCGGTGCGGATCGAGCTCTGGGGCGACCAGGTCGAGCGCATCACCAGGATCGACCCCCTCACCGGCGCGGCCCTCCAGCCGGTCGAGCGCACGATGATCTACCCGGCCAAGCACTTCGTCACCGAGCGGCCCAAGATCGAGCGCGCGGTGAAGCTGATCCGGGCCGAGCTGGCCGACCGGCTGCGGGAGCTCAAGGCGGCGAACCGGCTGCTCGAGGCGCAGCGGCTCGAGAGCCGCACCACCTTCGACGTCGAGATGCTGCTCGAGGTGGGCACCTGCGCGGGCATCGAGAACTACTCCCGCCACCTGAGCGGCCGGCGCGAGGGGGAGCGGCCCGCCTGCCTGCTCGACTACTTCCCAGAGGACTACCTCGTGGTGGTGGACGAATCGCACGTCACCCTCCCGCAGGTGGGCGGCATGTACAACGGCGACCGGGCCCGGAAGACCACGCTGGTGGAGTACGGGTTCCGCCTTCCCTCCGCGCTCGACAACCGGCCGCTCCGGTTCGACGAGTTCATGACGCTGGTGCCGCGGATGATCAACGTCTCCGCCACGCCGGGCGACTTCGAGCTCGCCCTCGCCGAGGGCGTCGTGGTGGAGCAGGTGATCCGCCCCACCGGCCTGGTGGACCCCGAGGTGGACATCCGGCCGGTGAAGGGCCAGGTGGACGACCTGCTGCACGAGATCCGGCAGCGCGCCGCCCGGCGCGAGCGGGTGCTCGTCACCACCCTCACCAAGCGGATGGCGGAGGACCTGACCGACTACTTCCAGCAGCACGGCGTGCGGGTCCGCTACCTGCACGCCGACATCGACGCCATCGAGCGGGTGGAGATCCTGCGCGGCCTCCGGCTGGGCGACTTCGACGTGCTGGTCGGGATCAACCTCCTGCGCGAGGGCCTCGACCTCCCGGAGGTCTCCCTGGTGGCCATCCTCGACGCCGACCAGGAGGGCTTCCTCCGCTCCGACCGGTCGCTCATCCAGACCGTGGGCCGCGCCGCGCGAAACGTGAACGGCCGCGCCATCCTCTACGCCGACCGCATGACCGGATCGATGCGCCGTGCGCTCGACGAGATGGACCGCCGCCGCCGGATCCAGCAGGCCTACAACGCCGAGCACGGCATCGTTCCGGTGTCCATCGTGAAGTCGCTGGAGGAGGTCCGGCTCTCCACCCGGGTGGCGGACGCCCGCACCGAGCGGCCCGCCGAGGCCGCCGCGGAGGCCATCCCCGCCGACCTGCACGATCCGGAGCGCCGCCGCGCCGCCATCCTCGCGCTCGAGGCCCAGATGCGGGAGGCGTCGGCCAACCTGGAGTTCGAGCTCGCGGCACTGCTCCGCGACCAGCTGTACGAGCTCCGGGCGGTGGATTCGCCCGACGTGAAGCGGGACGCGCCGCGCCGGCGCCGCGTCCGCGCCTGACCGATGCAGCTGCTCGACGAGGCCGGGCTCGCCGCCGTGGGTGAAGCGCTGGGGCGGGCCCTGCCGCCGGGCGCGGTGATCCTGCTCGAGGGCGACCTCGGCGCGGGGAAGACCACCTTCGCCCGGGCGGTGGCCCGCGGGCTCGGGGTGGGCGATGGGGCCACGAGCCCGACCTACGCGCTGGTCCACCGGTATCACGGGCGCCGTGGCCCGGTCTTCCACCTCGACTGCTACCGGCTCCGTTCCCCGGACGAGGCGGCCGACCTCGACTGGCAGGGTCTCGTCGCCGAGGGCGACGCGCTGCTCGTGGAGTGGCCCGAGCGCGCCGGCGCGTGGGTACCGCCCGCCACCCACCGGTTCCGACTGGCGCACGTGGCCGATCCCGGGCTTCGCGGGCTCGAGGCCCTGTGACCTGGCTCGCGATCGATACCTCCGGACGCCGCGCGGCGGTGGCGCTCGGTGGGCCGGGTGCGGTGGCGGTGCACGCCGCCGTCGAAGGGCCGCGGGTGCACGGGGCGCGCCTCCTCCCCCTGGTGGACGACCTCCTCGCCCGGGCGGGACTGACGCTGGGGGACGTCACGGACCTCGCGCTGACCGACGGACCGGGGAGCTTCACCGGGCTCCGGGTCGGCGCCGCCGTCGCGAAGGCGCTCGTGCGCACGCGCGGGGTGGCGCTCCACGTGGCCCCGGCGCTCCTCGCCGCCGCTGCGGAGCCGCTCCTCGCCGGGGGCGTCGTCGTATCGGCCTCCGACGCGCTCCGCGGCGAGGTGTACGCCGGCGCGTGGGCGCTCGTGGACCGGCGGCTCGACACCCGGTTGGCGCCGCGGGCGGTGGCGCCGACTCGGCTGCCCGGCCTCCTTCCGCGGCCCGCGGCGCTGGTGGCGGGGCTGCCCGCGGCCCTCGCCGCCCCCCTGGCCGCATGGGCCGGGGAGCCCGTCGCGCCAGGCGACGCGGCGGTGGGACTGCTCTGGCTGGCCGCCTTTCCCGGGATTCTCCGCCCGGTGCCCGAGCCCGACGCCTGGGAACCCGACTACGGCCGGCCCGCCGAGGCCCAGGCCCGCTGGGAGGCCGCGCATGGCCGAGCCCTTCCGGATCCGGCCCGCCTCGGCTGAGGACGCGGCCGAGCTCGCCGAGCTCGAGCGGCGCTGCTTCTCCGACCCGTGGTCGGCCGAGGCCTTCCGCGCGACCCTCGACACGCCCGGCGGGGCCGGGTTCGTGGCCGAGGGCGGGGGCGGGCTGGTGGGATACGTGCTCTCGCTCAACGCCGGACGGGTGGCGGAGGTGCTCAACGTGGCGGTGGCGCCGGACGCGCGGCGCCGCGGGCTGGCGCGCCGCCTCCTCGCGTGCGCGGTGGCCGCGCTCGAGGCGGAGGGAGTGCGGGAGATGTTCCTCGAGGTCCGCGAGTCGAACGCGGCGGCGCTTCGACTCTACGAGGACGCCGGCTTCGGCCGGATCGGCCGGCGGAAGGGGTACTACCGGCGGCCGGCGGAAGACGCGCTGGTGCTCCGGAGGCCGCCCGCGGCCGCCGAAGCGGCGCCATGAGTCGCGAGGCGATGGAATGATTCCCGGGCCGCCGCGCCGGATGACATTGTCGGCACGCGAGCTTAGCTTCGGTCCCAGGCACACCGTGAACTACGACAGATGGAGGTCCCCGTGAGCCGCAGTCTCAACAAGGTCCAGCTGATCGGCAACCTCGGTGCCGATCCCGAGGTCCGCAGCATCGGCAGCGGAAACCGGGTCGCCAACGTCAACCTGGCCACCAGCCGGCGCTGGAAGGGCCAGGACGGCCAGATGCAGGAGAAGACGGAGTGGCATCGGCTGGTGCTGTGGAACTCGAATTACAGCAAGCTCGCCGACATCGCGGAGCGGTACTGCAAGAAGGGCGACAAGATCTACGTCGAGGGCAGCATCGAGTATCGCAGCTGGCAGGACAAGGAAGGCCAGACCAAGTACACCACCGAGATCCGGGTGAACGAGCTGATCCTCCTCTCCGGCCGGGGTGGGGACGTCGAGGGCGAGGGCCCGGCCCCCCGCATGGCCGCCACCGCGGCCCCCCGGAAGGCCAAGGAGGGATCGGTGGACGAGTTCCCCGAGGCGCTCGACGCCGAGGACGACGACCTGCCGTTCTGAGGTCGAAGGTCGAAGGTCGAAGGTCGAAGGAGCGCCGGGGTGAGGGGCGGTCCTTCGACCTTCAGCCTTCGACCTACGACCCTCCCCCCCTGCAACCCGCCGCACTTCCCGCCCCGGTATGGCGAAATGCGAGGCACCCGGCTCGCTTGACGCCATGCAAGGTTTTGTCTTACAATGGCTTAGGCGGCGGGGCGGATCCTGCATCGCAGCCCTCCCGGTATCCCATCGCGCCTGCCTCCGGGCCTCGGTCCCGGGGGGCAGGGCCCATTGCGGACTCGCACGCACCAGAGGATATGAGGAAGCCAATGCGCACCCGGACGCTCCGCCACCGGCGGTTCCCGCTCGCCGCGCTCCTCGTCGTCGCGCTGCCGGCCTCCGCCGCAGCCCAGGACACGACGGTCGTCGTCGTCCAGGAACCCGGTACGTCCACGCACACGGTCCGCAAGGGAGACACCCTCTGGGATCTGGCCGGGCAGTACCTGCGCGACCCGTTCCTCTGGCCCGAGATCTACCGGATCAATACCGATGTGGTGGAGGATCCGCACTGGATCTACCCCGGTGAAGTCCTGCGGATTCGCGCGGGGGCCGACGTCACCGCCGTCCCCGGTGCGCCGGCCGTGCCGGCGGCACCCGCCGTCGACGCGGGCGTCCCGGAAGGACAGGTGGCCCAGGCGCCCGCCGCGGGGGAGGCTGCCGCGGGGCAGGGGTATGACGAGGTGGATCTCTCGCCGCTCTTCGGGCGCCAGGCGAATCGCCAGTTCGGGCTCGAGGGCTACCTCGACCGGCCGTACCGCCCGCTCCGCCGGGGCGAGTTCCACAGCGCCGGCTTCCTGACCGAGGGACGCGATTACTCCTTCGGCCGGGTGCGCGGCAACGTCCTGCCGTCCGAGCTGCCGGTCGCGATCCGGGGTCCGGCCATCATGCTCCACGCCCGGGTGGGGATCGAGCCGCCCTCGAATGCCGCCTACCAGCCGGGCGACTCGCTCCTGCTCGTCCGTGAGCTCGAGGGGGTGCCGGGGTACGGTGACCTCATCGTCCCCACCGGCATCGCCGTGGTGCGGGAGGTGAACGACCCCGAGACGGTGGCCGAAGTGGTGGAGGTCTTCCAGGCGATCCACCCGGGCGACCGGACCATGCCGCTCGAGCCGTTCCGGCCGGGCCCGGAGGCGCGCGCGGTGCCGGTGGCCGACGGCGTCCGGGCCACCGTGCTCGCCGACCGGGACGGCCACCCGTTCTTCGCCACCCAGGCGGTGCTCTTCCTCGACCGGGGGTCGCAGGACAACGTGGCACCGGGCGACATCTTCGAGGTGCGCCGCGCTCCGCGGGACCGCAACCCGCAGGCCGACACCGTGGCCGACGAGCTGATCCTGGTGCAGGTGGTCCGCGTGGGTGAGCGGAGCGCCACCGCCCGCGTGCTCGACGTCGGGTTCCCGCGGGTGCTGGCCGGAGCGCCGGCGACGCAGGTGGCCAAGCTCCCGAGCTGAGCCCGCCCGACTCCGCCGGCCCGCCGGGGGCCGTGATGCGCACTGTGCGGCGCGTCACGGCCCCCGCTACTTTTCGCGGACATCGTGTCTGGCGGCCGCGGCCGCCCCCGGGACCCGGAACAGGAGCGATCGCGTGGGCAGGCGCGTGCTGGTGACGGGAGGCGCGGGCTTCATCGGCTCGCACGTGGCGGAAGCCTACCTGGGGGAGGGGTGGGAGGTGACGGTCCTCGACGACCTCTCCCGCGGCAAGCGGGAGCAGGTGCCGGCCGGAGCGCGCCTCATCCAGACCGACGTGCGCTCGCCCGAGGCGCGCCGGGCGGCGGGCGAGGGCGGCTTCGACGTGCTGAACCTGCAGGCCGCCCAGATCGACGTGCGGGTGTCGGTGGAGCGGCCCGACGAGGACTGCGACGTCAACCTGCGCGGCCTGGTGAACCTCCTGATGGGCGCGCGGGACGGCGGCATCCCCCGCGTGGTCTTCGCCAGCAGCGGGGGCGTGATCTACGGCGAGGCGGCGCAGGTACCGACCCCCGAGTCGGCGCCCAAGCAGCCGGTCTCCCCCTACGGGGTGAGCAAGCTGGCGGGGGAGCATTATCTCCATGCCCTGGGGACGCTCTACGGGTTCGAGGCGGTGGCGCTCCGCTACGCGAATGTGTTCGGGCCCCGCCAGGACCCCAGGTCCGAGGCCGGGGTGGTGTCCATCTTCGTCTCCCGGCTGCTCGCCGGGGACCCGCTCACGATCTTCGGGGACGGCCGCCAGACCCGGGACTACGTCTTCGTGCGGGACGTGGCCCGGGCGAACCTGCTGGCCGGCACGGCGACGCTCGAGGACGGCGACGGGATCGACGCCTCGGGCATCAACATCGCGACCGGCGGAGAGCGGAGCGTGCTCGACCTGGCGGCGGCCGTGGGCGGCGTGCTGGGCCGCGAGCCGCGCCTCGCCTTCGCGGCGCCCCGCGCCGGCGAACTCCAGCGGAGCTCCCTCGATCCCGCCAAGGCCGGCCGCGTGCTCGGCTGGCGCCCCGCCTACCGCTTCGAGGAAGGCCTCGAGGCGCTCATCGCCTGGTTCCGGGAGGCCGCGTGACCCTGCAGACCGGTGGGGCCCTGCCGTCGTCCACGATCGAGCTGCTGCTGCACTCGAGCGTCGAGACCAAGATCGTGATGGCGGTGATCGGGGTCTTCTCCCTCGGCGCCTGGTTCATCATCGGGCTCAAGTGGCTCCAGTTCCGCCGGGTCCGGGCCCAGGCCAACCGGTTCTTCGGGGTGCTGGAGCGGGCGACGACGCTCCGCGAGGGGTATAACGCGATGATGTCGCTCCCGACCTCGCCGTACACCCGGCTCTTCCGCGAGGGGATGCACTTCGTGGGCGAGCTCCGGCCCGGGGCGCTCAAGACCGACGCGAGCGCCCATGCGCTCACCCCGACCCAGCTCGAGGCGCTCAAGATGGTGCTCGGGAAGGAGATTTCCGCCGAGCGCGACCACCTCAATCGGTACATCGCGGCGCTGGCCACCATCGGCTCGGTCGGCCCGCTGCTCGGGCTCCTCGGTACCGTGCTCGGCGTGATGGACGCCTTCATCGGGATCGCGGCGAAGGGCTCGGGGAACATCGGCGCGGTGGCCCCGGGCGTGGCCGAGGCGCTGATCACCACCGTGGCCGGCCTGTTCGCGGCCATCCCGGCGGTCATCGGCTACAACCTGTTCGTCGCGCGGGTGCGCGGCATCACCAGCGAGCTCGACGGGTTCGGCAACGAGCTGATCGGGTCGATGGCCCGGGAGGGCCTGATCTGATGGCGCTCGGGCTCGGGGGCGACCGGGGCGAGCTGCCGCTCAACGCGGAGATCAACGTCACGTCCATGATCGACGTGGCGTTCGTGCTCCTCATCATCTTCATGATCACCGCGCCCATCATGCAGGGCGGGGTGGACGTGGAGCTGCCCCGGGCGGAGGCCCGGCCCCTTCAGGCGAAGGAGGGGATGGTGGTCACGGTGGACCGCCGCGGACGCATCTTCGTGGACGATGCCGAGTTCAGCTACAACGACTTCCGGGCCACCTTCCGGTCGCTGGTGGAGACCCGGAAGCCCACCGGGATCTATCTCCGGTCCGACAGCCGGGTGGCGTATGGGGAGGTGGTGCGGGTGCTGGCCGTGATCCGCACGGCGGGAGTGCAGAACGTGGGGCTCGTGGCCGAGGAGGAAGAGGCGCGGTGAGGCTCGTCGCCGCGCGCCGCCCACCCGCGCGGTGGGAGGTGGCCGCCGGCTTCGCGAGCGCGGCGGCCGCGCACCTCGCCGTGCTCGCGGTGCTGATCGTGGGCGTGAAACCGCCGCGACCGATGCCGCAGACGTACGCCGTGGAGCTGGTGGCCGCGCCGGCGGGTCGGCCGGCGCCTGCGCGGGCACGGGACGTGGTCGAGCGCCCCGCAGCACCCCCCGAGCCGGCCGTGTCCGAGGCGCCGGCGAAGACGCCCGTGAAGACGGCGCCGGTTCCGCCCCGGCGGACGCCGGAGCGGGAGCCCACGCCCCGCGCCTCGGACCGCACGGCCGACGCGCCGCGGAAGGCCCCGCCGGCCGCCGCGGAGTCGCCGCTCCCGGGGGAGACACCGGGCACCGGGCGCGACGTCGCGAACGTCAGCGTGCCCGGCATCCAGTTCCCCTATCCGGAGTACCTCCGGAACATCGTCGCGCAGGTGCTGCGCCGCTGGAGCCCGCCGGGGGGGCGGGCGCTCACCGCCGAGGTGAGCTTCCTCATCCGCCGGGACGGGACGGTGCACGACGTCCGCTTCAAGACCCCGTCGGGCAACTTCACCTTCGACCTGAGCGCCCAGGGCGCCATCGAATCCGCCGGCAGCAACCGGGCCTTCGGGCCGCTGCCGGACGGCTGGGAGGCCGACGTCTTGCCGATCGTCTTCTTCTTCGAGCCGCGGGGTGGCCGATGACCCGCCGGCTGCTCGCGCTCCTGCTCTGCCTCCCGGTGCCGCTCGCCGCGCAGGACCGGCCCGTGGACCAGGGGATCCGGATCGGGATCGCCTACAATCCCGGGGTCCGGCCGACGCTCCTGGTGCTGCCGCAGGCCGGGCTCGACTCCGCTCGCGCGATCGTGGCGCGGGACCTCGACTTCAGCGACCGGTTCGAGGTGGTGAGCGTCCCCTCGGGCTCGTCGCCGGCGGGCCCGACCGTGAACTACCGGCAGTACCGGGTGTACGGCGCCCAGTACGGGGTGGACGTGATCCGCGGGGCGGCGCCGGGGAGCGCCCGGGTGCGCCTGCATGACCTGGCGCAGGGCAAGGTGCTCAACGAACAGGAGGCGGCGCTGCCCGACCCGTCGGCGGCCGGCTTCCGCATGGCGGTGCACCGGCTGAGCGACGAAGTGGTCCGGTGGGTGACGGGCACCCCGGGCTACGCCGCCTCCCGCCTGGCCTTCGTCGGGAGCGACGGGCGGCTCTGGCGGGTGGACGCCGACGGGGCGGGGCTCGCGGCGGTCACCGCCGCGGGCGAGCGCATCCTGTCGCCGGTCTGGGCCCCGGACGGCCGGCGAATCGCCTACACCCGCTTCCGCGAGGGAACCGGTGCGGTCCTGGTGCACGACCTGCTCACCGGCGGGCGCACGACGGTGCCGGGCACCGCCACCGGACTCGCCTTCTCGGCGGCCTTCAGTCCCGACGGCCGGACCATGGCGTTCGCGCGGGCGGACGAGGACGGGGGCACCGACCTCCACAGCGCCGACGTCGCCGCGCAATGCTGTGTGCGTCGGTTGACCGTGGGACGCTTCGCGGATAACCTTTCCCCGACGTTCGCGCCCGACGGGCGGCGCCTCGCGTTCGTCTCCACCCGCGCGGGCCCGCCGCAGATCTACGCGATGAGCGCGGACGGCACCGACCAGGAGCTCCTCGCGCCATTCAACTTCGGCGTGGACGGCCCCTCCAACGGGCCCGAGTGGTCGCCCGACGGCGCGAGCGTCGCCTTCCACCGGGAGATCGACCGCGCCCCGCAGATCTTCCTGCTCGACGTGGCGGCCCGGCGCAATCGGCAGCTCACCTCGGCCGGGCGCAACGAAGATCCCACCTGGGCCCCGGACGGTCGGCACCTGGCATTCGTCTCCGACCGCAGCGGGCAGCGCCAACTGTGGATCGTGGACATCGAGACCGGCCGGGTCCGCCAGATCCGCACGTCGGCCGCCGTCCGCCTGCCGGCGTGGTCGCGCCGCCTGGGCGCGGGCACGCCCTGACCTTCGACCTTCGACCTTCGACCTTCGACCGGGAGTCATAGCAATGCGCCGATTCACCCTCCTGCTCGCCGCCGCCGTGGCCGCGGGCGCGTGCAGCCAGAGCCAGCCCGAGACCGCGCCGGCCCCGGCGCCGGCCCCGGTGGACAGCGCGGCCATCCGCGCCCGCGAGGACTCGATTCGCGCCGCCCAGGCGGACGCCGAGCGCCGGGCCCGGGAGGAGGCGGAACGCCTCCGCCGCGAGGCCGAGGCGGCGCGGGCGCAGCTCACCGCCGACCTGGCTGCCATGGTGCACTTCGACTACGACCAGTCCGCCATCCGGGCCGAGGACCAGGCCATCCTCGACCGCAAGGCGGCGATCCTCGCGGCGAACACCGCGGTGCGGCTGCGGATCTCGGGGCACGCCGACGAGCGCGGCTCGGACGAGTACAACCTGGCGCTCGGCAACCGGCGGGCCGCCGCGGTGAAGCGCTACCTCGCCGGCCGGGGCGTCACCGAGGCGCGGATGGACATCGTTTCCTACGGCGAGGAGCGGCCGATCGCGGCGGGACAGGACGAGGGGGCGTGGGCCCAGAACCGCCGCGCCGAGTTCGAGATCACGGCCGGCGGCGCGGACCTCCGCGCGCCGAACTGACCGTGCGGCGCGCGGCGTTCCTGCTGCCGGCGGCGCTGGTGGCCGTCGGCGGCTGCGCCCTGCGGAGCGACGTGGACCGGGTCGAGGCCCGCATCGCCGCCCTGCAGGAGGAGACGGCCCGGCAGGACTCGGCCCGCGCGCGGCAGGTGACCGAGCTGCTGGCGCTCCAGCGCCAGCTGCTCGACACCGTCGCGGCGAGCCAGCGGGCGCTCACCGCGTTCCGCGGCGACATGAGCCGCGACCTCTACGGGGTGCAGCAGCAGCTGATGCAGGTGCAGGAGCTCACCGGCCAGAGCCAGCGGCGGCTGGCCGAGCTGCGGGGCGACCTCGAGGCCCGGGGCCAGCAGCTCGCCGCGCCGGCGGGGGCCCCGGCGGCGGGGGCGGCGGGCCCATCGGCGGCGCAGATGTACGAGGCCTCGCTCCAGCAGCTCCGGAGCGGCGGGACGGCCACGGCGCGGATGGGCTTCCGTCAGCTGCTCGACCAGTACCCGTCCGCCCCGGAGGCCGCCGACGCGGTGTACTTCATCGGCGAGAGCTTCGCCGGGGAGGCGCCCGACTCGGCCGCCGCGTACTACCGACGGGTGGTGCAGGAGCATCCACGCTCGACCCGGGCGCCGGCGGCGCTGTACAAGCTCGGGCTGCTGGCAGAGCAGCGGCGGGATACGGCCGCGGCCCGCCAGGCCTACCAGCAGGTGGTGGACCGGTACCCGAGCGCCGACGAGGCCGCCCTGGCGCGCGACCGGCTGCGGGCGCTCGGCCGCTAGGCCGGCGCCCCGCCCCCCCGCGCCGCGTTCCGATGACCGGTCCCCGCGGCGAGATGCCGTTCCTCGACCACCTCGAGGAGCTCCGCGGCCGGATCCTGCGGAGCCTGGTCGCGCTCGCCGCGGGGATCGCCGTCGGGTGGTGGGTGGTGCAGCGCTTCCAGCTGGTGGCGCTGCTCAAGGTGCCCATCGCGCCCTACCTCCCGGACGGCAAGCTCGTCGTCCTGAGCCCCACCGACCCCTTCCTCATCGTCCTCAAGCTCGCCTTCGTGGTGGGGCTGATCCTCGCCGCGCCGGTCATCCTCTGGCAGGTCTGGGCCTTCGTGGCGCCCGGCCTCTACGACCGGGAGAAGCGGGCCATCCTGCCCGCACTCTTCACCGGCAGCGGGCTCTTCCTCATCGGGGCCGCCCTCGGCTTCCGGTTCGTCGTGCCCCAGGCGCTCGCGGTGCTCTTCAGCTTCCAGACTGAGTCGCTGGCCACGATGATCACGTACGAGAAGTACTTCGGCTTCGTGATCCAGATCGTGCTCGCGCTGGGCCTCTCGTTCGAGCTGCCGCTCCTGATCGGGATCCTCGCCGTCCTGGGGGTGGCCACGCCGGAGCGGCTGGCCCGCTTCCGGCGCGCGGCCCTGGTGCTCGCGTTCATCGCCGGGGCGGTGCTGAGCCCGGGCGGCGACATCGTCACGATGGTGGTGATGACGCTGCCGCTGGTGCTGCTCTACGAGGTCGGCTACTGGTGCGCCGTGGTGATCGACCGGCGGCGCCGCCGCGCCGCGGCCGCGACGGCCGCACTGCTCCTCGTCGCGGCGCTGCTCGCGCCCGCCGCCCAAGCCCAGCAGCCGGTCCGCCCCCCGCCCGGCCGGCCGGCACCCGGCGCCCAGGACACGCTGTCCGACAGCCTCCGCCGGGTGCGCGCGGCGCGGCAGGCCGCGGCCGACTCGGCGAAGCAGCGCCGCGTCGGGCTGCCGTCGGGGCCGACCCGCCAGTTCGCGCCCGCCGACTCGATCATCGAGCGCCTCCTCCGGCGCGCGGGCTACGAGGTGACCCGCTACCACGGCGACACGGCGAGTTTCCTCGCGGCCGATCGGCGGCTCCGGCTCAGCGGGGCAGCGCTCGCCGAGCGGGGAACCGCCATCCTCGAGGCGGACCGGATCGAGTACGAGGAGGCCTCCTGCGCGCTCCAGGCGGAGGGGAGCCCCCGGCTCTTCGACCAGCAGAACGTCCTGGCCGGGGTCCGCCTCCACTATGACACATGCAAGCGCCGGGGGGTGGTGGATTCGGCGCTCACCAGCTTCAACGAGGCGGGCACCGCCTGGTTCCTCCGGGGCAACGTCGCCCAGGACTCGTCGTCGAGCCGGCTGTTCGCCGGGGGCAGCGGCATCACCAGCTGCGACCTCCCGGTGGCGCACTACCACTTCGCCGCCCGGGAGGTGAAGTGGGTGTCGAAGTCGGTGCTGGTGGCGCGCCCCGCCACCCTCTACGTGCAGGACGTCCCGGTGCTCTGGCTGCCCTTCGTGTTCCAGGACATGCGGCCGGGGCGGCACTCGGGCATCCTGGTGCCCCAGTTCGGGATCAACGACATCGTCCGCCCCTCGGGGGGATACAACCGCCAGATCACGAACGTCGGCTACTACTGGGCGCCGTCCGACTACGTCGACGTGACCGGCCGGCTGGACTGGTACGCCAACCGGTTCACCCAGGTCGGCCTGCGGGCCGGGTACCGGTGGCTGGACCGGTTCCTCGACGGCTCGCTCGAGTACGCCACCCAGAACGAGGCCGAGGGCGGGCGCTCCAACCGGATCCGGTGGAACCACCGCCAGACCTTCGACATCCGCACCACCCTCAACCTCAACCTCGACTACGCCACCGACACGCGGATCGCCAACCGCAACGCGATCGATCCGCTGCTCAACACCCAGCAGATCACCAGCCAGCTCAACTTCACCCGGCGGTTCGCCTGGGGCTCGGTGGCGATCGGCGGGAACCGGCGGCAGTCGCTCACCGACGGCAGCGTCACCCAGCAGTTCCCGTCGGTGTCGGTGAGCCCGAAGCCGCTCGACCTCGGGCGGAGCCTCACCTGGTCCCCGACCGCCAGCTTCGCGGTGGACCAGGCACTCAACACCCCCCTCTCGGCCCTCGTGGTGCCGGCACCCGGCGGCGGGATCGACTCCGTCATTCCCCAGCAGGACCGGACCACGATCTCGCTGCGGGTCGGGACCCCGGTCCGGCTCGGCAGCTTCAACTGGTCCAACAGCGTGAGCTGGGTGGACCAGTCGATCGAGGGCCGCGTCACCGAGTCGCTCCGGCTCCCCGACGAGTCCACGCCGGACCCGACCGACTCGATCACGGTGGACCGGGTGGTCACCGGCGACTTCAGCACCGCGCTGGACTGGCAGACCGGCCTCAACCTGCCGCTCCTCCTCCGCCGGAGCTGGAAGATCCAGCCGGTGCTCGGGGTCACCAACGTCACCTCGGGCCCGTTCGCGCTCCGGAACCGCCGCACCGCGGGCGACTGGGCGGTGCAGGGCAAGCGCTTCTCGCTCGACTTCAACGCCTCCCCCACCTTCTTCGGGTTCTTCGGCGGCTTCGGCCCGGTGCAGCGCCTGCGGCACAGCGTGTCGCCGCTGGTCAGCTTCCGCCTCGCGCCGGCGGCCGACATCCCGGAGGAGTACGCGCGCGCCATCGCCACCCCGGGACAGCCGCTCCGGCTCCGGAGCGACCCGACCCGCACCCTGAGCATCGGCCTCGCGCAGAACCTCGAGGCGAAGCGGCGCCCGGCCCCCGGCGACACCACGACCGACCCCGCCAACCTCCCCAAGTTCCGGGTGCTCGGCATCACGACCAGCGCCCTCGCCTACGACTTCGAGCAGGCCAAGCAGCCGGGCCGGAGCGGCTGGGTGACGCCGTCCCTCACCAACACGTTGCAGAGCGACCTGCTCCCGGGCTTCAGCCTGAGCCTCACCCACGACCTCTGGGACGGGGCGGTCGGGTCGGACACGGCATCGTTCGACCCCTTCCTCTCGAGCCTCACGACGAGCTTCGCCTTCTCCGGCGCCACCATCCGTCGCATCCTCGGGGCGTTCGGCCTGGGGAAGGGAGGCGGCCCGGGCGCGGGGGAGGAGGACCTGCCGACCTGGACCGCCGACCGCGGCCGGCGGCGGGGCGATACGCCCATCTTCAACACCGACGACCAGGAACTCGGTCGCCAGCGCCAGTTCACCGCCAACGTCACCTACACCCTGGCCCGGGCGCGGGACGGCGCGACGACGGGCGTAGCCGACCAGCAGAACCTCCGCTTCTCGACCGCGTTCTCCCCGACGCCGTTCTGGGCAGTGTCGTGGTCGTCGCAGTACAACGTGGCGCAGAGCGAGTTCGAATCGAACGTCCTCCGGCTCGAGCGCGACCTGCACGACTGGCGCGCGACCTTCGACTTCGTCCGGAACGCGAACGGCAACTTCTCCCTGGTCTTCGCCATCGCGCTGATCCACCTGCCCGACGTGAAGGTGGACTACAACCAGACCTCGATCGTGGACTGAGGGTGGGGGCGTCCCTCGCGGAGGACGGCCCGGCGACCCGGGCGGACTCGCGAAGCCATTGCAGCACAACAAGATAGGTGCAGCGCACCCATGGCACGGTCTCTGCCTCGCCTGCGCCTGAACCCCTTCACCGGATCCTTCTCGATGCGCGCCCGCCTGCTGGTGCTCGGCCTCGCGGCCCTGCTCGCCGCCTGCGACGATGACGACCTCTACGTCGGCCCCGGCAACGGGGTGGCCCCGCCCGAAAACCTGACCTATGTGGTGGATCCCAACGGCGATGACGACCGGCCGACCGGGGTCCTGCTCCGCTGGGATTACGATCCCGATCCCGACATCGCGGTGTGGCGGGTGTACTCCCGGGGCGCCGCCGGCGACCCCTTCGGACTCCGGGGCACGACCACCTCGAACAGCTTCCACGACACCGGCCTCCCGCACCTCGACTACTACGTGACGGCGGAGGCGATCGACGGCCTGGAGAGCGGCGCCAGCAACACGGTGCGGATCGACGAACGCCTCGCGCTCGATGCCCCGGGGACGCTGGCGAGCGTGTCGCTCGATGGCGCGGTGGCGCTGCTCTGGTCGGACGCGCCGGCGCTGGGAAGCCCGGCCGAGTTTTCCAACTACCGGGTCTACTCGGCCTCCTTCAACCTCGACACCGGGCTCTGTGGGGCCGACTGGGCGCTCGAGGGCACGACGGTGAGTCCCGAGTTCGTGGTGGGCGTGCTGCCGAACGGCGTGCCGCGCTGCTTCGCGGTCTCGAGCCAGCACGTGCTCGGCTACGAGAGCCTCTGGTCGCCGATCGATGACGACACTCCGCGGCCCGACGCGCGGAACGTGGTGCTCTTCACCCAGGCGGCCAACGGGCCGCAGTCCGGGTTCAGCTTCTGGAAGGACCTCGACCTCGACGGGCAGGTGGACGTGAACGAGCTGGGGATCGTGGGCACCGCGTTGGGCGCCGACCTCGTGCTCTCCGACCCGGGGAGCGTGGCGACGCTGTCGCCGGCCGCGAATGTCGGCTTCCGGACCTACGTCAACGCCCCCATCGGCGACCTCACCGACATCGACATCGCGCCGCTCGGCGGGTACGGGAACACGCCGCTCGCCGCGCAGCCCGGCTGGGGTTACGTGGCCGAGATCGACCGTGGCATCCCCTTCCCGAGTTACGGCGCGATCCGGGTGAGCCACGTGGGCGCCACGTTCATCATCCTCGACTGGTCCTATCAGTCGGACCCGGGGAATCCGGAGCTGGTGATCAAGTAAGGGGAACAGGGAACGGGGAACGGGTGGCGGGGAGTGGCCCCGCTCCCCGCTCCCTGCTCCCCCTCCCCTTGTCTCTCCCCCCGCGGGCCAGCCACCTTCCCGGCATGGCCCCTCCGCTGCTGCTGGACGGCAAGTCGCTCACCATTCCCGACGTGGTCCGCTTCGCCCGGGAGGGCGGGCGGGCTGCTGCGGCCCCGGCCGCACTCGCGGCGCTGGCCGACTCCCGGGCCCATGTGGACCGGGCGCTCGCGGAGGGGCGGGTCATCTACGGCATCAACACCGGCTTCGGCAAGCTCGCCAACGTCCTGATCGCGCCGGACCGCCTCGACGAGCTGCAGGTGAACCTGGTGCGGAGCCATGCGGCGGGCGTCGGCACCCCGCTTCCCGCGGACGTCGTGCGCGCGACCATGCTGCTCCGCGCCAACGTCCTGCTCCGGCCCACGAGTGGGGTGCGGCCGGCGCTCGCGGAGGCAGTGCTGGCCGCCCTCGACGCCGGGATCGTCCCCGCCGTGCCGGAGCAGGGGAGTGTCGGTGCGAGCGGCGACCTGGCGCCGCTCTCGCACATCGCGCTCGCGCTCATGGGCGAGGGCGAGGTGCTCGCGCCCGGCGGTGGCACCGAGCCCGCGGCGGCGGCGCTCGCGCGTGCCGGCCTCTCCCCGTTCCGCTTCGCGCCCAAGGAGGGCCTCGCCTTCATCAACGGCACCCAGGCGCAGACGGCGATGCTCGCCCTCCTGGTGCATGACGCCAAGGTGCTCTGGCGGACCGCGGTCGGCGCGGCGGCGATGAGTCTCGAGGCGCTCCGCGGCACGCCGGTGCCCTTCGACGCCCGGATCCACGAGGCCCGGCCGCATCCGGGCCAGGTGCACGCCGCCGCACTCCTCCGGGCGCTGCTCGCCGAGAGCGAGATTCGCGAGTCGCACCGGGAGAACGACCCGCGGGTCCAGGACGCCTACAGCCTCCGCTGCGCCCCCCAGGTGCTGGGTGCCGTCGCGGATGCGATCGCCTTCGCCGCGGGCGTGGCGGCGATCGAGCTCAACGCGTCGACCGACAACCCGCTGGTGCTGGACGACGGGAGCGTCGTGTCGGGCGGCAATTTCCACGGGCAACCGGTGGCGCAGGCGCTGGACGTGCTGGGGCTGACCCTCGTCACCCTCCAGGCCATCGCCGAGCGCCGGGTCGAACGGCTGGTGAACCCCGACCTGAGCCAGGGGCTCCCCGCGTTCCTCACCGCCGAGCCCGGCCTCTCCTCCGGCTACATGATGGTCCAGATCACGGCCGCGGCCCTGGTGGCGGAGTCGCGCGCCATCGCGATGCCGGCCAGCATCGGCTCGATCCCCACCGACGCGAACCAGGAGGACTTCGTGCCCATGGGAATGGCCGCGGCGTGGAAGACAGCGCGGATTTTGGGGAACGGCCAGCGGGTGGTGGCGGCGGAGCTCCTCTGCGCGGCGCAGGGACTGGAGCTCCTCCGGCCGCTCCGCCCCGGCCGGGGGGTGGAGCGCCTCCACCAGGCGCTCCGCCGGCTCGAGCCCCCGGTCGTGCCGCTCGGGGCCGACCGGCCCCCGGCGCCTGACCTGGAGCGCCTGACGACGGCCATCCGGCGGGGCGAGCTCGATCCCGGCGAGGCGCGCTAGGCGCCGCTCGCCTTGCCCCTCCCCCCCGGCGGGGCCTATCTTTGCAAATTCAAGTCCTGTCGGGGTTTTCGCTCCTTACGGCCGGCCTAATGAATCTCGAGAAGCTCAAGGACGCCGCCAGGAAGCACGAGCTCAAGGAGGATTGGCACCGGGCGATCGAGGTCTACCAGAGGGCCATCGAGGCCTTCGAGTCCGGTGCCGACGGCGCGCCCGACCTCACGGTCTACAACCGCATCGGCGACCTGCAGCTGCGGGTCAACGACACCGCGGCCGCGGTGGCGTCGTACGAGCGCGCCGCCGACCTGTACGCCGACCAGGGTTTCGTCAACAACGCCATCGCGCTCTGCGGCAAGATCCTCCGGGTGAACCCGGGGCGGGTCCAGACCTACCTTCGCCTCGCCCAGCTCCACGCGCGCAAGAACGTCGTCATCGACGCCAAGCGGAGCCTGCTCGAGTACCTCGAGCGGATGCACGCGCAGGGCCGGCTCGAGGAGGCCTTCGGCTCCATCCGCCAGTTCGCCGCGCAGTTCGTCGCGAGCCCGGACATCCGCCAGATGCTCGCCGAGCTGCTCCGCGCCGGCACCCGCTCCGGGGAAATCCGCTCGCAGCTCGAGCATCTCGCCGACGAGCTCGACCGGGCCGGCGATCACGCGGGGGCCGAGGAGGCGCGGGCCCGGATCCAGGACATGGAGGAGGAGGGCGGCGGCGGCGGCCTGGTCTTCCTCGACACCGGGGTGGGTCCGCCGGCGCGGCCGGCACCGCAGCCCATCGAGGGGCTGCAGCGGCCCGACGCGACCGGCGTTCACGTGGAGCCGCTCGAGATCGAGACCGGCCGCGCGGACGAGTCGGCAGTGGCGATCGACGGCGACGCGGCGGTCCCGCTCGCCGGGCTCGAGACCACCGCCGTCGACGTGTCGCTCGGCGGCGGGGCGACGGAACCGCCGCGGTTCGAGGGGCTCCTCGTCGCCGACAGCCTCACCGCCGGCGCCGAGACGCCGCCGGCGCCGGGGCTCGAGGTGGAGCAGGCGGCGGGCGAGCCGATCGAGCTGGAGCCGGCGCCGGAGGGTGAGTTCGAGGTGTCGCGTCCAGGCGACGGCGAGTACCTCGAGCCAACCCCGGGGCCGGAGCTGGTGAAGGGCCTGGGCGAGGCGGCCCCGGAGGCGCCGGTTGCCGCGGAGTACGAGCCCCTGCCGGCGCCTCCCCCTCCGAGCATCGACGAGCTGACCGACCGGGTCCTCGACAACCCCGAGTCGGCCGAGGCCCACCGCGCGCTGGGCGAGGCGCTCCTGGCCGCCGGGGAGCGGGACCGGGGCCGCGAGGAGCTGGAGCTGGCCCTCGAGCGCCACGAGGCCGCGTCCGACTGGCTCCGGGCGGGCGACGTGCTCACCGAACTGATCCGGCTCGACCCGGTGAGCATCCGGCTCTACCAGAAGCGGGTGGAACTCGGGTTCCGGATGGGCGACCGCGGCCGCCTGCTCGCGGCCTACCTCGAGCTGGCCGACTGCCTGGTCCGGGTCGGCTCGCTGGAAAAGGCGGAGGCGGTCTACCGGCGGGTGCTCGAGCACGATCCGGCCAACGAACGGGCGAGGGCCGCGCTGGACACGATCGCGGCGCCGCCCGCGGGCGCGGCGGGGGGCGCTGCCGCGAGCCAGGGCGTGGCGCCACCGGCCGGCACGGGACGGGCGCCTGCCCCCGCGCCGGCCGGTGGTCAGGCCTACGTGGACCTGGGCGCGATGGTGCTGGACGAGGCCGCGCCGAGGGCCGACACGCGCATCCGGGTCGAGGACGAGGAGCCGACCGGGGACGAGGAGGCCGATTTCCGCCAGATCCTCCAGCAGTTCAAGACCGGGCTCGAGCGGAGCCTCGCCCCGGATGATTTCCAGACCCACTACGACCTCGGGATCGCGTTCCGCGAGATGGGCCTGCTCGACGAGGCCATCGCGGAATTCCAGAAGGCGCTCCGGGCGCCGGAGGGTCGGCTCCGGACGGCGGAGGCCCTGGGCGGCTGCTTCTTCGAGAAGGGCCAGTTCCCGGTGGCGGGGGCGATCCTCCGGCGCGCCGTGGAGACCCTGCCCGGCGCCGACGACGAGAAGATCGGCCTGCTCTACTGGCTCGGCCGGTCGGAGGAGGAGCAGGGGCGCGGGGCGGAGGCGGTGCAGCACTACCAGCGGGCGCTCGCGGTGGACATCGGATTCCGGGACCTGAACGAGCGGCTCGGCCGGCTCGCGCGCGGGGGCGCATGACGTCGCCGGCCGCGTCGGTCTCGCTGGCCGACCTCCAGGCGCCGGTCGCCGCGCGCCTCGCCCGGGTGCCGGGAGAGATCAAGCGGATCGTGGAGGCCGACTTCGGGCTGATCGCGGAGGTGAACTCCCACCTGCTGCAGACCCAGGGGAAGCTGTTCCGCCCGACGCTGATGCTGCTGGCCGACGAGGCCACCGGCCGCCACGAGGACCGGGCGGTGACGCTCGCCGCCGTGCTCGAGCTGATCCACGTGGCCACGCTGGTCCACGACGACTCGGTGGACCACTCGGTGCTGCGGCGCGGGATGCCGACGATCAACTCGCTCTTCAGCCACCAGGTCTCCGTGATCATGGGCGACTACCTCTACTCGCGCGCGGTGGTCGAGCTGGTCCGGCTCGACGACCTGGAGCCGCTCCGCGTGCTGGGCCGGGTCACCAACGAGATGACGGTGGGCGAGATGCGCCAGCTGCTGGCGCACGACCGGCTGCTCTTCACCGAGGAGCAGTACGACCTGCTCATCCGGTCGAAGACCGCGTCCCTGCTCTCGGCGTCCACCGAGGTGGGGGCGCTGCGCGCGGCGGCCGGCGAGCGGGCGGCGCTCCGCCGCTTCGGCGAGCGCCTGGGGATGGCGTTCCAGATCGTGGACGACCTGATCGACTACACGGAGGACGAAGCCGTGACGGGCAAGCCCACCGGGGCCGACCTGCGGGAGCACAAGGTCACGCTCCCGCTCATCGCCGCCCTGCCGCGGATGACGCCGGCGGAACGCGGGACGGTCGAGGCGCTGATGGCCGCGCCCGAGCCGGCGGACGCGCTGATCGCGGAGGTGATCGGCGCCGTGGACCGGGCCGGCGGCCTGGCGTACGCGCGCGCCCGGGCCCACCGCCTCGCGGCGGAGGCGG